>CAZNIS010000067.1:0-18039 GCA_964573105.1 uncultured Granulosicoccaceae bacterium
TGTATGTTCCGTGCGACCTCCTACCCCACGTGCACGACAGACGCACTGTGAACAGTCACTGAAAAAGCGCTTGGTATGGTGTGAACACATACGCGTCGTTGCGACGCGCCGTCAGGCATGGCCGTAAGAACCAGGGTGGTAGTTCGTCCCGTTGTGACAGTTGATTTAGATCAATCGATACAGAATCGACGCGCGTCGCGCAGCAGCGCGGCTGCGCTCGTCACAGCAGATTCGACAATTGCCGCTGCGGGTTCGATGGAATGGATCATATCGCTTGCCTCGCCTGCAATCAGCACGCGTGTGCGATAGTCTTCTTCATCGCTTGCGGCGTAGCGCTGACGCTGTTCCTGCGCTTGTTGTTGCAGTGTGCTGATGTTGCCGTGCCACTGATCGGTAAACGCGTTTCTCGCCACTCGGCCGGTGAAGTGAAAAGGCCAGTCGACGTTTCGTGCGATATCGAAGACTTTTGTTCGCACGGTGTCATCACCAGCAGTTTTCACAATCTGTTCTTTGGCTGAGCGCATTCCGTCTGCCTCTTCGCTCGCCCAGAAGCGGGTGCCCATCATGACGCCGTCGGCACCAAGCATCAGAGCGGCGGCGAGTCCGCGGCCATCGGCGATGCCGCCGGCGGCCAGCAGCAGCTGGTCGGGGCCCGCCAGATCTCGCACAGCTGGCAACAGTGAGATCAGGCCGCGATCCATCCCGTGGCCACCGGCCTCCTGACCCTGCACCACAATCACATCGGCGTCTGCAGCGATTGCCTGCCGCGCTTGTTCGAGCCGATGAATCTGCCAGCAGCAGGGGACATCCGCCTTGCGCGCAGTGTCGATGATTTCGCTGGCATCGCCGAACGACACCATCAGCATGGCCGGCGAGGCGCGCAATGCCATATCCACCAATTGCGGGTTGTTCAGCACACTCCAGGTAATAAAGCCGATGCCAACCGGGTGATTGCCGGCTTGCTCGATTGCGCTGCAAAGCCAGGATTCATCACCGTAGCCGCCACCGATCATGCCCAGACCGCCGGCTTCCGATACAGCTGCCGCGAGTGCACCACCTGAGACCTTGTCCATTGGTGCGAGCATGATCGGGTGATCGATACCGAAGCGTTCGGTGAATGCCGTTTTGATTTGCTGTGCCAAAGGAATCGCCGTCGCGTGGTGTCGAGGCGCCGAGTGTAGCCCGATCCGATGGTAAACAGAATCCGTATCAGGCGGCCAGGCTGAGCGACGGGGCGATCGGCAGTGTGATGGTGACAGTCGTGCCGACACCGAGCTCACTGTCGATGGCGATGTCGCCCGCATGATCCCGGATGATGCCGTAGGAAATCGCAAGCCCCAGACCTGTACCTTCTCCTACCGGTTTGGTGGTAAAGAACGGGTCAAACAATTTATCGATAATTTTGGCGTCGATGCCGCTGCCGTTGTCTGCCACCTCGATCGTGACGTTTGCATCGACCACGCGGGAGCGAACCGTAACCACGCCTTTTTCACCGACGGCGTGTGCGGCATTCATCAGCAGGTTGACCAGTACCTGGGACAGTTCGGATCGATGACCGAGAGTGTCGGGTATGTCTTCCAGTTCGGTGGCAATTTCACAGCCTGCTGGCACGCCGCTGGCGACGATCTGCAATGTCGATTGAATGCACTCGTTGATGTCGCAAGGTTCTTTGCCTTCGCCGCCAACGTTGGAAAAATCGCGCAGGCCCTGCACGATGTCGCGCACGCGGGTGGTACCGTCGATGCAGTCCTTAAGCAGCGACAACGCATCTTCGTTGACGAACTCCAGATCTTCCTCTTCCTCCAGAGAGCGAATCTTTTCGACGCCGCTATCGCGTTTGTCAGCCGGCAGTTCGTCGAGTAGCCGATACTGTTCGATCAGCTTTTGATAGAGTTCGAGATACTCCGACAGGCTGCTGAGGTTACTTCTGACAAAGCCAATCGGGTTATTGATCTCGTGCGCCACACCGGCAGCCAGTTGGCCGACAGAGGCCAGTTTCTCCGATTGAACAAGCTTTGCCTGTGTCTCCTCAATTCTGTTGTTGGCCTGCTGTAGCTCTATTACCTGCCGGTTGATTTTCTCGGTACGCCGCTCAACCCGCTGTTCGAGGGTGTGGTTCAAATCGATCAGTTCTTTTTCAAATTTGTCGCGCGCCTGTTGTGATTCGAGTAGTGCGCTGGACATACGATTAAATGCCGAGGCTACGTCTGCCACTTCGTCGCGGGTGTTGATGTCAATTTGCCCGGTGAAGTCACCGTCCGAGATTTTCTTTGCCGCGCGGCGCAGCACTTTTAACTGTTTGGTCAGGTAGGTGCCCAGCAGATAGGAAAAGAGGGCCACCAGCAACATTTCAACTGCGGCGATGCCAATACTCATGCTGCGTGTGTCAGAGATGACATCAGAGATGCTACCGGTACTGAAACCGATTTCAACCCGACCGTAGATGATGTCAGCTTCGACGATATCTGCCGAGGTATCAAAGATGCCGTCGGTCGCCTCGTCCAGGGTCTGATCCTCGATGAACGGCCGACTCAGCGCGTCGGCATCACCGTCGGCGGAGTAGAGCTGGCCTGTGGCATCCAGCACGCGCACGTAAACAAGATCGGGATTGTCCAGCAGTTCATGGCTAAAGGCGTCGAGGGTCGCGAGATCCAGTGACAGAACCGGATCCTTGGTCATACTGGCAAACAGTGTGGCGGTGGTGCGCGCGCGCTTTTGCAGTGCCTCTTCTGCCGTATCGTGCTGGTAGTTGACGACGGTGCCAATCAACAGCGCGAGCAGAAATGCCTCGATTAACGCGACACCAATTACGGTTTTAAATCTAAGCGTCATGATGGTCACGTGTCGGCGCTTGCGGCCGGAACCATGCCGGCCGCGTTGGGCGAGTGGTTAATTGTCGAGTTCAGTCAGTTCGAGTGCTCTGACATCGTCCCAGTTTTCGTTATTGGCAATCTGGATGCCTTTGAAATTGATCGCTTTTAACAGCGTGCGTCCCGGCTCTGTGGTGTCGAGGCCGGCCAGTGCCTGCTGTATTTTTTGTCGATCAGCTGACGGTACATCAGGGTGGGCGGCGAACGCGTGAGGGGTATATTTTGGCGTTTTCCAGAAGATTCGCAGCTGATCTCGAATGGCCGGATCGGTATTGTTAAACGTGCGCACCACCCCGCCGCCGGCTGGAACCAGACCGCGCGCAACGGCCAGATAAACTGAATCGTGCGATGAAACATAGCGCGGTGTGAACGGAATATTACTGGCGTACATCTCGGCCCGGGTGAGGATTGAGGCCGCGAAGGCGGCTGGTGACGGGAAGGCCAGCGTGCTGCCGGCAAGCTCTTCCAGGGTGGTCAGCTGGCTGTCCTTGCGCACCACCATGATGCCTCTGATCGACTTGTTTTTCTGGCGCGCAATCGCGACGTAACCGGGTGAGGCGTTATATACGGTGAAGTGGTACGGGTTCATGTAGGCGAAGTCATATTCGCCAGCGGATAACCGCTTTTCAAACGTCGGGATATCTTTCGCCGTCACGAGCTTCAGGTCGATGCCTGTACTCTCCTTGAGGTTGGCGAGAATCGGTCCCCAGAGCCTGGCAATTTTGGCAGACGACTGCTGCGGCACAATGCCAAACGTGTATTCGCGTGCCTGGAGCGGCATGCTGGCGAGCAGCGTCGCCGCCAGGACCCATATCAGTCGGAGTTTCATAAAGTTCCATTTTGTATCGATTCCTTGCGTGACTAGCGGCGGCTTGCCCTTTTTTTGAACTGTTTCGCGGTGAATATAGAGAAATTTTCCTTCCCGCAAGCAATCGGAGGGTTGAGTTTCCGGTCAAGAGCCGTTTTCACAGGCCGATATTTGAGGCGATGGCCGGGCGTGCCCCGGTTGTCGTTACTCACGGATGAGTCCCCACTGAACGGATGCCGCCTATCCATGCAAGCTCAAAAAATTGACGTCGAAGCAACCACTGCTGACAGTGGTACCAATGACGCGCCCCTGAAAGGTCGTATCCTCTGCGTGGACGACGAGGCGCAGATTCTGATGTCACTCAAACGCATGTTTCGACGCTCTGGCCACAAGGTACATATTGCCAACAGCGCAGCCGAGGGGCTGGAATGGCTGGCCGACAACGAAGTTGATATTGTCATTTCGGATATGCGAATGCCCGAAATGGATGGGCATCAGTTTCTGACCGAGGTGGCTAACCAATGGCCACAGACCGTACGCATGTTGTTGACTGGTTATTCAGATATGGAGTCGACGATTGGCGCGATCAACAACGGTAGTATCTTTAGATACATCGCCAAGCCGTGGGACGACACCGATTTGCAGATGTGTGTCGAGCGCGCGCTTGAAAACAAATTCCTTCGTGATGAAAGAGATCGACTGGAGTCTTTGACGCGGCAGCAGAATGACGATCTGCAGGCGCTGAATCAGTCACTTGAGGCGAAAGTCAAAGAGCGCACCAAAGAGCTGGTTGAATCAAGACGTGTCATCGAGAGCGCCTATGACGACTCGATCGCCGTGTTTGCCAGGATAATTGATCTGCGCGAAGGCGACAGTCAGGGCCGATCCGGGCATATCGTGGAGCAGGCCGATCGGGTCGCGAAGCGACTGAAGCTGGACGAAATTCAGCGCAAGGATCTTCAGTACGCAGCCCAGTTGCATAATATCGGCAAAATTGGTCTGCCTGATGACCTCATCATGACGCCCTACGAGAAGATGGAGCCGGATCAAAAAGCGCTGTATCAGCAACATAGTACCAACGGTGAAGCACTGCTGATGGCGCTAGGGCCTTTGAGCCGCGCGGCGACTATTATCCGCTCGCATCACGAACAGGTGGGTGGCAATGGATATCCGGATAAACTGTCCGGCGAGGATATTCCGATTGAGGCGCGTATTCTGTTTGTTGTCGCCGAGTACGATGACTTGCGTTCCGGCGCTTTGCTCGGTACACCGATGGATTCGGCCGCGGCCATTCGCTATCTAAAATCCAACGCCGGGCGCCGCTATGATGAACGAGTGGTAGAGGAATTCGTCCTGATCAACAAGGATCTGGAGGAGTCCCAATCGGTACGCAAAGAGCTGATTCTGAGCATAGACAATGTAGAGCCGGGAATGATCCTGGCAGAGGATGTCTATTTGCGCGAGAATGTTCTGATGCTGCGTGCCGGCCAGACCTTGACCGCCACTTTCATCGCGAAGTACAAATCCCTGAAGGATGAATCACAGGATTCGAGGTTGCTGAAGATCGTTACTTCCTAGGTCGTGATTAAGGGGAAGCGTGCCCGGGCACGCTCCCTAACACAGTACTATTGCGTGAATGGAAAAAGGCTGTGTGGTATCTGTACCCGATTGTTTCGTCGTAACCCGAGCAGGAACTACCACTATGCAGTGCATCAAGTGAAGTAATCGGCGTGTGACTGGTGCCAGTCGGGCGGCCAGCACCGGCCGTATCCTTTTGGAATAAACCAGATTTAACCGGCTGTTCTATACTGTTCTGCGCTATCGAAGGACGACTCAAAGCTTTCGAAATCTGCCAGCGCGAGCGGCTTGCTGAAGTAGTAGCCTTGTACGACATGGCAGCCCATGGCTCGTAACATTTCCAGCTGTTCCAGTGTTTCGACTCCCTCTGCCACGATCTCCAGACCCAGATCACTGCCAAGTTGTATCAGGTTGCGCACCAGGTTAGCGCTGCTTTTTTGCCCGGCAAGCGGGTGAATGAACGAGCGGTCTATCTTCAGCACGTCCAGTGGCAGGCGATTGAGGTAGTTGAGCGACGAGTAGCCAGTGCCAAAGTCGTCGATAGAGATCTTGATGCCAAGTTCACGCAGCTCGCGCAGCAGTACGATGTTATCCTCTACATTGCGCATCATTTGTGTTTCCGTCAGCTCAAGTTCGAACAGTTCGGCAGAGATGGTGCTGCAGGAGATCGCGGTCGCCACCTGATTAATAAAATCACTGGCCGCCAATTGCACCGAAGACACATTGACAGAAATTCTGGCCCGGCTGTGCGAGGCGGTTCCCCGGGCAAACCACTGTTGCGCTGCGGTTTTCATGACCCACTCGCCAATGGAATTGATAGCGCCCAGTTGTTCGGCAACGGGTATAAAGGTGACCGGTGAAATCTCACCCAGTGCAGGATTGTTCCAGCGTAACAGCGCTTCAGCGCCGCACAGTGAGTTGTCGCTCAGCCGAATTTTAGGCTGATAGACCAGAGATAACTCATCGCGAGACAGGGCGCCAGGCAATTCAGATTTGATCGCTATCTCTTTGTTGTCATTCGACTGCATATGGCGGTCGAATTTGATATAGCGGCTCGAATTCTCGCGCGATGCGCGATTAACAGCGACAAGCGCTGCATTTGCCAGTGCATCCGCAGCGTGGCTGGTTGGGCTGGAAACAGAGTATCCGACTGAGAAGGCGATCGGAACATTGATATGCCGAAAGACCATAGTGGCGGGAAAGGCCGCCAACAGCCTTTCAATGATCGCTTCCTGCGGCTCATCAAAGTCGGCCAGACGGGCGAACGCGGCGATGGTGCTGTCGTTGATCATACCCAGCGTAAACCCTGGTGGCAGGCTGGCTTGTGACTGTTCAATGAGTTGATGGAAAAAGCTACCCTCGTCGGTGAAACCGATGATCTGCCTAATCGCCTGACTGTCGCACAGTTGCATATAGACGAGGACGTAGTCGCTCAAATAGGGATTGCTGACTGCGTCTTTCAGTGACTGCAGGAAATGGGTTCGATTGAGTAAGCCCGGGATTTGCAAGGAATAGTGCTGACTGGCCCAACGCTCGAACCCTTCGGCAACGGTGCTCAACAGTTCGTTTTCGTCCCACGGCTTGGCGATAAACTTTGATGCGCCACCATCGTTGATTGATCGGATGACTGACTGCTGGTCATTGTTGCCCGACAACACAATGGTGTACATCTCCGGACGTATCGAGCGGGCCAGCGCAAGCATTTCGGCACCGGTGATATTGGGCATGGAGTAGTCCGATACGAGCACTGAGACCGGCTGGTCACGAATGATATCCAGTGCCTCGTATCCTGAGCCTGCGGTGATTACCGTGTAGGGCGCTTTGTAGAAGAGTCGCTGCAGTGAGCGAAGGATCGAGGGCTCGTCGTCGACCAGCAATAGTACTTTATCCAAAACGACGTCCTGTCTGTGGCTTGGAGAATGCTTCTGGCTCATAGCGGCATCAGATAAATTATCGGCGCTGGCCATGTGTTCTTTACAAAAGGGGCTGCGTCTAATCAGCGTTCAGTTTGTCTGGTATGGATTCGCAGGCAACGGTCGGTTTCGATTGAAGTGTTGTAATGTGTTGGCGGGTGACGGAAGAGCGCTCATGGTCATGACTATGGTACGTAAAGGCTAAAACTGTTGTGCCGATAATCGATCGTAAGGGCTGTCAGGATGACGGCGACATGTGGGGAAGGGAATGAAAGGTGTTGTGTTTAATCTCCTTGAAGAGATGGTGGAGCAGGAATTTGGCCTCGAAGTCTGGGAGGCTCTGCTTGATGCAACCGGCCAGGACGGTGTGTTCGTTTCAACCGAAACCTACTCTGATGAACAGCTCGTCTCGCTTGTGGTGGCCGCGCACGAAAAATCCGGTATACCGGTCAACGATCTGATTCGCGCTTTCGGCAAGTTCATGTTCCCGCGTTTCCATCAGCAGAATCCGGGTTTTTTCAAGCCTGGCATGACGCTGAAGGAATTCTTGTTGTCGGTCGATCAGGTTATCCACGTGGAGGTGCGAAAGCTACATCCGGATGCCGGTTTGCCTCAGTTCCAGTACGAGAGCGAGACCGACGCTGAGTTGACGATGATCTACTCTTCTCCACGCAAGATGTGCATGCTGGCTGAAGGGCTTGTTTGCGGCGCGGCCGAACACTTCCAGACTGAGTACTCCCTGGATCACAGCGAATGCATGCACGATGGCGCTGATGCCTGCCGGCTTCACCTCAAGTTTGCCGCATGACCGATGATGAAACCGCGCTACTTCAGCGCGCGCTGAAACGCGAGCGCGCGCGCCGCGCTAAGGCGGAGCAACTTCTGGAAGACAAGTCCCGTGAGCTCTTCCACTCCTATCAGTCTCTGCAGGAATCGCACGACCAGTTGGGCGATGCGCTGGAAGAGGTTAAGCGGCAGCAGAAACAACTGGTTCAGTCTGAGAAGCTTGCATCTCTTGGCACCATGTCGGCCGGGGTGGCGCATGAGATAAACAATCCACTGGCTTTCGTATTCAGTAATGTTAATTCACTGGCTCACGCGGTCGATCAGTTCCGTGATTACCATCAGCATGTCGGTGCCGTAGTGGGAGCTGACTCAGGTGATCAACAACAGCAGGCGTCCGAGGCGCTGGAGGCGTTTATCGATGAAGCTGATATTGAGTTTCTGTTTGAGGATTGTGGAGATCTGCTGAAAGAGACCGTGGAAGGCATTCAGCGGGTGAAGGCGATTGTGGCCGGGTTAAAGGCCTTTGCGCGGTCGGATACCGGCGAGATGGAAGATGTGGACATCGTGGAGTGTATACGCAATACGCTAAAACTTGCCCACAATCAGATTAAGTTCACGATGGAAGTGATTGAAGAATTCGAGGATTTGCCACTGATCAAGGGCTTTCCTGGCAAATTGTCGCAAGTGTTTTTAAATCTCATCGTCAACGCCGGGCAGGCAATGAAAGATGGTACCGGCAGCATCACCATCACCACTAAAAATCTGCCTGAGTCGATTGAGCTGCAGTTCAGGGACACCGGGAGCGGCATGACGGCTGAGACCATCAAGGATATATTCAATCCTTTCTTTACCACCAAGCCGGTGGGTGAGGGGACGGGCCTGGGTCTATCGATATCTCACGGCATTATTGAGGAGCACGCCGGCGAAATTACGGTGACCAGCGAGGTCGGCGTGGGCACTTGTTTTTCCATCTCCCTTCCTAAACCTGAAATGAAGGCCGCTGCCTGACAGCTACAGCTGTTTTGTTTGGTGCGTGACAGATGGATAGCTTGCCGGGTCGAAACTGTAGCACTCCAGTCCCTCCTGTCTGGCGCCATGTCGGGAGACGGTCAATTCCAGGTGACCGCGATTGTTAGACAGGAAACAAAAACCGTCACCGCTGCGCACGGGGGTTGTGGTGGAGCGCAACTGGTAGCTGCGATTTTTGCCTTGCGTGGGGGAAAAGTCATCGCCGCTAAAACTGAATTCGTCGTCCAGTAGAAACTGTTCCGGCCTGGCATTGGCCAGCGCGTAGGGGGCATAGAGTGCTGAGCAATGAGCTGAAGTAATCACCACTTCGCGGCCGGCACTGGAAATTACTGCCTGTGTCACACTGGCAAAGTGTAGATCGCCCGAGAGGAACACGATATTCCTGATATTGCGATCAACAATAAAGGCCAATAGTCTCAGCAGGGTATTCGGAAATCCATCCCAGCTGTCGCTCCTTAAAGTACCCGCTGTGAAAGGGTATTGGTTTGTTTGCTGCGGTTGGCTCAGGGTGCCTGGCAAATAGCGCGGTAACAGGGCAGCTGGTGATGCCACCAGTTTGATACCGTCTTCAGGCTGATCGGTTAGCCAGTCGCATAGAGCGTTGAACTGTATCTCGCCCATGATATTGGCGCGTCGCCAATTGCCGGCATGGCGATGATCGCGCTCCATTCTGGTGTTGCACATGAATAGTGGCATGCCGGCTGCGAGGTGATCATGATGCAAGTGACGGTTTGCACGCTGGTTGTAGTTGGTCGTTTTGCTGCTGAGCACGCCTTCGGACAGATGCTGTCTTTCCTGTTTGCTGTGGCTGTGCAGTCGTGCGTCGAGGTAGTTCTCAATGCCCAGAGTAAAGCGATTGCGGCGTTCGGTGAAATTGACCTCGGTGGAATCCTCGCATACGGGTTCCCAGCCCTCGATGATTTCGTGATCATCTGGAACCGAGAACACGCGTAACGACAGGCCGGTGTTGTCGATGAACCTCAGCAGGCGGCCGTAGGGCTCACCGTAGGCCTCCCACAGAAATCTGGAATCCCACAAGCCGGCACTCGGGTCGCTATAAACCTGATCGCCCAATAACAGCAGCGCATCGACCTTTTTGCCAATTTCAGCCTCGCGCAGGCGGTGCCAGTTGTGTAGCCCGAAATCGCGATCCACGATACTGGTCGGAAGCTGACAGCTACCGATGGCTATACACTGTGGCTGGTCGCTCATGTGACAGTCCTCGCGTCGTGCGCAGGCAACGGCGTGATCTCGGATGAGCGGTGTATCGGGTATTCGCTCTCGAAGAAGAAATGCAGGGCGGAATCGCCAAACAGGGCTGGATGATCTTGCGCGTGAATGACGAGGACGAAGTCGTCGTTTTCATCGAGGGTCATAGGGCCTGCGTCGACGACGACCATCCAGCTATCCGCCGCATTGCAGTCTGCTGCGTAGTCTTCCAGGAAAAAGCTCTCGAGTATCGGTATATCGGTGTCGATCCAGACACCCAGCCGGGTTGGTTTGCGGAACATACGCGCATCGTGCAGGTCCTGTTGATTGATGCGTATAGTCAATTGCTGTGGTTCACGCTGCAGGATGCCTTTAATTCGATAGCAGACCGGGTGGCTGGTGGGTTTTTCTGTTCTGTCTGTGGTTGCAGGCGCGCTTTGATGGCGGTCCAGCCAATCGACCAGATTGTCAAACACCTTCTCCTTCGCGTCGTTGGCCATGAATACATCCTGGTGGCCGTAGTTGTCGATCGGCTCGGCGATGGTCAGCGTGCTCTGCATGTCCTGGCGGTGGAAAATCTGCTCGAATTCCCGTAGCGCGCCCGGTTCGAAAAGGCTGTTTTCTTTTCCGATGAATGCATAGGTTGGAAAAGTCCACTGTCGTTCCATCGTCTGTGCGATCGTGTCCGGCGGTTGCAGGTCTTTGCCCAGTCGGTCGGTGACCCAGCCTTGTCTGGCAAAATGAATTGACTGGGATATGGTCTGCAGATTGAGAGGGCCAAACAGATCATCGATGTGGTCCAGCGTCTCGGGCGAGACGTTCTCGATATGAAAGGTGCGCGTGTATAGCAGATCAAGCCGGCGTCGCGTGCGCTGATAGTCGACGTCCCGATAGGCGCGCAGTTGCTCAACCGTTTGCTCTGAGTCGGGGTAGGGCAGTGTGCTGAGAATGAAGTCTGCGATGTTCTCCCGAAAATCCGGTTTGTCGCTGGCCTGCAGTTGATATTCAGTCTGAGGCAAAAATGTCTTTAGATAATTGCTGAGAAAGGCACGGAAACGACCGGCTTCGCGCAGGCGGATTACCGGTGGCACCTGAGACAGTACCGCGCTGTTGATATGCTGATGTAAATCCGGGTGACGGTCCCAACGGCCGAGGATAGACATCGAGAACATCGCTGATCCCATGCAGTGGGCAACGACATTGATTTTTTCAAAGCCGGTGACACTAACGATGTGTTTTATCGCTTCCGGGATATCTGCTGCCGCCACGTCTTCAAAAGACCACGGGTAGAGCGCGCTGTCCATGGCGCAACTGGTTCGCATATCTAACACCCACACGTCATAACCGTGGTCGTGCAGCATTTTCGCAAACGGAACGTTAAGTGTTTTGTGCGTAAAGGTAGTGCCGCTCGCGCTGTAGCCATGCAGCAGTAACACCGGAAATTTCGAGCTGGTTCGTCGATAGCGCGTCAGCCTGATTCGCACCGGTGTGCCAGCCGGCAGCGCCGCGACTCGATCGTCGGGGATGCGATCGATCACCGGTTGCCAGACGATCTCGGCATCGGGCAAGCCATTGACGTTGCCAGGAAAACGTTGTGGCACGCGGGTGGTGGCTGTTGCTTTTTTCTTGCGATTCGGTGCGTTGATATAGGATAGAAAGTTGCTGTACTGCAGCGGCAGTAACATGCGCAGCAGATAACCCGATAAACCAATCAGTGCGAGCTTGGTGTTGATCATTTGATCCTGCTTCGCCACTCGCATCAATGGCACGCGTAACTGAGCCAGCAGATCCAGATCCAGTGACAGGGGGGCTTTGTTTTCGGGATCGTGGCCGGGCATGTCGCTGATCGCCATCTGTGAAAGCTGGCGCCACAGGTTTTTGTGTTTGTGATCATCGATCTCTTTGCGACCGTGCAGCACGCGGCGATCGCCCCGCTGCAATGCCTCAACCAGCTCGCCCGGCAATTGTTCAGCCTGGTCATCGATAAAAAAGTGTTCGGTGTTCAGCCGGTACGTCATGTAGCGCGTGTCGGCAGAATGCACAGCGGCGCTGAGGTAGGGGATGGCATTGGCCGGCCTGTGACCGGAAAAAATCGACGTTGCCCCGGCGTAGAGCATTTTGGCGAAAAACCTGGCCAGGCTTTTGGGGCCATAGTTGTTGCGAATCAGGCGGGTCACTCGCTGCCGGGGGCTGGATGTTTCGCGGTGAAAAACATCCAGTGTGCCGGATACCAGAATGGTTACTTGGGCGCAGTTGGCGAGGTATTGATCCAGATGGGTCTGGTGATTGATTATCTGGCGGAAGCGTTCGCCGAAGTGCTTATGTTTCAGCTCCTCTCGGCGCAACGGGTAACCGTTGTTGTAGCGGTTGATCGCTCGTGTGTAGGTTTGTGGGTCAAAAATTCTGATCTGACTGATGACTCCGGTTTTGTTCTCGATAGTCTGATTGACCGGAATGACGCTGCTGCTGTTGTCGTCCTGCACATAGAGTGCGCGCGCATCGATTGGGCCCATGCGCAGCGTCACCTCGACTATCTTGTCCACCGATACCGGTTGATCGGAATCGGCGGGCTGATGAAAAAACGCGACGCGACCTTTCATTCTTTCGATTACATCGAAAGTGGTGGGCTCATTGCCCATAAAGGCTTTGTCGCTGAAGGTTGGTCTGTGCTGCAGCGCTTGTTCGTTTGGTGTCGCTGTTCGCGGCGTCTGATTGATGCGGGTTTTCAGACTGGATTCCGGGTGGCACAGCGCGCGCAGGGTCAGGGCGCTGATCGTCAATGCGGGGTTGGTCGCCAGGGCTGTTGGTATGATGGCTCCATCCAGTACGTAGAGCCCGTCATGGACCGAGTGCGGCGTGGGTTCGGCGGCATCGAACACGGCGCCAAATTCATTGACCACACCCGTTTTAACCTGCTCGCCCATGACGCAGCCACCCAGCGGATGTACGGTGACCACCTGATGCGGATTGTTTTCACCCAGCGCGCGACCGGCGAATCCCGGTAGTTGCCAGCCCGGTGTAGCGAATACCGGGCTGCTGTCGTGGTTGTCCGGATTCCACAGCCGGCTGATTGTCTGATAGAGCGATGCAGGGCGTGGGTTCAGCAGTTTTCGCAGTGCGCGCATCTGACGCTTGAACAACTCGTGCTTGCCGGCTTTGGCAAACCTGACGCGCAAGTAGCCGTCACTGGGTTGCTCGCTGACCGCTTGTTGTTCGAACGTTTCCAGTTCCAGTGATCCACCGGCACCGTCGTCGCCCATGATCGCGTATACACCGGTGTAGTGGGTGCCGTCTGCCGATTCGCGCGCCGGGTCGTCGCCATAGCGGTGATGACTCGTGTCGGTGCTGGCGAGTTGGCGGATCGTTCTGACCATTGCCGTACCAGCGCCGACGAAAGGTTGCAGCGGTGCAGGTACTGCCATTTCCTCGATCAGCAGGTCGGGTACGCCGCTTGAGACAGGTTCGGGACTGGACGGGCTGACCACGGCACAGATGGTCGGGCCGATCTTGCGTTCGGCTGGCGGTATTTGCGGGTCGGCGACTGACAGCGGACGCTTGATACCCGATTTTTCATCCAGATCTTCGGTATCGCAAAACGCCAGCATGTCACCATTGGTGGAAAAATGATCGCCCAGCATTGAAGAAAACTTCAGCGTACTGCTGACCGAGCGTTTCAAAATTTCGGTGCTGCCGAGAGTACCGGCACACAGCAACAGATTTTTGCAGTACACCGTATTGACGTTTGCCCGAACGCGATCTGCCAGTTGCGGTGGCCGATAGCCGGGATCTCGCAAGCGCATATCCCTGTTTGAATAAGCGATGTGTACGATCCAACATGGCTGTCCATCGTCGTCTGTTCCTCGCTCGGTTTTGAGCACCGTTGCACCGGTAAATAAATTTGCCCCCTGGCGTTTGGCCTGCTGCAACAGGTTAGTGTCGAGCGAGTTCTTTGCGTTGTGGTTGCAACCGGTGGCACAGTCGCCGCAGGCGATACAGCGCTGCTGGAACACGTCAGCCTGGTTCGGTCCGTCCTGCAGTGAAATGGTGAGCTCGGCCTCGTCGAAGTCATAACCGTGACGGCGCAGTGCGTGTTGTTCCAGGAATTGCGCCTTGCTCGCCGTATGCCCGCAACTATTCTTGCTATAGATGTTGGCCTTGCCTTTGCGCCGGCTGCCGAGCAATGCTTCGGCGTCACGGTAGTAGGGTTTCAGTGACTCCAGAGTAATGCCATTGGGCCAGCGCGGCTGATCAAACACGGCGGCAACCGGCTTTCGCATGACACCGGCATTGATCAGTGATCCGCCGCCGAGCCCATTGGCGCAGACGGTACTGACGTCGCCATCGGCGTGTACGTCAAATAGCCCTTCCGGGTTGCCAGCCGGGCCCTTGCCACCCGGTTTGCAGAGTCGAATATGACCGATGAGTTCGGCGGTGTTGGCCGGAAACATACCGGGTAGAAATTCGGCACCGCGCTCGAAAAGATAGACACTGGCATCACTGCGCTTTGAGATCTCTGCCGCACTCAGCGCGCCACCGTAGCCACTGCCGACGATCAGGTAGTCGACAGGGTTTTGCGGGGTACCGGGTTCGGTGCCTTCGTGCAGGCCTGCCAGGTAGGTTTCAAGACCACTGGCTACCCAGTTCATCGCGTGACTGCTACTCATCTTCTAGCTACTCCCTGCTACTGGTTTGCAACTGCATCTGACACTGGTCCGTGTCATTCGCGTCGCCCGCAACAATCGTGTTGGGTGCGGAGCTGATCGCTACAGGTTTCTGAACGTCGGTACAAAGCGACTGGCTTTGTACCGGGCGGCTTATGATAGCGAGAAAGTCGGCTGGTTTGTCCAGTGCCCGGACGATTTCTGATGGTTGACCACTGGCGTATCGAGGGGGCAGCTCGACAGATCGCGATTCAATCCAGTGCCAGCCAGAGTCGCCTCGACGTTGTACAATGGTACGGCGGCAGCACTTGCCACCATTCATTATGACCACGAGGATTGTCTATTGTTTCTGGGACTCGACCTGGGCACATCGGGCCTGAAGGCATTGTTGCTGGACGATACACAATCGATCGTCGCCACCGCGGATGCGGCGCTGAGCGTACAGCGCCCGCAGTTTGGCTGGAGTGAGCAGGATCCCGCGGCGTGGATCGATGCCACCGAACAGGCGCTGGATCAACTGCATCGCGACTATCCATCGCCGCTTGCAGCGGTGCGCGGCATCGGGTTATCCGGGCAAATGCACGGCGCGACTTTGCTTGACGCGGCCGATCGGGTGTTGCGCCCGTGTATCCTGTGGAACGACGTGCGCGCCCATCAGGAGGCGGCGGCGTTTAATGACGATCCCGACTTCGCCAGTATTTCCGGCAACCTGGTGTTCCCCGGGTTTACCGCCCCGAAAATCAACTGGGTCGAGCAACACGAACTGCAACTGCGTACAGCCCTTGCCAAAGTGTTGCTGCCGAAAGACTATCTGCGGCTGTGGCTCACCGGCGAGCACGTATCGGAGATGTCTGATGCTTCCGGCACCGCATGGCTGGACATCGCCAATCGCTGCTGGTCGACAACGCTTCTGGCCAAGTCAGGGCTGGATGAGCGCCATATGCCGTCACTGGTTGAGGGCTCGACGGTCAGCGGTCAACTGCGTTCAACACTTGCCGCGCGCTGGGGCATGGATGCTGCGGTAGTGGTCGCCGGTGGTGCAGGTGACAATGCGGCAGCTGCTGTCGGTATGGGGACGGTTCAGCCGGGCTCGGCGTTTGCCTCGCTCGGTACCTCTGGCGTGCTGTTTGTCAGCAACGCCGAGTTCCTGCCCAACGTCGCCAGTGCCGTGCACGCGTTTTGCCACGCGCTACCGCAACGCTGGCATCAAATGGGTGTGATTCTGTCTGCCACCGATTCGCTGAACTGGTTTGGCGGGGTGGTCGAAGACGATGCCGGTTCACTGACAAAACGTCTGGGCGAGACGCTGCGCGCCCCCGGTACGGTCAATTTTCTACCCTATCTTTCTGGCGAGCGCACGCCGCACAATGATGCGCACACGCGTGGCGCCTTCACCGGTCTGACAACCAGCACCGATCGCGACGAACTGACACAGGCGGTACTTGAGGGTGTAGCCTTTGCCTTTCGCGATAATCTTGAGGCGCTGCGGCAGGCCGGCACGCAGTTGCAACGCGTCACCGCGGTTGGTGGTGGCTCGCGTTCGACTTACTGGCTGAAATGTCTGGCCACCGCATTGGAGTTACCCGTCGATGTACCGCACGATGGTGACTTCGGGGCCGCTTTTGGCGCCGCGCGGCTGGGTATGCTGGCAGCGACAGGGCAGGATCCGGATCAGTTGTGCACGGCACCGGCGATCGCCCACAGCATCGAGCCCGACGCAAGCCAGATCGAAAACTTTCAACAGGCCTGGAGACGCCATCAGGCCATTTACCCTGCGCTGAGAGGAGCAACTACTTGAGCAGCGGATTTTTTGGGGACATAGCGCCCATCGTTTACGAAGGACCTGAATCCGAATCGGAACTGGCCTTTCGTCACTACAATCCCGATGAAATATTGCTGGGTAAACGGATGGAGGATCACCTGCGATTTGCCGTTTGTTACTGGCACAATTTCGTCTGGCCCGGTTCCGATCCGTTTGGCGGGCAGACCTTTGAGCGACCCTGGTTTGGCGACAGCATGGCGCAAGCCAAACAAAAGGCTGATGTGGCGTTCGATATGTTCAGCACACTCGGTGTGCCGTACTACTGTTTTCACGATGCCGACGTGCGTCCCGAGGGTGCGGACTTTCGCGAAAATACCCGCAACCTCGAGGAGATCGTCGATTACTTTGCGCAGAAAATGGAACAGACCGGGCGCAAACTCCTTTGGGGCACGGCCAATCTGTTTTCGCACCGGCGCTATATGGCAGGTGCAGCGACGAATCCTGACCCGGACATATTCGCGTTCGCCGCCGCCACCGTAAAAACCTGCATCGATGCCACGCACAAGCTCAATGGCGAAAACTATGTACTGTGGGGTGGCCGCGAAGGCTATGAAACGCTGCTCAATACAAACATCGGCCACGAGCTCGATCAGCTGGGTCGCTTTTTAAATCTGGTGGTGGAGTACAAGCACAAGATCGGCTTTGGCGGAACGATTCTGATCGAGCCCAAGCCGCAGGAGCCGACCAAACACCAGTACGATTTCGATGTCGCTCACGTCTATGGTTTTCTCAAGCGCTACGGGCTTGAGGGCGAGGTCTTCGTGAACATCGAACAGGGACATGCGATTCTCGCCGGTCACTCGTTCGAACACGAACTGGCACTGGCCAATGCGCTGGGGATCTTTGGCTCGATCGACATGAATCGCAACGACTATCAAAGCGGCTGGGACACGGATCAGTTTCCGAACAACGTGCCCGAGATGGCGTTGGCCTACTATCACATTTTGCAAGGCGGCGGATTCGGCAGCGGCGGCACTAACTTCGATGCCAAGCTGCGGCGTCAGTCTCTCGAGCCGGACGACCTGCTGATGGCACACGTCGGCGCCATGGATTGCTGCGCACGCGGCTTAAAGGCGGCGGCAAAGATGATCGAGGAAGAGGCGCTGTCATCGTTTGTTGATGAACGCTACAGCGGCTGGGCGCAAAAGGATGCGAAGAAGATGCTCGACGGCGGCTTTACGCTTGAGGAAATCGCAGAGTATGTCGAGGCGGAGAACCTGAGTCCGCAGCCGCGATCAGGACGGCAGGAGATGTTGGAAAACCGGTTGAATCGCTACGTGTAACGCAGTGGCGGGGGGGGGGGGTGGCCCCCCCGCCCGAGGGGGTTTTGTGGGGGGGGGGGGTGGGGGGGGGGCCCGGGCCC
>CAZNIS010000067.1:18049-33353 GCA_964573105.1 uncultured Granulosicoccaceae bacterium
GGGGGTTTTTTTTTTTTTTAAACGGTTTTCTTTCTGTCGGTGTACCGGTGGGGGGGGGGGCCAAACCCCCCCCCCGCGAATCGGTGTATTGCAGCGGTGTCGCTAGCGGATGGCCGCCTTGACCACCATGCCAAGAATATCGTCCATCACCGAGCCGTCGCGATCGGCGTCGAGAAAGGTGGCGAGGATGCCGCGATTTTGTGCCGGTGCTGCATTCATATCGAAGATGTTGGCGTTGTTGCGGCTGTTGCCACCGCCGCCCAGCAGTTTCTTACCCAGTGAGCTCATCACCAGTGTAGCCAGTATCGGCAGCGCCTTTTTCAGCAGCGTGCTGGACAGGCCGGATTTCTTCGCGCCATAGTTGGCGACATTGCGGCTGACTTCTTTGCTGCCGAAAATGTGGCCGAGAATCGAATTGCCCTCTTCAACCGTGGCCGTTTGTCCGAGCAGTGAGGTGTCGTCGAGAAATCGGCCGTGATTGCCCTTTTGCAGGGCGCCGATCAGGCTGCCCAGGCCGCCGTCTGTCGAGCTGTTGTTCTGGATGCCGCGCGCCAGTGCCGGTATCAGTTCGGAGGCGGCACTGCGCGCCTCGCCTTCGCCAACACCCAGTTGGCGGGCCAGTTCGCTGACAACATTCTGGCTATCGTTGCCGAGCAGTGAGTCTAGTAAATTCATGATTGCGCTCCATATCGGTTGGGATTCCGCCCGGGCGGATACTTAAGATGTACCGGGCAAGTGTAACGGAAGGCGGGTCGCTCGTGTAATCTACCTGTCAGTACTTTTTGCAGCCTGCCAGAACAGTCGGCACCGTTTCAGGGACAAGCCGTGCAACGAACCATCATGAAGTTCATCTGGGCGCACTCGCGGCGAGAGCAGTTGATCGCGCTGGCGCTGACGCTGTTGTCTTTCCCGATATTGTATCTGTCGCTCGAATTGCCCAAGCGCATCGTCAACGATGCGATTTCAGATGCCCAGCCCCGCAATGTGTTTGGCGTTGAATTCGATCCAGTGGGATATCTGCTGCTGCTGAGTGTCGCGCTGCTGGGGCTGGTGATCATCAACGGCCTGTTCAAGATGCGCATCAACACCTACAAAGGCATTATCGGTGAGCGGCTGGTGAGGCGCTTGCGCTATCTGCTGGTGGATCGCGTGTTGCGTTTTCCGCTGGCGCGTTTCCAGCGCGTCTCCCAGGGAGAAATCATCGCACCGTGATTCCGGAGACCGAGCCGCTGGCCGAGTTTTGCGGCGAGGCGATAGCGCTGCCGGTGTTTCAGGGTGGCACGCTGCTGACAATTCTACTGTTCATGTTCATGCAAAATCCCTGGCTCGGCGTGGCCTCGATCGCGTTGATTCCACTGCAGCTCTACATTATTCCAAAGCTGCAGCGGCGGGTGAATTCGCTGAAGAAAGAGCGTGTCCGGCGGGTGCGGGTATTGTCGCAACGGCTGGGTGAGTCGGTCAGCGGGATACGGGAAATCAGAGCGCAGGGCACCCGGCGCTATCAACTGGCGGAGTTTTCGTTTCGACTGGGTGAGCTCTTTCGCATCCGGCTGGATATCTTTCGCACCAAGTTTTTGATGAAGTTTTTGAACAATACGATTGGTCAGATGACGCCGTTTCTGTTCTATGCGATCGGCGGTTATCTGGTGATCAGAGGCGATCTGACACTGGGGGCGCTGGTGGCAGCGCTCGCCGCTTACAAGGATATTCTCGGGCCGTGGAAAGAACTGCTGAACCACTATCAGCGCCAGCAGGACGCGGCGGTAAAGTACGAGCAGATCATCGAACAGTTTCAGCCGCCGGATCTACTGCCAGAAAGGCCATTCTTATCGAGACTGTCCGAGGCTGATCGCGGTTTGCAATTGCGGCTGGATCGTATTACTTGTGTCGATGAGCAGGGTGAGCGGCTGTTTGGTGGTCTGTCACTTGAGCTCGCGCCAGGTACATCGACGCGCATAGTGATCGATCATACCGGCAGGCGCACCGCACTGGCACAGGTGATGAGTGGATTGCGGCCCGCCGACAGCGGACAGGTCACACTCGATGGCCACCCGCTTGGTGAGTTGTCGGAGCGTGATATTCACTCGCGGCTGGCCTATGTCGGGCCAGAGCCGTTTTTATTTAATCGAGCGATAACCTACAACCTCGGCTATGCACTGAATCATCGGCCACCGGTTTTAGAGGAGCGCAGTGAAGAGGAACGCGCACAGCTGATTGAAGCCGAGGCGGCGGGCAACAGCACCGATTGGTTCGATGAAACGTTTGGCACGATCTGGACTGACTTTACGCTGCTCGGTGTCGATTCCTGGCCCGACGCAGTGCCACAGATGATGCAGGTGTTGCATGTAGTCGGGGTGGTCGAGACGGTAGCCGATCGCTCGAAACTTGAAAAGTTCGATGCGGTTGAATGGGAAGAGAAGCTCAATCGCGAAGGGTTCGCTGCAGAATTGCTGCACGCCAGAAAGCTCACGCGCGAGCGGATCGAAAAACGCGGTCTCAGCCATCTGGTATCGGGATTTGATCGATCGCTGATCAACCCCTGGTCTACCTATGCCGAAAATATCCTGTTCGGGGTGACGACCCTAAGCGGCTTTACCACTCGCATGATGGCCGAATCAGAAGCTCTGCGCGGTGGTCTGAGGCACGGTGGGCTGTATGACAGCGCCGTGGCGGTAGGCAGTGCGGCGGTCAGGGCGCTGCTGATGCTGCATCACAACCTGCCATCGGATCACGAACTGGTGGTGCGGTTCTCACTGGATGATCCCGATTGGATCGATGAAATGGGGCGTGCAGTTGACCTGCTGGCTGGTGAGCCACTGCCGGAACAGCGCGAACAGGCTGAAATTCTGATGATCTCGGTGTTTCTAAATATCGTACCTGGTACGTTTAATCTGGTAGTCATTCCGGATGATATCGAAGAAAAGGTACTGGCCACGCGTGAGCTATCGCTCGCCTACACGCGACAAATGAGCTTCGAGAATTTTCGTGAATTTGACCAGGCGGTCTATAACCCCGGACTATCAGTGTTTGATAATTTCATCTTTGGCCGCATCAATCATCGCGAGACCGATGCCTATGATCGACTGCGAGAGATCGTTGATGAGGTCGTGCTTGAAGTTGAACTCTTCGAAGTGCTGATGATTCTGTTTTTTGCCAATTCGCAGTCTGGCATTGGCGGCAGTCGTCTGCCGGAAGGGGCAAGGCACAGAATCGCGTTGGCGCGCACGCTGTTCAAGCGCCCCGACATCATCGTGCTTCACGATGCGCTGCCGCGTTATTCGAAGCAGGACCGACAGCTGGTGATCGAACGGATTCGCGAATACCTGCCGCAGTCGGCGATCGTCAGTTTGACTGATTCTGCCAGCGCGGATGAGGGCTTTGCCGATCGATATGTGCTGGATGATAGCGGGCTGCGGGTGGAGTTGCAGTCTGGCCCGGTCATTGGCAAGGCGCCCGTGACCTCGGATCAATCGTTGCTATCGCTACTGGATGGCATTGCCGAACTTGCGGCGCTGACAGATGCTCAAAAGACCATGCTGGCAATGGAGTCGCAAACCATTCGGGCAACCGCGGGAGAGGTTATCTACGCCGTTGGCGATGAGGCGAATCACGCCTACGTGCTGCTGCAGGGCAGGGCCGAGTTGCACAGAAGTGGCGCGAATGATCGGATCGTTGTCTCGCCAGTATTGCTGCGCATTCTTATCGGAGATCTGGAGGTGCTGGCGGGCATGCCTCGCGCCAGTGCGCTGCACGCGGTGGATGATTGTGAGTTAGTGCGCCTGGACGCCGGGATGCTTGGCGAGGTGTTGCAGCAGAATCCTCAGCTGGCGCAGGATTTTTTGCAGCGTGTGGCAAGTGTTGCTGCCGGCCGTGACAGCTAACGCTTGCGCGCGCCGCAGGCGATGCCTGCGACGCGCCCGGGCATAGCCTAGAGTTGCGCCAGAATCTGATCGGCGGAGCTGACTTCAACGGCCGCGGCTTCTTCGACGTTGACGTTCTTCACTTCGCCGTTGTCGACGATCATTGAATAGCGACGCGAGCGCACGCCCAGACCGCGAGCAGTCAGGTCGAACTCCAGACCCAGGGCTTTAGTCCACTCGGCGCTGCCATCGGCGGCCATGATCAGGTTTTCACCGTTCTGGCTCTTGCCCCAGGCGTCCATCACGAACACGTCATTGACCGACACGCAGACCACGTGATCGACGCCTTTGGCCACCAGATCATCGTAGCGGGCGACGAACCCGGGCAGGTGGGTTTCGGAGCAGGTGGGGGTGAAGGCGCCGGGCACGCCGAATACGACCACTTTCTTGCCGTTGAAGAGTTCGTCGGTTGTCAGTGCTGCCGGACCTTCAGCGCCCATATGGGTGAGTGTGCCGGACGGTATTTTATCGCCTGCCTTAACGGTCATATCGAAATTCCTGTTGGAGTGAGTTGGGATTGGCTTGCGAATGGAAACATAGTGTTGCGGATCGGTAAAGCAAATACTTGCCAAAGCCGATTCGCATCGAGTCGTCGCGACCCACGCGCAGGCTAGAGTTCCAGCAGCGCCTGGATTTTTTCCCGCTCGCGCTGACCGTCCTCGTATCCCAAATCAATCAGCTCGCGGCAAAATGCCGAATCAAACAACAGGTAGCTGGTGAGCGGTCTGCCTTCTTTTGCCATCGCGCCGATGCCACTCAACAACACCTTCATGGTGCGCGGGAACGCGGCGGTGTGGCGGGCGACGATACTGCGAATGTCACGGCTGGGCGATATCACCAGAAATTCCACCGGGCGCAGCAGCGAGTTGCCGTGACGGAAGGTCTCGCGGCGCGTTTTCGACAGCGCAAAGTTAATCCGATTCAGGCGTTCGATGTCTGAGTCAAGGCGATCCATGAACAGCGTATCGAACACGTAGCCGGTGATCTGGCCGAGCGATGGATAGTGCGGTGTCTGCTGCACGGCGGGCGGTGTGTCCAGTGTCGGGTTGCGCACGCTGATGACCAGCAGTTTGTTGGCGCCCAGATGCAGTGCCGGGCTCAGCGGGGCGGATTCGCGCATCGAGCCGTCGCCGTGATAGTCGTTGTCGATTCGCACTGCGGGGAACACCACGGGAATCGCGATCGATGCCATCAGGTGGTTAATCGCCAGTCGTGTCGGTACACCGAAACGGCGCGTGCGCTCCCAGCCTTCGAGCTCCGGCTGGCCCTCGAAGTGGGTGATGGAGGTGCCTTGGGCGTACGATGAACTGGTGATGCCAAGCGCCTGCAGGTGTCCGGTCTCGATGCACTGTCGCATCCGTGCCAGGTTGACGTGACTCTCCAGCAGGCTGCGCAGCGGTGAGTTGTCGAGCAGCGAGCGCGGTGGCGACTCCATCGACCCGCGGCTGGCAAATGACCACATCCAGGCGGCGCCCGTTTTGAACGCCGTGGTCGCATCGGTGCGCACGACCATGTCCATGTGCAGGTTCTTCCACATGCCCTCGAGCCGTCGCATGCCGTCGGTGTAGTTGCTCGAGCGGCTGGCGACCATACTGGCGTTTAGCGAGCCTGCCGAGGTGCCGGTGACGATAGGAAAGGGTGAGGCGCTGGCGGTGGGCAGCAGTTCTTCAATCGCCTTCAACACACCCACCTGATAGGCGCCTCGTGCGCCACCACCTGGCAGGATCAGGCCGACGTTGGGCTTTTCAGCCGCAGGCTTTTTGGAAAACCAGTGGTAGATGTTCATCGCACAATAACGTCTGCGTCAGCGGTGCAGGTTGGGTCTTAAGGGCTTGGTGGCAGAAGAGGTAATCGCAGATTCCGCTGAAGCGTGAGAGGTGTGTGCGGGCCGCGTTTGGCAGGCGGGAGTTGCCTGCTTTCAATGCATGCGGCGTAGTGCTACGCCGCCTGACAATGTATGGCTCCCCGGGACGGGCTCGAACCGCCGACCCAGTGATTAACAGTCACTTGCTCTACCGACTGAGCTACCGGGGAATTAAGCGCGGAATGTTAACTCGGCATGGCGCGGTCGTCAACCAGATTGTTTGTCTGAAATGGCATCGCCCATGCGCTGCATGGCCTTTTCCAGATTTTCCATACTGGTCGCATACGACAGCCGCACGTGACCTTCTGTGCCAAACGCCGAGCCAGGAACCACAGCGACACCGGCGGTATCGAGCAACCACGAGGAAAACTCCACGTCGTTGTTGATATCGGCGATGCTGTCGATGGCGCCCTGCACACTGGGGAAAGCATAGAATGTTCCATCTCCCTGAATCGCCGACACACCCGGCATCGCGTTGAGCTTGTCGACGACGAAGTCGTGTCGTTGCCGGAAGGCAGTCAGCATCTCGGCAATGCATTCGTTGCCACCGGTCAGCGCCGCAACCGAGGCCCATTGCGAAATGGAAGTGGGGTTGCTGGTGCTTTGCGACTGAATCTTGCGCATCGCGCCGATGATTTCGTTCGGGCCGCCGGCGTAGCCGATGCGCCAGCCAGTCATCGAGTAAGCTTTGGACACGCCATTGAGTACCACAGTGCGATCGGTCAAATCGGGGCAGGCGTTCAGAATGTTGGAAAAGCCCTCGTCGTTCCAGACGATGTGTTCGTACATGTCGTCGGTGGCGATGATGACATCCGGGTATTTGCGCAGCACTTCGCCCAGTGATGCAAGCTCGGCGGCAGTGTAGGATTTGCCGCTAGGGTTGGACGGAGAGTTGATCACCACCATTCGGGTTTTGTCGCTCAGCGCTTCGTCCAGTTGTGCGGCTGACATCTTGAAACCATCGTCCTGGCTGGTTTCGACAAATTTCGGCACTGCACCGGCCAGCAGCGCGATATCCGGGTAGGAGACCCAGAACGGCGCCGGGACGAGGACTTCGTCGCCTTCGTTCAGCAGCGCCTGGGCCAGGTTGTAGAAACTCTGTTTGCCGCCACAGGAGACCAGAATCTGCGATGGCTCGTAGTTGATGTCGTTGTCGGCGCTGAATTTTTCTATAATGGCTGACTTCAGCTGTGGCACGCCGTCAACTGCGGTGTATTTGGTTTTGCCTTCGGCAATTGCGGTGATCGCAGCCTGTTTGATGTGTTCCGGGGTGTCGAAGTCGGGCTCGCCGGCACCCAGTCCAATGACATCGCGTCCCTGGGCGCGCAGGTTGGCTGCGAGGGCAGTGACGGCCATAGTCGGCGAGGGCTTGACCTGGTCAAGCTTTGCTGCAAGTTTAATTGCCAAGGTGGTTTTCCGTTGAGTTTGCTGGCGCCGGGCGGGGACGTGCGTGCAGGCTTGCACTGTGCGGCGCGGCAGCGGTGCTGCCAATCCCAAATTCTATCCACGACACGTGCCTATGTCCAAACCTTTCAAGATCGATAACAAGTTCGAACCGGCCGGTGATCAACCCGCCGCCATCGAGGCGCTGATCGATGGTCTGGAGTCCGGGCTGGCGTTTCAGACACTGCTCGGTGTGACGGGCTCAGGCAAGACCTTCACCGTCGCCAACATCATCGAGCAGCAGCAGCGCCCGGCCATTGTACTGGCGCCCAACAAAACCCTGGCCGCGCAGTTGTACGGCGAGATGAAAGAGTTCTTCCCGAACAATTCGGTGGAGTATTTTGTCTCGTATTACGACTACTATCAGCCCGAGGCCTACGTCGTCGCCTCCGATACATTCATCGAGAAAGATTCGTCGGTGAATGAGCACATCGAGCAGATGCGGCTGTCGACCACCAAAGCGCTGTTTGAACGGCGCGATGTGATCATTGTGGCGACCGTCTCATCGATCTACGGGCTCGGCGATCCGCAGGCCTATCACAAGATGGTGCTGCATCTTGAGCGCGGCAATATTGTCGATCAGCGCGAACTGCTGCGTCGCCTTGCCGAGTTGCAGTACACCCGCAACGATATGGACCTGACCCGTGGCACCTATCGAGTGCGCGGCGAGATCATTGACATCCACGCCGCGGAGTCTGATCGCGAGGCAGTGCGGGTAGAGTTGTTCGATGATGAGATCGAGAATTTAAGCTTCTTCGATCCATTGACCGGCGAAGTGTTGCGGCAGGTGCCGAGGCTGACGGTTTACCCCAAAACGCACTATGTCACCCCGCGCGAAACACTGGTGCGGGCGGTCGATGAGATCAAGGTTGAGCTGAAAGATCGGCTCGAGGTGCTGCGCGAAGGCGACAAACTGCTGGAGGCACAGCGGCTGGAACAGCGCACGCTGTTCGATCTTGAAATGATCAACGAGATCGGCTTTTGCTCGGGGATCGAAAACTACTCGCGGTATTTGTCCGGTCGCGCCGCCGGCGAGCCGCCGCCGTGTCTGTTCGACTACATCCCTTCCGATGCCATTCTTTTCATCGACGAAAGCCACGTCACCGTGCCGCAGCTTGGTGGCATGTACAAGGGCGATCGCTCGCGCAAGGAAAACCTCGTCACCTACGGATTCCGGCTGCCATCGGCGCTGGACAATCGGCCGCTGCGCTTCGACGAATTTGAACAACTGGCGCCACAAACGGTGTTTGTTTCGGCCACACCTGGCAACTACGAAAATCAGCACACCGGCCAGGTGGTCGAACAAGTCGTCCGGCCAACTGGTCTGATCGATCCGGAAATCGAGGTGCGCGACGTCGCCACGCAAGTAGACGATCTGCTGTCCGAGATCAATCTGCGCGTCGCCGCCAACGAGCGCGTGCTGGTTACCACGCTGACCAAACGCATGGCCGAGGATTTGACCGATTATCTGTCCGAGCACGGCGTGCGGGTGCGCTATCTGCACTCGGACATCGATACCGTCGAGCGCACAGAGATCATCCGCGATCTGCGGCTGGGTGAATTCGACGTGCTGGTCGGTATCAATCTGCTGCGCGAAGGGCTGGATATGCCCGAAGTCTCTCTGGTTGCGGTGCTGGATGCCGATAAGGAAGGGTTCTTGCGTTCGGATCGATCATTGATCCAGACCGTTGGCCGCGCGGCGCGAAATCTGCGCGGCAAGGCGATCCTCTACGCCGCTTCGGTGACCGACTCAATGCAGCGCGCGATCGACGAGACCGAGCGCCGGCGCGAGAAACAGCGGAACTTTAACGAAGAAAACGGCATCACACCCAAGTCCGTCGTCAAACGCATCACCGACATCATGGAGGCGGGGCAGGGCGCGCCGAAGGCCGCTGCCAAACGTCGGGCCCGGGTTGCCGAGGAGACACAGGAATTTGCCGCACTGTCGCCCTCCGAGGCGGCACGCAAGATCAAGGCGATGGAAAAACAGATGTTCGCCTGTGCCAAAGAGCTTGAATTCGAGCAGGCTGCCGCTATCAGAGATCAGATAGATTTGTTGCGGTCGGTCACGCTTGGTCCAGAAACTGTTTGATTCTGATACAATTGCGGGTTTCCTTCGGCGGTTCGATCTGGCTGTTAACCAACCGCACGGCCCCGCCCGCGACGGCGCCGTTCAATCCGCACCGAGTAACGGTCGGCAAGCATTCAATTAAGGGTAGACAAGCATGTTGCAAGCATACAGAGATCACGTAAAAGAGCGGGCGGAACAGGGCGTTGTCCCGCAACCGCTGGATGCCGCGCAGACCGCGGAGCTGGTAGAGCTGTTGAAGGCGCCGCCAGCCGGTGAGGAAGAGACCCTGCTCGAGTTGCTGTCGCAACGCGTACCGGCCGGTGTAGACGAGGCCGCCTACGTCAAGGCGGGCTTCCTGGCTGCGGTGGCGCGTGGCGAGGCGAGCTCCCCGCTGGTCACCAAGGTCGAGGCCGTCGAGTTGCTGGGCACCATGCTGGGTGGCTACAACATTCAACCACTGATCGAATTCCTCGACGTTGCCGAACTGGCTGATGCCGCCGCAGCAGCACTCAGCAAGACCCTGCTAATGTTCGACGCATTCCACGACGTGCGCGAGAAAATGGAGGGCGGCAACGCCCACGCCAAACAGGTGATGCAATCCTGGGCCGACGCCGAGTGGTTTCAGGCCAATGAAGAAGTGCAGAAAAAGATCACCCTCACTGTATTCAAAGTGCCGGGCGAGACCAACACCGATGACCTGTCGCCGGCGGTTGATGCCTGGTCGCGACCCGACATCCCGCTGCACGCGCTGGCGTTTCACAAGTTCCCGCGCGAAAACTTCACCGACAAACCGCTCGAGACCATCGAAGAGCTGAAAAAGAAAGGCCATCCGGTCGCCTACGTGGGCGATGTGGTCGGCACCGGCTCATCGCGCAAGTCCGCGACCAACAGCGTGCTGTGGCTGATGGGCAACGATATCCCGAATATCCCGAACAAACGCGAGGGCGGCTATGTGCTCGGCACCAAGATCGCGCCGATCTTCTTCAACACTATGGAAGATGCCGGCGCACTGCCGATCGAGGTTGACGTCTCGGGTATGGAGATGGGCGACGTTATCGACGTCTACCCCTACGAGGGCAAAGTCTGCAAGCACGGCACCGACGATGTCGTCGCCGAGTTCGAACTGCGTTCCGACGTATTGCTCGATGAAGTCCGCGCCAACGGTCGCATCCCGCTGATCATTGGTCGCGGTCTCACCGATCGTGCGCGAGAGGCGATGGGCATGGAGCCCAGCACTGTGTTCAAGCGTCCGGGCGCGACAGAAAGCTCGTCCAAAGGTTACACACTGGCGCAGAAAATGGTCGGTCGCGCCTGCGGCGTGGACGGCGTTCGTGCCGGTCAGTACTGCGAACCGACGATGACCACCGTCGGCTCCCAGGACACCACTGGCCCGATGACGCGCGACGAGCTGAAAGATCTGGCGTGTCTGGGTTTCTCGGCCGATCTGGTCATGCAGTCGTTCTGTCACACCGCCGCCTATCCGAAACCGATCGACGTCGATACCCATCACTCACTGCCCGATTTCATGATGACTCGCGGCGGCGTATCGCTGAAACCCGGTGATGGCATCATTCACAGCTGGCTCAACCGCATGCTGTTGCCCGATACCGTCGGCACCGGTGGTGATTCGCACACCCGATTCCCGATGGGTATTTCGTTTCCGGCAGGCTCTGGCCTGGTTGCCTTTGCCGCCGCCACCGGCGTGATGCCACTGGATATGCCCGAATCGGTCCTGGTGCGCTTCAAGGGCAAGATGCAGCCGGGTATCACGCTGCGCGATCTGGTCAATGCGATTCCGTATGCTGCGATTCAGCGCGGGCTTTTAACCGTCGAGAAAAAAGGCAAGAAGAACGTCTTCTCCGGTCGCGTGGTCGAGATCGAAGGGCTGAACGACCTGAAACTAGAGCAAGCCTTTGAACTGGCCGATGCCACCGCTGAGCGCTCCGCCTCCGGCTGTACCATCAAGCTCGACAAGGAACCCTACATCGAATACATGACGTCCAACGTCACGCTGCTGCGCTGGATGATCGAGCAGGGTTATGGCGATGAGCGCACGCTTGAGCGACGTGCGCGCAAGATGGAAGAGTGGCTGGCCAATCCAGTGTTGATGGAAGCTGATGGCGATGCCGAATATTTCGAGACCATCGAAATCGATCTGGATCAGATCAAAGAACCGCTGCTGGCTTGCCCGAACGATCCGGATGACGTCAAGCCACTGTCTGAAGTGGCCGGTGACGAGATCGACGAAGTATTCATCGGCTCCTGCATGACCAACATCGGCCACTACCGCGCCGCCGGTCGCTTGATCGAAAAGTCCGGCGACTACCTCAACACCGTATTGTGGATCGCCCCGCCAACTCGCATGGACGAGCATCAGCTTAAAGAAGAGGGTTACTACAATATCTTCGGGCGCGTCGGTGCACGACTGGAAATGCCCGGCTGTTCACTGTGCATGGGCAATCAGGCACGTGTTCGTCCCGGGGCTACCGTGGTGTCTACCTCAACCCGCAACTTCCCCAATCGCCTGGGGCAGGGCGCGAATGTGTATCTCGCCTCGGCCGAACTGTCAGCCGTCGCCGCCGTGCTCGGCAAGTTGCCGACGGTGGAGGAGTACATGTCGTTCGCGAAGGATCTCGACTCCATGGCCTCCGAGCTCTACCGCTACCTGAACTTCAACGAGATCGAGGATTTTCAGAAAGCGGCAGACGATACCAAGGTGAAGTTCAAGAACATCACGGTGACAGTAGCTGCCTGATTGGCGTGTTTGGGTCTCGGAAGTGGGCAAGCAGGTGTGTGCTTGCCCGCCCGTCTCTGGGTGTCCACAGTTGATTGGCAGTTCTTCCGGTCTTAATTGAATGCTGTAGTTCTGCTCGTCCAGGATTTTTGTAGCAATGTTGTATAAATTTGAATGGGACCCGATCAAAGCGGCAGCCAACGCCAGGAATCATCATGTGAACTTCGAGCAGGCTGCGGCGATATTCAAAGATCCCATGGCGCTCACGCGGTTTGATAGCGAAAATTCCAGTGATAGTGAATATGGCTGGGTTACGCTGGGATTATCTGGCCGCCAGCACTATGTAGTGGTTGTACATACGTTCAAAGATGAACGCGATGACGTTGTTACCATCAGAATCATTTCTGCGCGAAATGCTACCAAACGCGAGATCATGCAGTATCAAGGGCGACAATGATGCGAGACGAATACGACTTTTCTGAAGCGGAGCAGGGTAAATTTTATCGCTCCGAGGCCGCGCATCTAATGCCGATATATCTCGAACCTGAAGTGCTCAGCTATTTCTCCAACAGGGCTATTTCCAAGGGTGTGGACCTGAATGACATGATCAACGAACTACTCAAGAACGACATAGCATCGATTGAAGCGGGTAAGTAACCGGAGCACCGTCTTGTCAAAACATGGCTATGAATCGGGTCGTCTGAACCTGCCGTTCGTCGGCATCTGCACCTTTGGAAAATATCCCTACATCGAAGACTGGGATGCGATCGACGCCGATGTGGCGGTATTGGGTGCGCCCTATGATTTTGGCTGTCAGTGGCGCTCCGGCGCGCGCATGGGGCCGCGGGCGATTCGCGAAGCATCAACCCTGTTTTCATTCGGTCACGCCGGCGCCTATGACCATGAAGACGACGTCACCTATCTCGATCCCGCCAAAGTCACTATCGTCGACATCGGCGATGCCGACATCGTGCACACCGATACCCTGAAAAGTCACGCCAACATTGAATACGGCGTGCGCAAGATCCTGAGCGCCGGTGCGCTGCCCGTGGTGCTCGGCGGCGATCACTCAGTCAATATCCCGTGTATTAACGCGTTTGATGATCAGGAGCCGATTCACGTCGTACAGATAGATGCGCATCTGGATTTTGTCGACGAGCGCCACGGCGTGCGCTACGGCCACGGCAACCCGATGCGTCGCGCGGCCGAAAAACCCTATGTCACGGGCTTAAGCCAAATCGGCATACGCAACGTATCGTCAACGGCAAAAGATGGCTACGTCGACGCGCGATCGATGGGATCAGATATCCAGTCCGTGCGCCAACTGCGCGCGATGGGCACCGACGCGATGCTTGAACGCATACCGGCAGGCAAGCGCTACTACCTGACGATAGACATCGACGCATTCGACCCGTCAATAGCCCCCGGAACCGGCACACCGAGCCATGGCGGATTTCACTACTACGAAGTGCTGGAGCTGTTGGCGGGCCTTGCCAAACGCGGGCAGATCGTTGGTATTGATCTGGTGGAAGTGGCGCCCGATTATGACCAGACCGGATCGACGTCAACGCTGGCTGCGCAGCTGCTAATGAATGTGATTGGTCGGGTGTTGCATCAGCGGGGGTAGGAAGGCGAGCGGAAAGTCATCCTGTAGATTACTTCCGTCACTGCTTGTGCGCGTGTAGGAATGAGACTAGCAGACTTGTCGGCATTGGTATAGGCGCTGGTGCTTGGGCCCAACGCATCGGGATGGAGATAGATGGTTTCAGCTATCTCGTGGGTCGTCCCGCTGCTGGTGATAGCGAACATCACCGCTGTCAACCACGCGCGAGATGAATCCGTAGTTCGACTACACGTCTAGCAGACTCCACCCGGTTGCGGCGTCAAATTCCAACCATATTCCGTGTGGGGTTTTTAAATAAAAGTCACTTCCGCTTTTGTTGCTGCCGATTACATCGAGAACGATATCGTTGTTGAAATGAAATTTCACGATGCCATCTGAAGGACTGGTAAGAGATTGCAATCGATTTATACGAGATTTGACAAATACTTCCGGGTGGTTCTTGTCTTCCCGTTTTCGGTCTACGATGGGTTTGCCTCCTGACCGAACACACCAGTCAGCTCTCACAGTTGCAAGCTGCCACACCGGAGCGGGGATTAACTTATTATCTCTTGACCTATGTACATATTCCAGGTCCCCAAAACCAATTCTAAGTCGCCGATGCTCTTGTATTTCCTTGAAACAACAACTCTCGTTTAGCAACATCTTGAGCGCATTATGAATTCGATCAGAATGAAATACGGGGACACGCCTAAGACTAATCACTAAAATCACCCAGGTAGGTCAAGGCTGTGTCGGTACAGCGTCGTTGTTGCTGATTGGGTAGTCCATTTGAAAATAGAAAATGTTGTTTATCATCAGTTTTTTCGAAAGGTATTGCTGTTGATAAAGAGGAGCTTTACGCAATCGATTCCATTCGTCGATCTTGCTACTAAGTTACTTTTTGGGCGTTGCCTGTACTAGGTGTGCTTGTTTAAAAGTATATTTGAAATATAGGATAAATTTTGGGTGCTTTTGGTATACCATAAACCCTGCTTGAAGTCTTGTATATTGGCTTTTGGGCTCCATGTCAATCAGCGTCTAGATCTGGATTTTCTGATTTGACGTTTTCTTCAAACCAGCGCTCGGGAACTTTTGCCGCATGCTCAGTAAATAGGTATTCTCTGCAATGCACTTTGAAATTCGTATTGCCAGCGTTCAATTTCAATATCCAATACTTTCCTGAGTTGTCCTCGCTGTTTGTTAACGACAGTGTCTCTACAAATCCGAACTCGTCGTGGATGGCGTCACCCTGTCTGATTGGGCGGTCAACTCCAAATAGAAAAACATTTTCCACTAACAGTTCGAACCAAATATTGTTGCTATCGTGAAACAGAAACTGTACGCACTCGAATCCATTCGTCGGATTTACAATTAAATCACACCATTTATACCAGGTAGTTTTAGGTAGGCAATTACGCTCCGACACATCAGGTATCCTATATTTCAGTAGACTGGGTAAATCACAACCTTGGGTTTTGATTGGGGGTGGTAGTGGTGGTATCGGTTTGGGTGGAGAATAGTAGAAAAAATATTTGTAACCTCTGGCAAGATAGTTTTCGGATGGTGCATTGCTATAACTGGTTACTCAAGCTGGTTCGTGAGTCGGCAACAATTCTTTTGTTGGTCAATCTCTATAGCTAAACCAGTACAAAAGATGAGTAGATCTCCA
>CAZNIS010000067.1:33453-40038 GCA_964573105.1 uncultured Granulosicoccaceae bacterium
CAGGTGCCGGTGTTGATGATCGTGTGTGGTGTAGACTTACATGCACGTTGCCACGACTACCGTACACAATAGCGGGTCCTTACTCAATGATGATTCCCAATGATAGCCGATCTACCAGGTTCCACGGCGTATACCCGATTCTCTACAGTTTCTTCGATGAACGGAATCAACTCGATCGTGAGGCGATGCGCCGGCAGGTCGAGGGGTGTATTACGGGTGGGGCGCACGGTATCGCTGTAATGGGTCTGGCGACAGAGGTTGGCAAGCTCGATGTCAATGAGCGACGTGCGCTGATAGATTGGGTCGGTGAGGATATCGACGGGCGCGTGCCTTTTGCAGTGACGGTGGGTGAGGGCAGCGTGAGTGGGCAGGTAGCATTTGTTAAGGCGGCTATCGATGCGGGTGCTGACTGGGCAATCCTGCAACCACCTGCCATTGCAGGTGTACCGGAATCTGAATATGTACGTTTTCTGGGTGCGGTGGCCGATCGGTGTGATCTTCCGCTTGCGGTTCAGAATGCGCCCGGGCTTATGGCAACGAGTTTGTCCAACGCGGGGTTGAAAACGCTGAACCGACAGCACGGGAATGTCTGCCTTTTGAAGGGGGAGGGATCTGCCACTTACTTGAAACAGCTGATCGATGATACCGAAGGAGTGTTTGATATTTTTGGTGGTATTGCCGGTATGCATCTACCGGACAGTATCCGGGCAGGTTGTGTGGGTATGATACCGGCGGCGGATTTGTTCGATCCGCAGGTGGTCATTTATGAATTGCTACAAGAAGGCACGCGTGAATCGATTGTCGAGGCGGAGCGGTTACACAAAGAATTGCTGCCGCTGATTGTGTTTATGATGAGCTCGGTGGAGAACTTTATTGCCTATGGGAAGCGTCTAATGGCCCAAAGGCTCGGGCTGCCACACGGCCATGCCCGTGAACCCTCTGTTCCGGTGACAGAGTTTGGGCTGCAGACTATGCGGCATTGGGCAGCTCAGTTGGGGCCGCTGTAGGGCTTGCAGCGTTGCTCTGGTGTTCCTGGCTAGTTTGAGCGATCGGATCAGGCTGCGCTGTCTGGTAGCAGAGATTTGTGCTCGTTCGATTTTGGCAGCCTGGTTTCAGTTCTGTCTGCAATAGTTCGGATAGGTCTGGGTGTCGGTGTTTCCGGGTAATACGTTAGTCTCCAGCAGGGATTCGTAAATTGCCTGGGTCTGAATGGCGAGACCTTCGTGGTTGAAATGTAGCCCGCCGCCTTTGGCGAACAGGCTGGCGGGTTCGATGTGTTGGTAGCGCGGGTCATTAAACAGATTCATTACGCAAAATGGGAAGCCGTATTCTTCGGCTACTGACCGTAGCAGCGTTATATGATCGCCTTTGCCGCTGGTGACCAGGACAAATCCGGCGCCGTCGCTGGTGACATTATCTGCCAGTGTGGCTAATGACTGTTTCACTCGTTGCCAGGCGCTGCTGGACTCACGATAGGCTGATAAATTGATTCGGGAATTTTGCGGGTTGAGTTTGTCTTTCGCCATCTGAATGATGCTGTAGATCATCACCACGGCATAGCTGCGCTCAGCGACTCTGGTGAGTGCGTTTGCTCGCTTGTCGAAGATCCACATCTTTGGTTCGATATCGTTCAGTGAATAAAACAGTACGACTAGATCGGGGTTGAGCGTTGAGCCTAGCTGCTGGTACTGGATCATCTCCTGTTCTGTGTTGTAGGAGACCACACCCATATTGGTAACCGTTTCGACTGGCTGAGCTGTGCTGTTGGCGTTTACCAGGGCTTCCAGTTGACTGGAGATTGTGCTGTGAGCTGCAACGCCAACACCGAACACAACGGAATCGCCCATCATGAGTATGCGGTATTCGTCTTGCGCGGGTTCTTGCGATATTTCATCGTCGCGTAATCCAATCGAGTTTATCGATACTGGGTGACCGTAGAAATCGTCGCTTGTTCCGGGTGCATTGCGATAGCCGATAGGCTCTTCGAGGATCATGGTGTTCATGAACCTTGCGGTATCCGGGTAATACGAGATGCCGTTTGGATTGACGACTCGGGCAGTGAGTTCGATTAACAGGAATACAATGATTGACAGTATGAGAGCGTTTCTCGTCTGTTTGATCAATTGTTTCATGGATACTGCATACCTGTGGCCTGTTGGAGAGGTGTTCCGTTGTACCAATCAAAAAGTCAGCCGGCATTCACCAATGGCTGATCGAGGGCAGGTAGTTGGGTGATGATTAATGCAGGTGATCGCCATCGCGCAGATCGTGTTCGGCCTGTCGTACATATTTTTGCCGGTTGGTGAGCAGTTTCCAGCGACTGCCACCGCACTGTCTCCACAGTACAGCGCTGCGCAGGCCACCGAGCAGCAGGGCTCTGATGCGGTTGGCGTGCTCGGGTTGCTTCAGATAGTCCTGATTGCCGTGCACGATGACTCGGGGTGAGATGGTGCTGATGTTCTGGCTGTAAATGTTCGCCAGTTTGTCGGTGATGTTTTCGTCCAGCGTATCGTAGTGCTGGCGCAGTTTTTTGACTTCTTCGATGCCGCGACGAATTCTGTCCATCGCGTCCGAGGCGTGTTGTAGCCGGCGTTCAATCTTCAGCAGTGCCAGTGCGTAGTGGGTAATCTGCATGTCTGGTGTGTCGTCATTGCCGCCCAGTTGGGTGGCCAGTCGTCTCATGCCGGCGCGAAGCTGGTGTTTGCTGCCAAATACGGCGCCAACTGAATCGGCGTCCAGTTCGAACAGTGAGTCGAGGATTGCTCTGGCGTTGCCCTGATGGTAGTCGCCGGTGTTGGCGATCGATTGTACGATCTCGGTTGCCTGGAACAGCCCGGCGAGCGAGATAGTTTGATTTTCTACTGTCGCGATCATGCTATCCGTTTACGGTGGCCGTCTGGGGCTGGTATGCCGATTCGATTATACCCCCGCCAAGACATTCGTCGCCGTTATAAAAAACAACCGATTGTCCCGGCGTGATGGCGCGCACGCTGGCACTAAATTCGACGATCGCCCGATTATCGTCACAGGCTTTGACAACGCACTCGGTGTCTTTCTGGCGATAGCGAACTTTGGCGGTGCAATGCAAATCGCCGTGCGGGCGTGACCGGATCCAGTGCAAGTGGCTGGCCGTCAGGCAGCGGGCGTGCAGGGCGGGATGATCATGCCCCTGGACAACGATCAGGGTGTTGTCTGTCATGTCTTTGCGGGCGACGTACCACGGGGTGTCGTCATAACGGGCGTGGCCGCCGATGCCCAGTCCCTGGCGTTGTCCGATGGTGTAGAACGCAAGTCCTGTGTGCTCTGCGAGGATGTCGCCTTGCATTGATTTGATTGGTCCGGGCCTGCGGCTGACAAACTCTGCCAGGAAATCGCGAAACCGCCGCTCGCCAATAAAACAGATACCGGTGCTGTCACGCTTGCTGTGCACCTGCAGATTCAGTTGCTGGGCAATGGCGCGCAAGTCAGATTTGATCAGTGAGCCGACGGGAAATATCGCGCGGGATAGTTGCTCTTGATTTAACAGGTGCAGGAAGTAACTTTGATCCTTTGATTCATCCGCACCTCGCAGCAAACGGTGCTGGCCGTCTTCGGCCAGGTCGGTTCGGGCATAGTGGCCTGTGGCTATTTTCTGTGCGCCGTTATTCAGCGCGTGGTCCAGAAACGCGCGAAACTTGATCTCGCTGTTGCACAGGATATCCGGGTTGGGGGTGCGTCCGGCGTTGTATTCGTCGAGAAAGCCGGCAAATACGCGGTCCCAGTACTCGGCCGAGAAATTTACCGCGGATAGCGATATGCCAAGCTGATCGCAAACACCCGCGGCATCGCGGTAGTCCTCGACAGCGGTGCAATAGTCGTTGTCGTCCTCTTCCCAGTTCTGCATGAACACGCCGCTGACCTGGTGCCCCTGTTCGAGCAGCAGCCATGCGGCAACTGCGGAGTCAACGCCACCGGAAATGCCGGCGGCAACCTGTATCGGTGAGGCGTCAGTCGACATCGCGCAGCAGGTCGAGTGGTGCGCGAGCACCCGCCAGGAAGTCATCGATGCAGCTGAGTACCAGATTGCTGCGCAGCCTGGCAGCTGTCAGCTCCTCTCTGCTGAGCCAGTGTGCACCGGTAATGCCTTCATCCAGTGGCTGATCTGGCCGGTGGTCGCTGACGGTGCCGACGAAGGTGGTGCGCAGATGGGTGTTGCCCTTGACCGGGTGGCGCCAGCGATAGATGCCCAGCACATACTCGGGTTCAAACAGCCAGGCAGTCTCCTCGCGGACTTCGCGAATGACCGCCTGCTGCAGTGACTCGTGATCTTCCAGATGGCCGGCGGGCTGGTTGAAGACGCGTTCCCCGTCGATGATTTCTTCTACCATCAGATACTTGCCGTCGCGGTGAATCACTGCGGCCACGGTGGCGTGTGGTTTCCAGATCATGATTGCGCGTTTCGGTTGAGCTGATCGGGGGCGATCTTTTGCAGTCGCTCTTTCAGGTCGTGGAGTGCTGCCGTGTCTTCATGTTTTTGCCCGGCTGGCTTGCCATAGGATTTGTGTGTGGAGAAAAAGTCAGCATCCATCAGCTCCAGAAACGCTTTGGCCTGAGGTGAGAGGAATTTGCCGCGACGCATCACCACGCCGTAGCTTCGGGACGGGAAATGATCATCGACGGGTATCTTGATCAGCTTCTCGTGTCCACGAAGGCAGAAGCTGGTCACGATGCTGATGCCCAGGCCGAGCTCGACGTAGCGTTTAATCACTTCCCATCCTCCGACCTCGAGCGATACCTGGCAAGGCACATTGTGCTGCTGAAACACAGTGTCGACCTGATTCCAGGTGCTGAGCTGTCGCGGTGGCAGGATCAGGCCATAGGGGCTGATATCAGCGGGCGTCACGCTTTCGGCTGATGCAAGTGGGTGATCCAGTGGCACGATCAGCATCGGCTTGTAGTTGTAGATGGGGTAGTAGACGAGATCTTCGGGTACTTCGATCATGGCGCCGATGGCGAAATCGACCGTGTCGTCGCGCATCATCGTGGTGCCTTCGCGGCCGGTCACGTTGTGCAGGCGCAGGTTAACTTCCGGGAAAGTGTCAATGTAGTGCCTGGTCAGCTCCGGCAGGATATAGAGCAAGGTCGATTCGCCGGACGCTATATCCAGCGGGCCGGTGGTGACATCGCTGACGGCCGTGCAAAACTCTTCGACAAGGTTGTCCATGCCCTCGACGAGTGGTTCAGCCATGGTCAGCATGAGGTGCCCGGCTGGTGTCAGGCGGATTCGGGGGCCGCGGCGCTCGAAAAGAAGTGTCTTGAGTTCCTTTTCAAGTGCTTGAATTTGCAGTGAAACCGATGGCTGGCTTAGTTGCAGCCGCTCGGCTGCGCGCGAGATGCTGCCGGTTTTGGCGGCCTGGCAGAACGCGCGAAGTTGCCGATGCCGATTGTGTTTTTGCGGGATTGAAGCGCTGCTCATCGCTACATTATAGTGCCATGCAATACATTATTCAGTTTGCATTGGCTGAATTATGGGTGGCGAGCGCTCTGCCACGCTAGACTTTATAGAAATCTCGATACCAGGCCACGAAGTTGGCGATGCCGGTTTCGACGCTGGTGTCGGGTTTGTAGCCGACATCTTCTATCAGGTCAGTCACATCGGCGAAGGTGTCGGGCACATCGCCAGGTTGCAGTGGCAACAGATTGCGTTTGGCTTCGACGCCCAGGCACTGTTCGAGCACCTCTATATAGTGGCCGAGATCCACAGGCTTATTGTTGCCGATGTTGTAAACCCGATAGGGCGCGCTACTGGTAGCCGAGTCAGGCTGTGCCGGGTCCCAGCTTTCATTGGGTGCAGCTGGTCGATCGAGGGTGCGGACTACGCCTTCGACTATGTCATCTATATAGGTGAAGTCGCGCTTGTGCTTCCCGTAGTTGAATACATCGATAGGTTCGCCTGCCAGCATCTTTTTCGTGAAATTGAACAGCGCCATGTCGGGGCGACCCCAGGGACCGTACACGGTGAAAAATCGCAGCCCGGTCGTTGGAATTTTGAACAGGTGGCTGTAGGTGTGGGCCATCAATTCGTTAGATTTTTTGGTCGCTGCGTAGAGGCTGACCGGATGATCGACATGGTCGTGAATCGAGAACGGCATGTTGGTGTGCGCGCCGTAGACTGAGCTGGTCGACGCGTAAACCAGATGCTCGACCTCGAAGTTGCGGCAGTTCTCGAGAATATTGATAAAGCCGAAAATATTGGACTCGATGTAGGCATACGGGTTTTCGATCGAGTAGCGCACACCGGCCTGTGCCGCCAGATTGACTACCCGATGCGGTTTGTGCTCCAGGAACGTCGCGTCCATTGCGGCGCGATCCTCTATCGAAGCTCTCACATCAATGAATCGGCCGTGTTTACTCAGTCGCTCCAGTCTCGCCTTCTTCAGGTTAACGTCGTAATAGTCGTTCAGGTTGTCGATGCCAATCACGGAATCGCCGCGTTCCAACAGGCGGTTGGCGAGCGTCGAGCCGATGAAGCCGGCGGTCCCGGTGACCAGTACTTTCATGAGTAAATCTCGTGGGCGTTGAGGATCGGGGCAGGCGCAGCCCCAG
>CAZNIS010000068.1:0-39333 GCA_964573105.1 uncultured Granulosicoccaceae bacterium
GTCAGGTGCCCGGTCTTCAGCCAGACACGCGCGCCCGAATCCCCGGCCGTCAATTCAATTGAAGCTTCACGTGGCAGGCGCAGCCAATCGTGTTTACTATAGCCTTCGTCGTCGCGTGTGAATGATCCTTTCAACACCAATAGCTCAAGTCCACCCGGATGGCTGAGGGTGATGTTGGCGCCAGGTTGCCACAGCTGGATGTCTACGCGCTCATGCTGGTCGGCGAAAATCGTCGCTTGACTGACATCGGGGTTGTCGGTGGACTGTACGAGATCGAGCGTCTCGGTGTCGACCCGCAGGATCTCTTTCTCTGCAGGATCAAATTGCCACAGCTTGACGAAAATTTCGCAGCCGGGTTCCGATGCAGGCTGGTGTGATGTGCCAATTGGATTGCGCACATAGGTGCCGACCGGAAAGTCGCCGTGTTCATCCTGAAATACGCCGTCCAGGACGATGAATTCTTCACCGCCGGAATGGGTGTGGGGTGAAAAGCTTGAACCTGCGTCATAGCGCACGATGCTGGTCGCGCGGGCGACTTCGTCGCCGATGCGATCCAGCATTCTTCTGCTGACACCGGGCATGGGTGATGCGATCCATTGCATCTGCGCGGTGTGTGCACTGGCGATTTGATCAAAGTCTGCGTTTACCTTCATGGCGGCTGCTCCAATGAATGTGACTATCTATGGGTAGGTAGATTGTAGGGTTTGTGCCCCTGATGTCAAGTGCACCAGGGCCCGGCGGCCCATTCTTGTGAAGATTGATGAGCGTGGTCAGCGGTTGGCTGCTGGGGTATGATGACGCAGTTAACAGTTTGTGACAGGTTTGAGGAGTTAGCGCATTGCATCGTTCGATACCCCGGCTCGTTGAGCAACTGAAGAAAAACCCGCTGCATCGTCGTGAATTTTTGCGTACTACCACGTTGCTCGGACTGTCCGCCACTGCGGCGTACAAGCTTGCGAGCGAGGTACTGGGCGAGGATTTATTGCCTGAGGCGCATGCGCAGGAACCAGCGCAAAGTAGCGGACAGGTACTGCGCGTCGCCATGCCGGTGCTGCCGATCAATGACCCGGCCACCTACGATGAAACCAACATGGCCAATATTACGCATCGCATTTGCGAGTCGCTGACGGTTACCGACAGCAGCGGTATTACCCGGCCGCAGCTCGCCGAGCGCTGGGAGGCCTCGGAGGATTTGCGTACCTGGACTATTCACCTGCGACGCGATGCGCAATGGCACTCGGGCGAGGCATTTGATGTCGATGATGTGATTTTCAATATCACGCGCTGGCTCGATCCGGACCTGGGATCGGCCAATCTCGGCAGTTTTGCAGCGCTCACCGAGACCTACGTCTACGGCGGCAGCAGTGGTACGCGTATGCGCTCTGGCGCGCTGGAGCGCGTCGATCGGTTCACGCTGCGACTGCATCTGTCGCAGCCGACTCTCTCGATTCCAGAAAACTTCTCTGCCTATTTCACTGGCATGGTGCATCGCGATTTCAACGGCAATTTCGCCGAAAAACCGAACGGCACCGGCCCTTATCGACTGGCCGAATACGAGCAGGGCAGCCATGCGATCCTAAAACGCAGCAATCGGCCCTACTGGGGGGCGCAGCCCTCGCTCGATGAGATCCACTATTATGACGTCGGCGGCAACGTGGCCGAGATGATGGAGGCCTATGTCACCGGCGAGGTGGACATGGTCCACAGCGTCGATGTCCGTTCGCTGAGACTCGCGCAGAGTGTTCCCGACACCACCGTCTACGAAATCAAATCAGCCAGCACGGGCGTTGCGCGAATGCGAGTGACTGAAGCTCCGTTTGATGACATCAACGTGCGCCAGGCAGTGCAGGCCTGCATCGACCCGATCTCCTATCCACAACTGGTCTTCAGTGGCCGTGGCTCGGCAGCCGAACATCACCACGTAGCGCCGATCCACCCGGAGTACTTTGAGGCCGATCGCCCGGTGCAGGATTATGAACGGGCGAAGCGATTACTGCGCGATGCCGGTTATCCAAATGGCCTGGACATCACCATCGATGTTGGCAATACCAACGGCACCTGGCAGCAGTATATTTGCGAAATCATGAAGGATCAGCTCGCACCGGCGGGGATCAATCTCACTGTCAATGTGCTGGAAAAAAGCGACTACTGGGCACGCTGGAAGACGACACCGTTCGGATTGACCACCTGGGGGCATCGCAGCCTGGGAACAATGGTACTGGGGCTTGCCTACCGAACTGGCGTGCCGTGGAATGAGGTCGGCTACGCCAACCCCGAATTCGATGCCGCGCTCGATCACGCCGAATCACTCATCGATATCGACGAACGCACTGTGGCAATGGAAAAAGTGCAGGGTATCCTGCAGCGCGATGCGATCATGGTGCAGCCGGTCTGGCGGCCGGCGTTTTTTGTCGCCAGAAACTATGTCAACAATCTGATTCCCGATCCGTCCCGATTGCATCGCTTCGATGAGGTGACGATCACGGAGTCTTCAAGCAGTTAGTTTGCCGTTTGACACCGATTGCGTTTGGCCGAACGATGACAGCAGCCTATGTCTAATATGGACGCCGGCACCATGTCGTGCCGTACTTGTTGGCGCTGACCAATCGGTGGCGGCAGATGCAGCAACTGGATTGATTGCTGCAGTGACTTTTCTCCCGTGCGACACCAATTAACCGTGGCGCCCTGAACCACGGCGTCCCAGTGACCAACTCCCACGTTCCGCAATCAGTCATCGATAACCCTCAGAGCACCTGGACGCTGCTTCGTCACCTGGTGTCGATCGGCTGGCCGATTACTATCGGCATCGCGGCAATGATCGGCCTCGGGGTGACCGACACACTGATGGTCGGGCTGGTCAGCACTCACGATCTCGCCGCCCTGGGCGTCGGTGCCAATGTCTATTTTATTTTCACCATGATGCTGATTGGCCTGTTGTCAGTAATTGCACCACGCGTGGCATGGCGATTGGCTTTGGGAGTCACTGAGCGAGTTCGCGAGGACGTCTGGCAGTCGGGATGGCTGGGCCTTAGCGCGGGTGTTGTCGTCGGCATTGTCATGCTGCTAAGCGTATCGGCTTTCGGGCTGTTGCAGCTCGAGCCCGACGTGCAGGCTGTCGCTGCGCGTTACGCCAGCACAGTGGCGTTCACCCTGCCCTTAATAGGGGTCAACCTGGTATTGCGTGCAACGCTCGACGGCTTTGGTTACACAAGGCTTTCGATGATCATCAGCCTGTCAATTTTTTTTCTTAATATCCTGCTCGACTATGCGCTGGTGTTCGGGCGATTCGGCCTGCCACAGCTTGGTGCACAAGGTTGTGCGTATGCCACTTGCACCGTCATCGCCGTGCAAACGCTGCTGTCTTGCAGCTTCATACAATGGCATCGGCGCATGCGCGACTATCGAATTTTTGAACGCCTGATTCGACCGCGCTGGATAATGATAAAACCACTATTGTGGCTGGGAGTGCCAGCGGCGCTGGCAGTTACGTTTGAGGAGAGCTTCTTCGCCGCCAGCGGGGTACTGGTGGCACCCATGGGCACCGCGCCACTGGCTGCCCATCAGATCGTGTTAAGTGTTGCGTTGACCGCACTCGTGGTGCCGATTGGCCTGGGGCAGGCCGGGGCGATAGTCGTGGGCGCTTCACTGGGTGCTGATCGCGCTGATGTGGCCAGGCGTCAGGCGCTGGCATTGTTGATGGTGATTGGCGTCGCAGGCTTGCTGTTTGCGGTGTTGCTTTTTGCATTGCGGCTGCCATTGATGAGTCTCTTCACACAGGATGCGGCCGTGATCGCCATTGGCTTGCCGGTACTGGCTGTCTGTTCGTTGCAAATGCTGGTCGACAGTATGCAGCTGGGCAGCAATATTACGCTCAAAGGCTACCAGGACACGATGGTGCCGGCGCTGTTGCAAATATTTTCCTACTGGTGTGTCGGCTTTCCACTGGCCTGGGTTCTGTCGCATACACAGTGGCTGGGCGGGCCCTGGGGTGTGCCCGGTGTCTGGTTGGGAATAGCTGGTGCGTTGGCCGTGTCAGCAACGCTGGGTGCCCTGCGGCTGAATATCGTCAGCGCACAGTTTGCAAGCGGCGTACGACGTCTGCCAGAGGTGTCGACCGGCTAAGCCTGGCCCTATGTTGTCGCGCCGCGTTTGTATTCGGCAATCAGGCTAAGCAATTCGAACATCACTGCGGTGGCGACCATCGAGGTGATATTGTTCGGACTGTCCTTTGTGGGCATCAGGCACACCACGTCACCTCCGATCACATTCGTACCGCGCATCGCGTGCAATACCTCGCAGACCTCATCCATCGTGAAGCCGTTGCAGCCGGCCTCGATATTGGACACGCCGGGCGCGACGCTTGGGTCCAGACAGTCAAGATCGAACGTGATGTACAGCGGTGTATCGCCAATGCGCTCGCGAATGATGCGAATGCACTCAGCGGCACCGATCTCGCGATAGCGATCCATTGTGATCACCTCATAGCCCAGGTCATAACTGGGTTGCAGCCAGTCGAGCGAACGCGTATTGCCACGGATGCCAAACTGCACGCTGCGCGTTGCATCGATGTTGCCCTGTTGCACCAGATATCCCGCCCAGTGCGCCGCCGATTTTCTCGCGCCCAGAAAATGATCGAGATTGGTAAACGCATCGGTGTGGGCGTCGAAGTGCAACAACGCCGCCTTGCGTCCGCCGGTAAGCCGGGCCTGCTCACCGGCTATTGCCTGCACAATGGCGCCTGTAATCGAATGATCGCCGCCAATGGCTACCGGCCGCGTGTCTGCAGAATCCAGCTTATGAAAAAAATCGCTGATCCGTTCAATGCAGCGTTCGTTGTCGTTAGCCTCTGGCAGCGGCACATCACCCAGATCGTGGATGCGGCAACTGTTCCACGGATCGAGCTGATACTTCATATGCACCCGCCGCCCGTTGGCGCTGACGTGTCGCACCGCGCGCGGCCCAAGGTGCTGATCGCGTTCAGTGGTGCCGTTACCGGTACTGTGCGGCACCCCGACCAGTGCGATGTCACAAGCTGATGGATCGGGATTGGCAGGCGCGCGAAAAAGCGTTGGAATTCCCCACCAGTACAGCGCGTCCATTACCTTTTGCTGGTCTGTGTCGGTCACGTTGGCATCCGTCATGTGAGTCTATGGTCGTACAAACTAAAAAGTACTGCACGCTCAGTGTGAATCAGTTTTGAGCGCGCGCGGCAGTGTCGCACGCCCGCCAGGCCAACTCAAATAGAGCCAGAAACCCTGACGGGGGTGACAAAGGCTGGTCGCAGTGCAGATAATGACCGTCGTAATGATTGAAGTGATGGCGCAGGTGTCGCCGTCCAATTGCGACTCAAACCACTCGGGATTCGGCATGCCTCTCTCACCCAACAAAAACGTGTTTATCACCTGTGCCGTGACTGGCTCTGGCAGCTCGCAGGATCGCTCGTCGCTGGTGCCGCGCAGCCCAAAGCAAATTGCCGAATCGGCGATTGATGCGGCGCGTGCTGGTGCCGCGGTGGTGCATTGTCACGTGCGCGACCCGGAGACTGGCGTGCCTTCACGGCGGCTGGATTACTATCGCGAGGTGACCGATCGCATTCGCGACAGTGACGTCGATGTGGTGCTGAATCTGACCGCCGGCATGGGAGGGGATCTGGTTTTTGGGGCAGGGGAACATCCGCTGCCGCCGGATGAGGCGGGAACGGATCTGGTTGGACCGGCGGAGCGCGTCGCGCACATTGCCGAGTGTCTGCCGGAGATCTGCACGCTTGATTGCGGCACGATGAATTTTGCCGAGGCCGACTATGTCGCCACCAACACACCGGGCATGTTGCGTGCGATGGGCGCGATGATGACGGAACTGGGTGTGCGGCCAGAGATCGAGGCGTTCGATACCGGGCATCTGTGGTTTGCCAAGCAACTGGTAGAAGAGGGCATTATCGAGGATCCGGTGATGGTGCAGTTGTGTATGGGTGTGCCGTGGGGTGCGCCGGATGACTTGAATACCTTTATGGCGATGGTCAACAACATTCCGCCATCCTGGGTGTTTTCTGCTTTTGCGATCAGTCGCAATCAGATGCCCTATGTCGGCGCGGCACTGTTGGCCGGCGGCAATGTGCGGGTTGGTCTTGAAGACAATATCTGGCTGGAAAAAGGCGTATTGGCGAGCAACGCGCAACTCGTTGAGCGCGCGGCGACCATCATCACTAACATGGGATCGACCATTGCAGGGCCCGACGAGGTCAGGCAGTTGCTAAAACTGCAAAAGCGCGCCCCGGTCGAGAAAACTGCATGACGGTTAAAACTGCTGCGATCGTCGGTGGTGGTGTCATCGGCGGTGGCTGGGCGGCGAGGTTTGTGCTCAATGGCTGGAATGTACGGGTGTTTGATCCGGCCGATGATTCGCAACGCAAGGTCGAGGAGACGCTCGCCAACGCCAGGCGGTCGTTGCCGTTGCTCGCCGATGTTGAGATGCCGGGCGAAGGTGAGCTTTTGTTTGTCGACTCGATTGCCGAAGCCGTAGCTGGTGCCGACTGGGTACAGGAAAGTGTGCCAGAGCGATTGGATATCAAACACACCGTTTATGCACAGATACAGGATCATGTAGGGACGGCGGCCGTCATTGGTTCGTCCACCTCCGGTTTCAAACCATCAGAGCTGCAACAGGGTGCCGGCAGGCCTGCCCAGATGCTGGTCACGCATCCGTTCAATCCGGTGTATCTATTGCCTTTGATCGAGGTGGTACCGGGCACTGCCACCGACGCTGCCATCGTCGAACGCGCCTGCTCGATTTTGACCGAGCTGGGTATGAAGCCGTTGCATGTAAGAAAAGAGATCGATGCGCACATCGCCGATCGTTTTCTGGAGGCGGTCTGGCGCGAAGGGCTTTGGCTGATCAACGATGGCATCGCGACCACTGAAGAAATCGACGACGCCATTCGCTATGGATTCGGATTGCGCTGGGGGCAGATGGGCTTGTTTGAAACCTATCGCATCGCCGGTGGTGAAGCCGGTATGGCACATTTTATTGCCCAGTTTGGGCCTTGCCTCAGCTGGCCGTGGACCAAGTTAATGGACGTACCAGAGTTGACTGATGAATTGACGCAAAAGATTGCCGATCAATCTGATCAACAGTCTGGTGCTCATAGCATTGGCGAACTTGAACGTATTCGCGATGATAATCTGGTGGCGATGATGCGCGGTCTGAAGGATACCAACTGGGGCGCCGGCGAGTTGTTGAACGCGCACGATGCGCGGCTGCGGGCAGCGCAGGATTCAGCCCGACCGGTCTCGATTGCAGCACCAATGAATATACTGCGCACCCGGGTTTTGCCATCCTGGATCGACTACAACGGCCACATGACCGAGCATCGCTATCTGCAGGTGTGCAGCGATACCAGCGATCGATTGCTCGCGCACATTGGCGTCGATATGGAGTATGTGGTTGCCGGACACAGTTACTATACGGCCGAGACGCATATCGTGCATCGCGATGAATGTGCGGTGGGGGATGAAATCCACACCACTCTGCAGCTTTTATCACACGATGAAAAACGCCTTCATATCTTAACCACCATCCATGCGGCATCGGATGATCGCGTGCTTGCTACCGGTGAGCAGATGCTGTTGCACGTCGACAGCGCGAAAGGCAAAACTTGCCCGGCACCGGATTCCATCATTCAAGCACTGGATGCTATCGCACAGACCCATCGCGATCTGCCGCGGCCATCGGTCGTTGGACGTTGCACAGGTGGTGGTGGATGAATACAACAACGAGGATTGCATCGTGAATTTTGCACTGAGCGAAGAACAGCAACTGCTGGTAGACACGGTGCGTGGATTCGTGGAAAAGGAAATCTATCCCCACGAAGATGCGGTTGAGCGAACCGGCATTGTGCCGCCAGAGCTGCAACAGGAAATTAAACAAAAGTGTATCGACATCGGATTTTATGCGTCGAACATGCCCGAGGAAGTCGGCGGCGGCGGTCTGGGACACCTTGACTTTACCTTGCTCGAGCGCGAGCTGGGGCGCGGCTCGATGGCGCTCAATCACTTCTTTGGCAGACCCTCCAATATCCTGATGGCCTGCGAGGGCGAGCAGCGTGAACGCTACCTGATGCCGGCGGTGCGCGGGGAGCGAATGGATGCGCTGGCGATGACTGAGCCCGACGCTGGATCTGACGTGCGCGGTATGAAGTGCAGCGCGCGACTGGACGGCGGTGACTGGATCGTCAATGGCACCAAACACTTTATTTCACACGCCGATGTCGCCGATTTTATTATTGTGTTTATCGCCACCGGCGAGGAGGACACACCGCGCGGACCAAAAAAGAAAATCACCTGTTTTCTGGTCGATCGCGGCACACCGGGTTTTGAAATTCTGCCCGGCTACGATTCTGTTTCGCATCGCGGTTATAACAACTGCATTTTGAAATTCGAGGATTGCCGTCTGCCGGCCGGGCAGATACTGGGTGAGTTGCACGGTGGTTTTGCCATCATGAACGAGTGGCTATACGCCACGCGGTTGACCGTGGCCGCCATGTGTGTCGGTCGCGCGCGCCGCGCCTTTGACCTCGCCCTGCAACAAGCCGCAGACCGGCGCCAGTTCGGTCAGCAAATCGGTAAGTACCAGGGCGTATCGTTCAAGCTTGCCGACATGATTACCGAAATCGACGCGGCTGACTGGCTGACTTTGGCTGGCGCCTGGCGACTCGATGAAGGCCTGCCAGCCAATCGGGAGATTGCCAGCGCCAAGGTTTATGCCTCGGAGATGCTTGCCAAAGTCACTGACGAGGCGATTCAGATTTACGGCGGCGTGGGGCTGATGAGTGATCTGCCGCTGGCGCGTTTCTGGCGCGATGCGCGGGTTGAGAGAATCTGGGATGGCACCTCGGAGATTCAGCGCCACATTATCAGCCGGGACTTGTTGCGACCACTCGGCGCATGACAACGCGGCGTTCGCTTGCCCGGCTGCTGCGGCCGCAAAGCATTGCGGTTGCCGGCGGTAGCTGGGCTGCCAGTGTTATCGAGCAATGCAGGAAAGCCGGTTTCGATGGTGAACTGTGGGCGGTGCACCCAACGCGCGAACAGCTGGCAGGTGCACCGTGTTTCGTCTCAGTGGATCAATTGCCGGCGTCGCCCGACGCGGTGTTCATCGGTGTCAATCGACACGCCACGGTTAACATGGTTCGACAACTGGCGGCCATGGGTGCCGGTGGGGCGGTGTGTTTTGCCTCAGGTTTTCAGGAGGCGGCAGCAGAAGACGAAAGCGGTATCGAGTTGCAGCAGCAGCTGTTGCAGGCGGCGGGCGACATGCCGGTACTTGGGCCCAACTGCTATGGCCTGATCAATTATCTTGATGGCGCGCCACTGTGGCCGGATCAGCACGGTGGCAGTCGGGTGGAAAGCGGGGTGGCGATCATTACGCAGTCATCCAACATCGCGCTCAATCTGACCATGCAGCAACGCGGCTTGCCGATCGCCTACATCATGACGGCGGGCAACCAGGCGCAAACCGGGCTTGCCGAGATGGGCATGGCACTGCTCGAGGACTCTCGCGTCACCGCCTTGGGCCTCTATATCGAGGGCTTTGGCAATGTGCGCGCTATTGAGCAACTCGCCGCCGTGGCCCGACATCTCGGCAAAGGCATTGTCGCGTTGAAAGCGGGGCGCTCTGATCAGTCGCGTGAGGCGATGATGTCGCACACCAGTTCTTTGTCCGGCAGTGACGCCGCGTCGGCGGCCTTGCTCGCGCGCTTGTCTATTGCACGCGTCGACAGCCTGCCATCGTTGCTCGAATCGTTGAAGCTTTTGCATGTGCTGGGCCCGTTATCTGGCAATCGCCTGGCATCCATGAGCTGCTCGGGCGGCGAGGCGGGGCTGATGGCGGATTCGGCGATCGGGCGCGATGTCGTTTTCCCCGCCTTGAACGACACTCAGCGAGCAGGTCTGCGTGAAGCCCTTGGGCCAATGGTGGCGCTGGCCAATCCGCTGGATTATCACACCTATATCTGGAATGATCCCGTCGCGCTCACTGCCTGTTTTACCGCCATGCTGCAGAGTGAAAATGATCTGACGTTTCTCATCATCGACTTGCCCCGGCTGGATCGATGTACGGCGGCTAGCTGGATTGTCGCCGTCGATGCATTGGTGGCGGCGCGTGAAAAGACGGGTTCCCATGCGGCGCTGCTCGCGAGCCTGCCAGAAAATATGCCGGAGGAGCTCGCGCGTCAATCGATGCAGCAAGGTGTGCTGGTGTGTTGCGGCATCGATGAGACGTTGTCTGCTGTCGAGGCTGCCTGTACGATCGGACGCGGTTATGCCAAGCCCGCCGCGAAGGCATTGCTGTTGCCTGCTGCATCAGAACACCCGGCAAGTTTGCTTGATGAGTATCGTTCCAAGGCATTGCTTGCCGAGGCGGGTGTTTTGGTGCCAAAGCGAGTACCGCTAGCCTCCATTGATCAGATAGATGAAGCGCTGGCAGCGTTGCAATTCCCGGTCGTATTGAAGGGCCTGGGGGTGGCGCACAAGACTGACATGGCAGCGGTGCACTTAAACCTTGCTGATCGTGCTGCGGTGCATGCGGCGGCCGTCGCCATGCAGCCTGTCGCCAATAGTTTTTTGCTCGAGGAGCACATTGACGGTGCAGTGGCTGAGCTGCTGATCGGTGTCGTCAAAGACCCTGTGTGCGGCTTTGTGTTGACGATAGCGGCGGGTGGGATACTGACCGAAGTGCTGACCGACGCCGCAAGCCTTCTTTTGCCTGCCCGTGATGATGAAATCAGGGCCACAGTGGAGCGACTCAGGGTCGCGCCCCTGCTGCACGGGTACCGCGGTGGGCGCGCGGCAGATATCAATGCCATCGTCGCGACAATAGCCGCCGTGTGCCGCTGGATAGAAACGTGCGCCGAGCAGATCGAAGAAGTGGAAATCAATCCGTTGTTGTGTCTGCCGGATCGTGCCGTGGCGGTGGATGCACTGATCAGAATGAGAGAGCAATCATGAGCGAAGAACCAATCAAGACCCGCCGCGACGGGCATATTCTGGAGTTGACCCTGGATCGCCCCAAGGCCAACGCGATCGATCTTGCCACCAGTCGCATAATGGGTGAAACCTTCATGGCGTTTCGCGATGATCCCGAGTTGCGAGTGGCGATCCTGCGTGCCGAGGGCGACAAGTTCTTTTGCCCCGGCTGGGATCTGAAGGCTGCCGCGGATGGCGATGCGGTCGACGGTGATTATGGCATTGGCGGTTTTGGCGGGCTGCAGGAACTGGGCTGCCTGAACAAGCCGGTGATCTGTGCTGTGAACGGCATCTGCTGCGGTGGTGGGCTGGAACTCGCGCTGTCGTGCGATCTGATCATGGCGTCAGATACGGCGTCGTTTGCACTGCCTGAAATTCGCTCCGGCACCATTGCCGATGCCGCCTCGATCAAACTGCCGAAGCGAATTCCGTATCACGTGGCGATGGATCTGCTGTTGACCGGTCGCTGGTTTGATGCCGACGAGGCAAAGCACTGGGGCATTGTGCGCGAGATCTGTCCGCCGGATGAGCTGCTGGGTAAAACGAGGGAGCTGGCGCAACTCTTGGCATCCGGCCCGCCGCTGGTTTATGCGGCGATCAAAGAGGTGGTGCGCGAAGCCGAGGATATGAAGTTTCAGGACGCGCTGAATCGCGTGTCCAAACGCCAGTTTGCCACCGTCGATCGGCTGTACTCCTCCGAGGATCAGCTAGAGGGTGCGCGCGCGTTTGCCGAGAAGCGCGATCCGGTCTGGCGCGGGCGCTAGCCCGATCTCGCTCGGTGCTGGTGTATCCTTGACCATTTGATGAGGATACACCCTTTGAATCACGACATTCAGCCGGCTGACATCGCCGCCAGGGCCGAGGCACTGAAGCTGCAGCAAGCCAACCTGCGCGCTGACCCCGACACCCTCCGCCTGTTGCTGACCAAGGCCCGCAGTCACCACGCCTGGCAGGACAAACCGGTCGATGAGGCGCTGCTGCGCGAGGTCTACGAGATCGCAAAGATGGGGCCGACGTCGATGAATCAGCAATCGATGCGCGTGGTCTTTGTTCGATCCGACGAAGCCCGCGAGCGACTCAAGCCCTGCCTGAAAGACACCAATGTCGCCAAAATGATGGGCGCACCGGTGACCTGCATCATCGCCTACGACATGGCCTTCTACGAAAAACTGCCGAAGGTCTTTTCTCATAACCCCGGTGCAAAAAAGATCTTTGAGGCCGATGAAGCGGCGACCCGTGCCAATGGTTTTCGCAACAGCACGTTGCAGGGGGCGTACTTCATGATTGCCGCGAGAGCTGTCGGGCTGGATGTTGGTGCCATGTCCGGCTTCGACAACGCCAAAGTCGACGAGGCCTTTTTCGCCAACTCGACGCTGCGCTCTAACTTCATTTTGAATATCGGCTATGCCGATACCGACAAGCTCATGCACCGATTGCCGCGGCTGGATTTCGATGAAGTGTGCCAGTTCATCTAGCGCTTTTGAAACTGTGACGCCGTTCTGTACACCTGTGGCGCGGCATCGTTCATTCTGATCGGTCGGCGGGCTTTTGCTGGCAATGGTTCGTATAAACGGTAGAAATGCCGTTTTATTTGTTTACTTGTCCCGTTGCAATTAATGTTGATCAAAGCAATACTTCAATAACTGGAGGTTATCTACGGAGTGTGTTTGTGTTAGTGAACGAGCAGCCATAACACGACTAGCCTGTCAAAGCAGGGAAGACAAATCGACATGACTTTGGTGCAAAGTGGAAGTGCGCAAGTGGTGATCCTGCTGGTAGAGGATCATCCATTATTTCTCGACGGCATGAGGCGCTACCTCAATGAGGTCGCCGAGAGTTACGAGCTCGTAGTAGCTGAATCGGCGCTGGAGGCACACCGGGTCGTCTCCTCGCGCGATGATCTGGATATCGCACTGATTGATCTCGGGCTGCCGGATGCCAGCGGATTCGAGCTGTTGGAGAGAATGCGTGAAAAACTGCCGGCAATGCCAATAGTCATCCTCTCTGGTTCTACCAGCAACAGCGACATCAGGCGCGCGTTTCACGCGGGGGCCCGGGGATACATCACCAAAGATACCCGGCCGGACATCATGCTGAGCGCACTGCGACTGGTGATCACGGGTGGCACCTACGTACCGCCACAACTGGTGGATGGCTCGCCCGAGCCGGGACCATTACAGCAGACAGACGAGTTCAGCATCGCGCAGCGCCGAATCCGACGCCTGACTGAACGTCAGCAGGAAGTGTTGCGGCTGATTGTCGCAGAGCGATCAAACAAGGATATCGCCAACGAGATCGGCTGCTCGCACGCGACAGTCAAGGTACACGTAACCGCTGTACTTAAAACGCTGGGCGTGCCCAATCGGACTGGTGCTGCGGCGATGGCCCGACAGTTTGGGCTGTCGGATGGGGCCGCAGGCTAAAGCTTGAGCCTCACGCCTGTGTATGTGCCGCGTTCAGGTAGCCATATAGAATCGCCGGATCACAGGGTTTGTGCATGACCGGCTCACCGAGTTTATCCAGTTCGATCAGGCGATTGGCGGCTACATCGCCGGTGATGATCACTGCGGGTATGCGGCGCTGGTAGTGGCGTCTGATTTGCTCGATCGCCTCGGATCCGGTTTTGCTCTCGCGCAGCCGGTAGTCGGCGAGGATAATATCGGGTTCATATTCGTACGCCTGCAACGATTGCAGCGCATCGTCGGCCGAGTGAGTGCCAAGAATCGTACAACCCCACTGCGCAAGCAAGCCCTGTAGCGCAAGCCGCACCGCCTGCTCGTCGTCGATGATCAGAACAAACAGACCATTCAGATCGCCGGGGATATTGGCCGCTCGAGTGGACGCTGCGACGATGTGGCGCGATTCGCCGCGCGGGATCGCAACCGTCACCGTGGTACCGACGCCTGGTGTCGATTGCAAATCGAGTTCGAGATCGAGCAGGTTAACGATGCGCCGGACGATCGACAGTCCCAGCCCCAGACCTTTCGTGCGATCGCGCTCCGGGTTGTCCAGTTGCACGAACACATCAAAGATATCGTTCGTCTCGCCTTCGGCTATCCCCTGGCCGGTGTCGCTGACTCGCAGCTCGATCGTGTCGGTTTTTTCAATCACTGAGACGGTCACGCCACCCAGTGCGGTGTAGCGGATCGCGTTGTGAATCAGATTGCGTGCGACTCGCTCGAGCAGAACCCGATCAGTCGCAATAATCACCTCGGTATCGGCACAAGTGTATTGCAGTTGCTTTTCGTCAGCCAGTGCCTTGAAATCGGGTCGGATCCGATTAAGCAGGTCGCGCAGGGCGAAGTGTTCGATCTGCAGGTCAATTGTGCCAGAGTCGAGCCTTGAAATATCCAGCAATGAATCGAATAGATCCTTCAGTGCGTGCACAGAGTTATTGATACTGTCGACTGTTGCATCGCTATTCGATGCGTTTTGCTTTTGGATTTTCAGCGTGGCGGCAAGCAGCCGCAAAGCCTGCAGGGGCTGGCGGAGGTCATGGCTTGCCGCGGCCAGGAACTTGGATTTTGATTCGTTCGATCGCTCTGCCATGGCGGCGGCGTCTTCTGCACGTTTTTTTTCAGCAGTCAGGCGTTCGATCAGGTTCAGGTTGTCGAATTTGAGATTGATCGCCTGCAGCGCCGACTGCCTGATATCCCGTGAAAACTGTACGCTCACCACCAGATAGAGCAGAATCAGCAGTCCAACCAGAAAGAATGAAGTATCGTCAAAACTGAAAAACTTCAACGCGGCCGGCATCATCGCGGGCAGGATGAAGAGATAATACGGCAGGGGTAAGTGTGCCAGCGAGGCAGTCGCACTGGCCACCATTCCGGTCAGTACCATAATCATAATCAGGCTGGTGACCGGGTCGGCCTGGGTGACTGCAACAAAGCCCAGGATGCCCCAGGTTGTGCCAGACAGTGTAGACAGCAGCGTTAGGTTAAAGCTGCGGCGCCTGAAATTTTCTATTCTTGTCGGTGAGCGCCTTACTCTGATCAGTTGCACTACGCGCAACAGGCTGATGACAAGCATGATGGCGTACAAGCCACCGAGAATTGGCCCGGGGAATTTGTCCCACAGCCAGTAGGTCATGATCGAGAATGCCATCAGGCCGCCGACGATTGCCACCGGCAGGTGACGCTGCAAAAGATTGACTTTCTCGACCAGAATCTGTTCTTGCCGGTGACGGGTCGGGTCTGCAGCGGTGGCGTCCAGGCGATCGCGCGGGTGGCTCATTGACGAGGTGGTGGTTGGCTTGCGTGCCCTGATGGTAGCGCAGTCGGTGCAATGCTTGCTGTGCCGCCAGTGCAGTTTCAGGTCAAAGAAACAAACTGTCCTGAGCGGGGACCGGCCACGGATTCAACGCTGACAGTGACTGCATGTCGGGACGGGTGCGCAACACCTTGTGAAAGTACTCTGCCAGTGGCGGACAGTGCAGATTATTCGGGCAGTGAATGAGGATGTTGGTCTCGTAGCCTGCGCTGATGTAGCCTGCGGTGCGCGTCGCCCATTCGTGCACATAGGGTTCGTTACTGACAATATCCGGATGCAGCATCAGGCGGACGAAAACGGTCTCGGCGTAGATTTTGTCCAGCACCGACAGGTCGGGTTTGTCGTGCAAGGCATTGAGCACTTCAGGGTGGTGTCGGTTGCCTTGAAATATGGCCCGCGTGTCCATCATCACCCGTCCGAATCCAAAGGTCTCAAGCAATGGTTCGAGCAACGCCGGCCGGGTGAAAAAATCTTCGTGTCGCACCTCCAGAACGTATTTGAAGCCGCTCGGCAGTTGCCGGCAGAAGGTGTCGAGCGCTGGCAGGTGGCGCGGTGCAATACGCGCGGGAAACTGCAACAGAATCGGGCCGATCGAATCATCCAGCGGCGCGATGCGCTGAAAGAAGAGTTTTAGCTGCTGTAGATCCGGGCGCCGCTCGTGGGTGACCGTGCGCGGCAGTTTGAACGAGATACGCAGATCGGTACCAGCTGTCGCATCGCGCCATTTGTCGATGCTGTTCTGATCCGGGATATGGTAGAAAGTTGTGTTGCCTTCAACCGCATTGAACACTGTGGCATAGCTTGCCAGTGCAGACGGGCGATTGGAAAAGTAGCGGTCTTTCCAGCCGGCAAAGGCCCAGGCTGGCAAGCCCAGGCGATATTTGCGCCGCGCGTTTGTCACTGGTCAGAAGGTGTCGGCGTCGACCAGTTCGTAGCTTTCCATCTCGGCGTAAAAGGCGGACAGGTTTTCTTTTTCGCCGTAGCGAGGATACTCGTGCATTTTCATGTACGGGCGGGAATTCACCTCAAGGAAGATGCAGCGCTGTTCGGTGTAGGGCACTTCGATCCCTTTTTCAAAGATCACGTCGATGCCGAGCACGCGTGCACCAAACATCTGAACCACATCGATGAAGAGTTTGCGATTGACCTCAGGGATCGTGCTTTGATCGACAATCTCTACCACACCGCCTGGTGCCAGAGCCACGCGATGAAACAGGTGAACGCGTGCGCCCGCGTCGATCACAGAATCGAAGTCCATGCCCTGTTTGGCCAGATAGTCCTGAATATCAGGGCTCTTTTTTATCGGATAGATGGTCGGGTGCAGATTCATCTGCTGGCGCACTGCGTTCTCTGCGTCGATAAGCTCAGCGATGGTGTGCTGACCGTCGCCGTCGACGAAGGGCGGGTAGCGCTGAATGACAGACGCAAGCTGAGTGTCGGTGGTTAACACACGGTAGTTGCTGCCCAGCAGGTACTGCTCGACGACAGTGCGCGGCCACCACAACTTGGCGAGCAGGATGGCGCGCCACAGTTCGGCCTTGTTATTGATCGGGAAGTAACTGCCGCGCGAAAACCCGCTGACGTTGGGTTTAACGCACAGTGGATAGCCCACTGCTTCTGCAAAGCGCAACGCCTTCCACGGGCTGAAGAAAATCAGGCCTTTGGCGTGGGGGACGTTGTGTTCTTCGAATTTGGCCCGCGCTTGCTCCTTGGAGCGGCAGCCGCGGCGGACTTCCAGGCTGTTGTAGTTACTGCAGCCCGCCATGTACCTTTTGGTGATCTCGGCGTACAGCAGTTTTTTCAGTTTTTTCATGGAGTCGACTTGTCATGCGATCGGGTCTGCGCCGGTGACTGTACATCATCATTCGGCTGAATACCGGATCGGTGCATCGCTCGCCATCGAGCGCCCGTGTGGCCAGCGCCAGCGCGTGTGCCACGCGGCCAATGAATCGCAACTGTCTGCCCAGTGAGTAGCGTGCGTCCATCAGATTGATTGGCATTGGCGTGAAAAGGTTCAACTCCACCACGTGGAAGTGGCCGGCCAGCAGGTCGGCGATCGAGTGGGCGCGCAGGCAGACGCGAGAGTGTCCAAACTTGCCAATCTCTCGTTTGAATGCGGCCAGTTTGTCGAGTTGGTCGGCGCTGAACTGGCCGGTGATGTCCAGATAGCGAGTCAGGCCGTTTTTAATGCTGTTCACCGGATACAGATGTGAGCCGTTGACCGCCTCAGTCACGGTAATCACCAGGGGTTTGTCAGCGTGCTCGTAGACGGTGTACACCTCGAATTCGCGAGTGCCTGGCGCCGCCTGCTGCACGATGTACTGGCGATCTGCGTTGGCCAGTGAATTGACCACCTGCTGATACTGTTCGCGGGAGTCTGCACGCACCACGCCCTGACCGTTCTCGCCCCATTCGGGTTTGATGAACACCGGGAATTCTGGAGGCAGATAACCATCGACCAGTGGGCATTGCTGCAATCGCCACTTGGGTGGAATCATGTGGTCGATGGCGAGTTTGGAGTAAATGCCCTTGTGCCGTGAGAAGTGCCTGGCGTTGATCTGGAAGAAGCGCCACGGAGCGGTGAGCATCCGCAGGCTGTCGAGAATGTAGGCACTCACCAGCGTGATGTTGATGAAGCGCTCGTCCATTCGAAAACGACTGCCGGGGCTCTGGGCTTTGGGCTCTTGCTCGCGCACAGTACGGTAGTCGACCATCGCAGCGGAGCCTGGTAGGAGGCTGGGAGATTCTTTCACGCGCACCGCCCGGGTGCCCGCGCTGGCCTGGGAGTTGAGTTGTGCGTTGGATCACATGGGCACATCAGGACTATCTCCACCACTCGCGCTTCTGGATGCCGCAGGTGTCACCGGGCCGGGGGCGGGTAGCGACCACTCCCGGGCGGTACGACCGTGTTGGCCGGTGTGCGCCAAAGACGATCCACCTGACCATATGAAACGGCAGCTTTTCAATTGCATCGGGCCTCGGCGGTGAAGGGGAGCGCTTTGTCTTGCGTGCAACCAGACGCTGCGTTGCAGTTTGATGCACGGTTCTGACAGCCTCGTGCCGCGAGTGCGAAAATCCGGATTGTGGTTTTCCAGATAATCTCAAACCCGCGACGTGATTGACTCACCCGACTCGGTTAAGTTCCCTGTGACCCGTGTACCGGGAGCCGCTGATGCCCACGGTCTGACAGGCGACTATCAGACCAGCAATCGAACCTGCCTATTGTACCGCCAATGTTGGCCGGTGGACTATCATTGCCACCCTGAATTGTCTTACCGAATTGTCATCAAATAGATGTTCACCAGGTTGCCAGGCATCGATCCAGTTGATTGGCAAAGTTTCGCCGGTCGGTCTGGTTCAGCGCCGGTGGCCCGCCGGTATCGATTCCGCTGGAGCGCAGGGTGTCCATGAAGTCACGCATGTTCAGACGTTGGCGGATATTGCTTTCGGTGTAGCGCTCGCCGCGCGGGTTAATCACTGCACAGCCTTTCTCAACCAGTTCGGCGGCCAGTGGAATGTCAGCCGTGATGACCAGATCGTCCGCCACGGCGTGCTGCACAATGTAGTTATCTGCCACGTCGAAGCCGCCGGCAACCTGAATCGCGCGGATGAACGGTGAGCGCGGGGTGTGCAATGGCTGGTTGGCCACCAGTATCAAGGGTGTCGATTTGCGCGTTGCAGCCCGAAAAAGAATTTCCTTGATGACTTTCGGGCAGGCATCTGCGTCGACCCAGATTGTGTGTTCAGACATGGTGCGATCGGCCGGCCGGAGAGGAATCGACAAGTGTACTGTGCCAATCGAGTGCTGTGTGCAAAGGCCAGATGATCATAACTGCCCGGGCTATCGCAATCGCCGCATCCGCTGCGTAAGATGCCGCCGTGAACAAGACTGAATATGACTTCATCGTCGTCGGCGCGGGTTCCGCCGGCTGCGTGCTCGCCGAGCGTCTAAGTGCCAACGGTCGCTACAGTGTCGCCGTGCTTGAAGCGGGTGGTTCGGATCGAAGACTCTGGATCCAGCTGCCGATCGGCTATGCCAAAACCTACGATGATCCGGCGGTCAACTGGTGTTATCGGACTCAACCCTGCGCCGGATTGGACAATCGACAGAGTTTTTGGCCTCGCGGGAAGGTCGTTGGCGGCTCGGGCTCGATCAACGCCATGGTGTATGTGCGTGGTGCGGCGCGCGACTTTGATGACTGGGCCGCCGCCGGCAACCCCGGCTGGTCAGCAGCCGATGTGTTGCCTGCGTTCGAGCGGCTGGAAACGCGGCTGGGTGATGATCACGACGACCACCCTCGTATGCAGGTCAGTGATGTCGCTGATCAACTGCACCCGCTCTGCAACCATTTTTTTGCAGCAGCGGCTGACATGGCCACTGCCGTCAGCCGCGATTTCAATCGTGGTTCGTTTGAAGGCTATGGCCACTACGCCATCACCACGCGCAACGGTATGCGACTGTCCGCCGCGCGCGCCTTCCTGCGCCCGGCGCTGAAACGCCGCAACGTGTCGCTGTGGTCTCGTTGCGATGTGACACGGCTGACATTTGAACAGGGGCGAGTCAGCGGTGTCGAATGCCGGTATCGCGGGAAAAACCTGACACTGCGGGCACGGCGCGAAGTGATCCTATCGGCAGGCGCGATCGGCTCGCCGCTATTGTTGCAGCGATCGGGTATCGGCGATGGCAGCCTGTTGCAGCAGATGGACATTCCTGTGCAGCAGCACAACCCCAATGTCGGTCAGCACCTGCAGGATCATATTGCGCTCAGCTACCTGTACCGCTGTCGGCAACCCACGCTCAACAATCAGCTGGGAAGCCTCGCCGGGCGCATTCGGGCCGGCGTGCAATACCTTTTCACCCGCCGCGGGCCGCTGTCGCTCAGTATCAATCAGGCCGGTGGTTTCGTTCGATCCACAGCGGATCAGCAGGCCCCTGATCTGCAGCTCTACTTCACGCCCGCCAGCTACAACAAACGCGAGCTCGACGGCGGGCGAACGAAGGTAGCACTCGACCCGTGGCCAGGTTTTTTAACGTCATTTCAGCCGTGTCGGCCGAAGAGTCGAGGGCGATTGAAGATAGCGGGCCGCGCGATCGATGTCGCGCCGGTAATTGAGCCCGAGTACCTGACCCATGCCGATGACATCGCCACCGTGTTGAACGGCTGCCGCTATCTGCAACAACTGGCGAAGACACCCGCAATGAGCGCCATCATTGAAGTGCAGACGGCACCCGATATCGACTGTGTGAGCGATGATCAGATGCTGGCCGATTTTCGCGCCCGTGCCGACACGGTCTACCACCCGGTCGGCACCTGCGCGATGAATCGCGATGCTCGGCTTGGCGTGGTCGACGAACAGCTGAGGGTACATGGCGTCGAGGGGCTGCGTGTGGTCGACGCGTCAGTGTTTCCGAATGTCACGTCGGGCAATACCAACGCCGCCACCATGATGGTGGCAGAAAAAGGGGCCGAACTGATTCTGCGCTGATGAATTGAGGTGCTCGGGATTGACTACGCGCCGCGAAACACCGGTTTGCGCTTTTCATTGAATGCCAGCACGCCCTCGAGCCGGTCGGCGGTGGGCACCGCGCGGTTGTAGGCCTCGATCTCGAACGCCAGGCCGTCGGCCAGTGACATCTGCAGGCCGCGGTGAATGGCCTGCTTTGCCTGACGCACCGCAATCGGTGCGTTGGCGGCAATGCTACTTGCGATCTCAGTTGCCGCAGGCAGCAACTGATCGAGCGGATAGACTGCATTGGCAAGCCCCCAATCCAGCGCATCCTGTGCGCTGAACGGCCGGGCAGACAGAATCAGTTCCTTCGCCCGTCGTTCGCCAACCGCGCGCGCCAGATTCTGTGTGCCGCCGGCGCCGGGGATGATACCCAGGCGGGTTTCGGTCTGGGCAAAACGGGCGTGTTCGGCCGTGTAGAGAAAGTCCACCGCGGCGGCGATTTCGCAACCACCGCCATAGGCTGCGCCGTTGATGGCGCCAACGATTGGAGTAGGGCAGTCGATAATGGCGCGCACCATACGTTCAAAGATCAGATGTTGCCGTCCCCAGGCCTGATCGGTCATGCCATTGCGCTCTTTTAGATCCCCGCCGGCACAAAATGCTTTTTCACCAACGCCAGTCAGAATCACACAGCGCACCGGGCCCGGATCCAGTGCCAGCGCCTCGAAATAGTGCATCGTGTCCAGGCCCATCTGTGTATTGAGCGCATTGGCCGACTCGGGGCGGTTGAAGCTCACCTGTTGAATATGCTCGGCAGGGTCGCTGATTTGCAGCGTTTGGTATTCGGGGTTTGCCATAGTTGTGTGTCGTGAGTGATTGCTCAGTGGCGATTGACGAGATCGGCCGCCGCGACGGCAACCCAGTCGCCGGCGTCGATCATTTTCGCTATCTCTTTTTTGACAATCGCGACCACCGCATCGGTGGCGCGCGTGTTGGTGCGATCGGAGGGCATGGCGAGAATCAGTTGCCGATTGACGGTCGGCGACGCCAGGTCGCGCGCTTCAACGCGGCCGTTTAGCACCTCTGACTGAATCGCCGACTTCGGCAACAGGGTGTGATACGCGCCGCCTGCGGCGATCGATTTCAATACGTGATAGGAATCGCCGACCAGCGCCGGCGTCAGTTTGATGCCCGCCTTCTCGCAGGCGGCATCCAGCACTATGCGCATACCGTGCGGATGGCTGGGCAGTGCCAGTGGCAGTGCTGCGGCATCGGCCAGTGAAATGGTTTTTTGCGAATCCGGAAAGGCGCCGATCGGGCTGACCAGAGAAATCGGTTCGTACAGGAGTTCCAGGCTGCGCAGGTGAAAGTCGGTAGATGGCCCGTACAAAAAGGAGATATCCACATCACCGCGTTGCAGCCACTCGACCAGGTGCCCCGAGTAGCCCTCGACCAGCCGCAGGCTGACATCGGGCAGCTCGCGGTTGACGCGCTCGACCAACGGCACCGCCAGTACGCTGGTGACGGTTGGCATCAGGCCAATCGCCACATTGCCCTTGACCTCGCTGCGCATCGACTGCACATCCTGCACCGACTGATCGAGCTGTCGGACCAGGCCGGCAACTCGCTGCAGTAACTCCTTGCCAGGCTCAGTCAGGTCCATGCCGCGCACGTGGCGCACAAAGAGCTCGACGCCGATATCGGCTTCAAGCAGCTTGATATGCCGTGACAGCGCTGGTTGGGCAATCCTCAGGCGGTCGGAGGCGCGGCTCAGCGAGCCGGCTTCGGCAACGCAGATGAATGTCTTGAGTTGCTTTAGATCCATAGGGATTGCATGCGATATTGCTATAGAGCCTATCAGTGCATTTTGTTTTTTTGAACATTATCATTGAGAGCAACAGCGACGCAAATGCCCTTGTGAGGTGCTTTCAGAGCGCCTACCCTTGGGTGTTGCGCAGGGCACCAGTCATACCGCGTTAACGTGCCGCCCCCACTCGGCACGGGTAGAACAGATTCAGCAGGTCCAGGAAACCAACATGAACTACGAAGTCGATCATCCCGATATTCGCGAGAACGTCGCCAAGTTGTGCGCAGATTTTCCCGGCGAATACTGGCGCAAGTGCGATCGCGAGCAGGCCTATCCAACCGAGTTCGTGCAGGCGCTGACCGACGCCGGCTTTCTCGGTGTGCTGATTCCTGAGGAATACGGCGGCTCCGGGCTGCCGATTTCCGCCGCCTGCGCGATCCTTGAAGAAGTGCATCGCAATGGTTGCAACGCGGCGGCCTGCCACGCCCAGATGTACACCATGGGCACGGTGCTGCGACACGGCTCAGAGGAGCAAAAACAACGCTATCTGCCGGGCATCGCCGATGGCAGTCTGCGCCTGCAGGCATTTGGTGTAACCGAACCGACCAGCGGCACCGACACCACGGCCCTGCGCACCACGGCCAGACTGGAAGGCGACAAATTCATCGTTAACGGCCAGAAGATCTGGACCTCGCGCGCCGAACACTCCGATCTAATGCTGCTGTTGTGCCGCACCACGCCGCGCGATCAGGTGGCAAAGAAGACCGATGGTCTGTCGGTGATGCTCGTTGACATGCGCGAGGTGCGCGGCCAGTCGCTGACCATTCGGCCGATTCGCACCATGATGAATCACGCGACCACCGAGGTATTTTTCGACAATATGCCGGTGCCGACCGACAACCTGATCGGCGAGGAGGGCAAGGGCTTTCGCTACATTCTGTCCGGTATGAATGCCGAGCGAATTCTGATCGCGTCCGAGTGTGTCGGCGACGCCAAGTGGTTTATCGACAAGGCGGCAAGCTACGCCGGCGAGCGCAGCGTGTTTAATCGGCCGATCGGCCAAAACCAGGGTATTCAGTTTCCGATCGCCCAGGCTTACTCGCAAATGCGCAGTTCAGAATTAATGTTGCGCGAGGCGATTCGCCTGTACGAGAAGGGCGAAAACCCGGGCGAGGAGGCTAACCTCGCGAAAATGCAGTGTGCCGATGCGTCGTGGGCGGCGGCCGAGGCCTGCGTGCAGACCCATGGTGGCTTTGGCTTTGCCGAGGAGTACGACATCGAGCGCAAGTTTCGCGAGGCCAGGCTCTATCAGGTCGCGCCCATCTCTACCAACCTGATCCTAAGCTATGTCGCCGAACACGTATTGGGTCTGCCGCGATCCTACTGATCTGTACCAGGCGCTGCTAGCGCGCATTCGCCCGTGAATAAACCGGCCAGTGCGGCTACCGCCAACGCCCACTTTCCGGCGTTGTTCTCGCCGCTGGCTATCGGCTCGCGGCAGGCGAAAAATCGCATTATGCGGGTGGCGACGACGGCCAATCTCGCCGATGGCAATCGCGTCGGTCCGCGTGTGCTGGCGTTTTATCGCGAGCTGGCCGCTGGCGGTGTCGGCACCATCGTCACCGAGGCGCTGCGCACCCAGCCGCACGATCCGTTTGGCCCCGGAGCGCTGGTGATTTTCGATCGCAGCGCGATCGATGGCCTTCGCCAGATTGCCGATGCCTGTCACAGCCACGGCGCGCTGCTGATCGGCCAGCTCAACATGGGCGGGCGCCAGCACCTGGCCTCGCGCGTGATCCCCTATGCAGTCGCGCCTTCGGCGATAGCCTGTCCGCGCTCCGGCGGCGTGCCGCACGAACTCACTGCTCGCGAGATCGAGGACACCATCGAAACCTACGTCAGCTGCGCCGTGCATTGCATAGAGGCGGGCATGGACGGGGTGGAGATTCACGGTGCACAGGGACACCTGATCCAGCAGTTTGTCTCGCCCTACACCAATCGGCGAGAAGACGACTGGGGCGGCACGCGCGACAAGCGCCTGCGCTTTGCCACCGAAATTTTGCAGCGTGTGCGCACCCGCATCGGCCGCGGTATCGTTGGCTATCGCATGGGGGTGGAAGAATTCACCGACAACGGGCTTGGCATTGAAGATACGCTCGCCATTGCGCAGCAGTTTGTCGCCGACGGGCTGATCGACTATCTATCGCTGTCGCAGGGTAATTTCAATTCAATCGAAACCCATCTGCCGGATCGCCACGAGCCGGTGATGGCCTATCGATCATTGCACGCGCGCTTCAAACAAGTGTGTGGCGATGCCGTGCCGGTCGTCGCCTCTACCCGCATGCCGGGGCCCGAGCAGGCCGAGGCCGTGATCAGCGCGGGCGAGGCTGATATGGTTGGGCTGTGTCGGCCTCTGATCGTCGATCCACAGTGGCCGGTCAAGGCAAAAACGGGCCGCAGTGACCAGATCAGACGCTGCATTGCATGCAATCAGTGCTGGGCCTGGATTGGCGCCGGCGAGCCGATTGCCTGCGCCACCAACCCGGAGGCCGGGCGCGCGCACCTGTGGCCAAAGCTTGAGCGCGATCGCGCTGAATTTGCGCGTCGGGTGTTGATTGTGGGCGCTGGACCGGCGGGGCTGGAGACGGCGCGCGTGTGTCGTGCGCGCGGTCATCAGGTGACGGTGCTCGAGCGCGAGGCCAAGCCCGGCGGGCGGCTCAAACGCGTGCACGAGGTGCCGTACTTTGAAGAGATGAAAAATCTCCTCGACTATCTGGTGCCGCAAGCCGCCGATGCCGATATCCGCTGCAACACTGAAGCGAGTGTCGAACTGATTGAATCGATGCAGGCAGATGACATCGTTATTGCCACCGGTGCCGAGGCTATTGTGCCGGCGCTGGACCAGGATGGCAGCGTGCCGGTGATCACAAGCGACGGACCCATCGCACTGGATGCACTGGCAGACGGCGAACACATCGTCATCATGGACGAAGATGGCTACTACTGGACATCCATGCTGATCGAGAGCGTCATTGCGGTGGGCAAAAAACCGATCGTCGTCACCCGTTTTTTCGAGATCTGTCGCGAGTTGCCGATGGTCTCGCGCATCAACCTGCTGCGCCAGCTCGACCGGCATCACGGCGTGGCGATACCGAATAGTGTTGTCACGCGCGTGGCGGATGGCCAGGTAGCGGTTGCGCATTACCTTACCCATCGCGAACAACAATTGGACAACATTGCCGCCGTGGTCTGGGCCGGGGCAGCACGCGCGCGCGGTGAGCTTGCCGAGCAACTGATTGGCAACGGTGCGAGCAAAGATCACGTGCACGTGATTGGCGATGCGTTTTCACCGCGCCGGCTGGCGCAGGCACTGGGCGAGGCACATGCGCTGGCGCGTCGCATCGGCTCGCCGGCCAGAACCTGACAAACTTCAACAGCGCGCACATCTGTAGCAACGGGAGGGCAAATGGCCACGTTCACGAAACTCAGTATCAACGCCGATTCCGCACTGGTGGCCATTCAGGGTGCAATGGCCAAGGCCCGGCAACTCGACTTCGCGATGAGCATCGTCGTCTGTGACGAAAGCGGGATCGAGAAAATGGCCGTGCGCATGGACGGTGCCACGGAGGCGACACTGGGCATCGCGCGCGATAAGGCCTACACCAGCGCCGGTCTCGGCAGTGCCACGCACGCGTTGTGGGACATGATCAAAAACGATCCGCCACTGCAGGGCGGTCTGCCGGCGGTATCGCGGCTGGTGACGTTTGGCGGTGGCTATCCGATCCTTGAAGACGGCAATATCGTCGGTGCGATTGGTGTGTCGGGCGGACACTACTCCGATGATATGGAAGTGGCGCGAGCCGGGCTTGCGGCGATCGGGTCGCCGGTCAGCTAGGTTTCACGCGAGCCGGCCACCTCAAGCGGTCCGTTAACTCGCTCAACGGCGATGACGTACCAGGCAGCGAGGCTGGTGCCGATGGACGCCGCCAGCATCATTAACAACAGTGGCCAGACGCCCCAGCCGTGACCCATCAGGGCGCCGGTCAGTGCCGATAGCGCGGCACCGGCGCCAACCATCAACGCGCCACCCAGTCCGGATGCACTGCCAGCTAAATGCGGCCGCACCGAGAGAATGCCAATGTTGGCACTCGGCATGGTGAAACCGTTGCCAACGCCCACCAGCATGATCGGTCCGAACAGCGCCATTGGGTGCGTGGCACCGGCGAGGAAAAACATACAACTGATCAGCAGGCCGCTGGAGGCAATGCCGCTGCCGATCAGCATCATGCGGTTCATACCCACGCGCTCGGTGATACGGCCAGATATAAACGTACCGATGAAATAGCCCAGTGAGATAAAAATAAAATAGAAGCCCAGGCTTGCCGGCCCGATACCCAGAATGTTACGAGCCACGTAGGGTGCGCCACCGAGAAACGCGAAAAACGACCCCGACGCACAACCGGCAGTGATCGCATAGCCCCAGAATCGCCGCGAGGCGAAAAGCCCTGGATACTGGCGAAACTGATCGGCAAAGCTCGCGGTCTTGTTGCGGTTGGTCTCGCCCAGATCAAACCACACCAGCCACAATGCGATGCAGCCAAAGCCGAGCAGTGCCCAGAATGCCGACTGCCAGCCAAACCATTGTTCCAGCATTCCACCGATCGCAGGGCCGATCATCGGGCCGACCGCCATGCCCATCGTCACGTAGCTGATCATGCTGGCCGCCGCTGCCGGTTCCAGTGTGTCTCGCACGCTTGCGCGCGCCAGCGCCAGTCCGGTGGCGATCGCCGCCTGCACCATGCGAAAAAACAAAAACCAGCTCGCCTCTGTCGACAGTGCGCAGCCTATGGTCGAGACAATGAAAATCCCCAGTGACGTCAGCATGACCGGGCGCCGCCCAAAGCGATCTGACAGTGGCCCCATAATGATTTGCAGTATTGCCGTCACGCCCAGGTAGGCCGAAACCGCCAGTTGCATCACCGCGTAGTCCACCGCAAAGAACTTTGCCATCGCCGGCAGAGATGGCAGGAAAAAGTTCATCGACAGCGCCGAAATCGCGGCAACCAACACCAGTGTCAGCAGCGTAGGGGGCGTGGAGCGATCCAGAAAAACACGTTCTGCGGCGTCGTTGTGCTGCACGCTCACCTGCAGTCGCCCGGGCGCTTGAAGCAACCTGGATCGCAACGGCAACTGATGAGGATATTTTTCAGATTTGTACTACTTTTAGTGGTCATGTTTGGTTGCGGCATCGCGCGGGTTGATCGAGTGGCTGCTCGATTGCGACGGGCGGATGCAGCACAGGGGCAGGCAAGTGCCGTCAACGACACCGCAACGGTACCAGTAAAAGTGTGTCGGTGATAGCCCCGTCGATTAGCGCTTTGGGTGCAGGTGTGCCTGACGGCTCGACTTAATGACAGGAGATAGTAATGCCACGCAGCAGAAAGAGACTCGCATCCGTTGTGGCCGCCATTTGGATTGGCGCGACATTGCTGACGACATCGCTGTCCGCGGCGTGGGCCGAAGGCGAGCTGCCGGCACCGGCAGGTGAAGTTTTGTTAAGCATTCAGGGCAACGTCGGTAAACGCAATGCCGATTCCGGTGCACAACTGGATTTTGCGATGCTCGAGTCCATTGGATTTGTCACTCGCACCATCACCACCCAGTGGACGCCGAGTGCGGTGTTTCAGGGGGTGTCGGGCAAAGATCTCGTTGAGTATCTGGATATCGACGGGGATTATCTGCTGGCCATTGCCCACGATGACTACGAGGTGTCGATCCCGTTGTCGGATTTGATCAAGCATGACACCGTTTTTGCCGTATCAATGGACGGTGAAAGGCTGAGTATCAAAAATAAGGGGCCAGTCTGGTTGGTCTATGCCAACGACAATCGTCCGTCTATATCACCGGAATTGCTGAACGCCAGAATGATCTGGCAGTTGCATACACTAGTATCCCAATAGGTGCCGTAGTTACCCGTGAATAAAGGTCGTTTGCTTGCGCTGGGTTACCTGGTATCGGTTGCGGTGCTGGTTCTCTCGGCGCTGTCGTATTTCACGCGCCATCTTGAAGTGGTCAAGTTGCAGGATGCCATTCGGTATACGCACTACGAGCCCGTCTGGCACAACACAGCGCTCTACCTCGACTACCACCGATTCCTCGATACCACCGCCCGCTTTGTCTACCTCGACAGTGAGCTTACGATCGCCGATGTGCAAAAGCGATTTGATGTGTTTTACAGTCGCATAGATGTACTGGATGTTAACTTTGCCAGCAACATTGATTCGGCCAACCAACTCAGCGGCGCGCCGCTGGCGATGACGGAAAAGATTCGCAACAGCATTGAGCAGATACAGCAACTGGTCGATCGACTGGATGAAGTTGAGGCTGCCATACCCGATCTTGCCCGTGGTGATCATGAGGGTTATCTCGCAATCTATAGCGCGCTGGCTGATCTGCAATTGCATGCGGTGCCGCTGCTGCTGCAGAGTTTCAATCTCTATCGCGCCATGATGTTCAAGCAGCAGCAGCTTGAAAACTGGTCGGCCGATCAACGCCTGCTGGTATTTTGCGGACTGCTGCTCGGCAGTGTCGTCTTTCTGCTGCTACTGAGCTACCACCTGCGCCATCGACGCAAAAGTGCCGTGCAACTGGCCAGTGCCAACCGCAATCTTACGCGCAAGATTCGCGAAACCGACGAGCTCAATCGTCGCCTGCATCATCAGGCCAGCCGCGATGAACTGACCGGTTTGTGGAACCGTCGCGGACTTGCCAGGCTGCTGGCCGGTGTCAATTCCCCGGGCGGTGGTCAATCACTGGAGTGTGGTCTGTGTTTTATTGATCTGGATGAATTCAAGGTAGTCAATGACACTTGCGGGCACGCCGCCGGTGACGACCTGTTAGTCCGAGTGGCGAGTCTGCTGCAAAGTGCGGTACCCGATGCGCAAGTACTTTGCCGTTTTGGTGGTGATGAATTTGTCATCGCCTGGCGTGAGATCAATGGTGAGCAATTCCTGCGTCAGCTCAGGTTATTGTGCAATCACTTCGATCGCCTGCAGTTTGTATTCGAGGAGCGCAAATTTGATATAGGGGCCAGTATCGGGGCACTGCAGTTTCGCCCCGGGCAGTACAGTCAGGAGCAATTGATCACACTCGCCGATACGGCTTGTTACATCGCGAAGGAACGCGGTGGTCGACGGTTTCATCTGCACAGTGACACTGACGGATCAGTCTACAGTCATCAGCGCCAGATGGGCTGGCTGGCAGAGATGAACAACGCCTTCGACGAACAGCGCTTTCTATTGTTCGCACAGCCGATTGTGCCGCTGCAGCGCGGGCGAGGCGAAGGTGATAGCTGGGAGATACTGATCCGCATGACAACCCGCGATGGTCAGATCGTCGCGCCGGGTGAATTTTTAAGTGCGGCCGAGCGCTACGCGATGATCTCGCGAATCGATCGCTGGGTGATCGCGCAAACTTTTGGCTGGATACGTCGCAATCCACAGCGCATGGCAAGCCTGGCCGGCCTGCATATCAATCTGAGCGGTGTGACAATCGGTCAGTCGGATATCGTCGACTACATCAGGCATTGTGCCGAATCCGAGCAAATAGACCCGTCGCGAGTCTGCCTCGAAGTGACCGAGACTGCTGCCAGTGGGCGCGAGGCAGCGGTAACGCTACGTGAGTTGGCCGATCTGGGTTTTTGCATTGCACTGGATGATTTCGGTAGTGGCTTTTCATCGTTCCGCTACCTGCGCGAGCTGCCAGTCGATGTGCTGAAAATCGACGGCCTGTTTGTCAGAGATATCGCCCACGACGACGTACAGCGTGAATTTGTTCGCTCGATCAATGATTTGGCGCATGTGTTGGGGAAACGAACCGTGGCGGAATACGTCGAGAATCAGGCTGCCCTGGATATACTTGGCGAGCTCGGAGTCGACTACGGGCAAGGCTATTTCGTCGGCCAACCGCTGCCACTGGAGACGTCGGCAAGCGTTGCGCAAACCACTCCCGAGCCCAGGGAGCAGGCAACGCCGTATGCGCTGTAAGATTTTTGAAACAATGGGCTTGCGGCAGGCGTAAGCCCATTGACACACAAGCTGGCGCGCTGTCCGCGCCGCGACTTTCACGAACCGAGTCATAGGTTAGCCCGCTAAACCGGGTTAGGATACGCCTACGCCGTTACCGCGAATCCGTCTTGAATCCTGCCGCGCTCACTATCACCGATCTGCACAAACGCTTTGGCCCGTTAGAAGTGCTAAAAGGCGTGTCGATGTCTGCCCGCAATGGCGATGTGGTATCCATCATCGGCTCCAGTGGCTCGGGAAAAAGTACGCTGTTGCGCTGCATCAATCTGCTGGAAGTGCCGGATGCCGGCGAACTCGTGATCGGTGGGGAGTCAGTCGCGCTTGGCACCAATCGTCACGGCGAGCCTGTCCCAGCGGATCAACGCCAGGTCGATCGACTGCGCACGCGTTTAGGCATGGTGTTTCAGAACTTCAACCTGTGGACTCACATGACCGTGCTAGGCAATGTCATGGAGGCGCCGGTGCATGTGTTGAAACGCAACAAGGCCGAGGTTCGCGAGCTCGCCATGTCACTGCTCGACAAGGTCGGCATCGCCGACAAGGCCGCAAGCTACCCGGATCAGCTTTCCGGCGGTCAGCAGCAGCGCGCGGCTATCGCCCGGGCTCTGGCGATGGAGCCGGATGTCATGTTGTTCGATGAGCCCACCTCCGCACTTGATCCTGAGCTCGTCGGCGAAGTGTTGCGCGTGATGCGGCAGCTGGCCGACGAAGGGCGCACGATGATCGTCGTCACGCACGAAATGGGTTTTGCCCGCGAGGTATCCAGCAGTGTCGTGTTTTTACATGAAGGCAAAATCGAAGAGCAGGGCACACCCGCTGACGTATTCGACAACCCCGCATCAGAGCGTTGCCGGCAGTTTCTCGCCAGCAATCTCAATCACCGTTGACCTGTCCATGCCACCCATGGCCAACACCGTTTTCCACCCGCTATCGGTTTGTTTTCAGGCCGATTTTTTAACTCTCGAGGAGTAATGCTATGAACCGTTTTAAAAAATCCATTGCGCTTGCCGCAGCGCTTGCTTTCAGCAGCGTCGCCAGCGCCGAAATCAAATCCATCAAGATGGGCACTGAGGGTGCCTATCCTCCGTTCAACTCCATCGATGCCGATGGCAAGCTGGTCGGCTTTGACATCGAAATTGGCGATGCCCTGTGTGCGGCGATGGAAGTCGAGTGCGAGTGGGTCACCTCAGACTGGGACGGCATCATTCCCGCCCTGCTGGCGAAAAAGTTCGACACCATTCTCGCCTCTATGTCGATCACCGAGGAGCGCAAGAAAAAAGTCGCCTTCACCGATCGTTACTACAACACACCGGCGAAATTCGTCACCCTGAAAGGTTCTGGTCTGACCATCGATGCCGAAGGTCTGAAAGGCAAAACCATCGGCGTGCAGAGTGCCACCACCCACGAAAATTTCCTGCGCGGTGAGTACGACGGTGTCGTCGAGGTCAAGACCTACGGCACTCAGGATGAAGCCAACCTCGATCTGGCATCCGGACGCGTCGATGCGGTACTGGCAGATTCTGTTGTCATGCTCGACTACCTCGCCTCTGATGCAGGCAAAGACGCCGAGTTCGTTGGTCCCGAGTTCTCGCAGGTCGAGTACTTTGGCGAAGGTGCGGGTATCGCCGTGCGTCAGGAAGACAAGGAACTGCTGGATATGCTGAACGCTGCGATGCAGCAGATCCTCGACGACGGCACCTATAAGGCGATCAACGCCAAGTACTTCGACTTCAACGTCTACGGCGACTGATCTCGATAGCTGATGTACCCGGCAGGCGGCGCAAGTCGCCTGCCTTTTTTGACCTCACCGCACCATTGCCGTTCTGCCAGAGCCAGACCCTTTGCGCCATCACCCTCATTCAGCGTCATTCGTGGTTAGTCGTTCGTGATCGACCTGCACGGCTATGGTCCGAGTTTGTTTCGCGGCGCCGGCGTCACCATCGCCGTGGCACTGTGTGCGATGGTGGTCGCGATCATCATGGGGCTGATCGGCGCGTCGGGAAAGATGTCGCGATCCAGGGTGGCCCGTTTTGCCGCCGACTGTTACACCACCATCGTGCGCGGGATACCAGAGATCGTGTTGCTGCTGCTGGTTTACTGGGGTACACAACAACTGATTCAGGACACCGCAGCCGGGCTTGGCTACGACATTCGCGTCGATCTGCCGCCATTCAAATCCGGCGCGCTGACCCTTGGGTTTATCTACGGTGCATTTGCCACCGAAGTCTTTCGCGGCGCGTTTCAGGCGATACCGCGTGGTCAGATAGAGGCAGCACATGCGGCCGGCATGTCGAGGCTTAAAACCTTCGTTCGCATTCAGTTGCCGCAGATGTGGCGCTTCGCGCTGCCCGGGCTTGGCAACGTGTGGTTGGTGCTGACCAAAGCCACCGCATTGATATCGCTGATCCATCTGACTGAATTGATGCGCAGCAGCAACATCGCCGTCGGCGTGACGAAAAAGCCGTTCACCTTTTATGCGGCTGCCGCACTGATTTATCTGTCCATCACTATCGTCTCCATGATTGCGCTGCACTTTCTGGAAGCGCGCGCCAATCGCGGCATACGGGCCGGAGTGAATTGATGGACTGGAGCGTCGTCTGGGAAAACCTTCCCGACTTTCTCGAAGGTCTGTGGGTCACCATACAGCTCACCGCGATCAGTGTCTCGCTCGGGTTGTGTCTGGCGCTGCCGGTGGCGTTTGCACGCGTCAATCGACTGCTAAAGCCATTGGCCTACGCGTTCATCTTTTTCTTCAGAGGCACGCCACTGCTGGTGCAGTTTTTTCTGGTCTACTACGGCGCAGGTCAGTTTCGCCCCGAGCTTGATTCGGTGGGCTTGTGGCGCGGCATGTTCCGCGAAGCCTGGTTCTGCGGGCTGTTCACACTAACGCTGAACACCGCCGCCTATACCGCCGAGATCATACGCGGCGCAATCATGGCTGTGCCGCGCGGTGAGATCGAAGCCGGCAGAGCCTGTGGCATGTCAGGTGCGTTGCTATATCGCCGAATCATTCTGCCCAAAGCCGCACGCCTCGCGCTGCCCGCCTATGGCAACGAAGTGATATTTTTGATGCAGGCCACCTCGCTCGCCTCACTCATCACCATCATGGATTTAACCGGAGTGGCGCGAAAACTCGTGGCCAAATCGTTCGCCGTGTACGAAGTGTATTTGTTTACCGGATTAATTTACCTGCTACTGACCTACAGCATTATTTTTGTGTTGCGCCGGATTGAAAAAAGGCTTAACGCGCATTTACCCGCGCAGCCAGGCCAGGGCAATATCCGCGGGTAACGAATTGGTTGTAGCGAGAAATGTACGTCGAATCACATACCGAATCGCCGTAGGTCGGGCCCCAGCGGAGCAAAGCGAAGCGTGCCCGACGTACGTTTCCCACACGGCATTGTTGGGCACGCAAATTTGAGGTATATGGCGGGTCTATCATCGTACCGCTATTGAGCAAACGCCACCCGAGACACTGGCTTTGCCCAACCTACATCAATCTGCGCCTGTATCAACTATCCCGCAATTCCCGCCGCAGGATCTTGCCGACATTGGTCTTCGGCAACTCGTCGCGAAATTCAATATGCTTCGGGCGTTTGTAGCCGGTTAGCTGCTCGTCGCAAAAGGCATCCAGCTCTTCTGCCGTCAAATCCGGTGATTTCTTTACTACAAACAACTTCACCGCCTCACCGGACCGTTCATCCGGTACACCCACTGCCGCGCACTCCATGACTTTCGGATGCGTTTGCACCACGCCCTCGATTTCATTCGGGTAGACGTTAAAACCGGACACCAGGATCATGTCTTTCTTGCGATCGACAATGCGAATGTAGCCGCGCTCGTCCATGATGCCGATGTCGCCGGATTTGAAGAATCCGTCCGCCGCCATGGCATTGGCCGTCTCTGTCGGGCGCTGCCAGTAGCCATCCATTACCTGCGGGCCGCGAATCGCGATCTCGCCGGTCTCGCCAATCGGCAGATGATTGCCATCGTCGTCGAGAATCGCCACTTCTGTCGAGGGCAGGGGCACACCGATAGTGCCGCTGAACTCGGCAGCATCGGCCGGGTTACAGGTGGCGGACGGTGAGGTCTCGGACAATCCATAACCTTCGATAATCGGGCTGCCGGTCAATTCAAACCATTCTTTCGCCACCGCTTCCTGTACCGCCATGCCGCCACCGTTTGACACGCGCAGCTCAGAGAAGTCCAGCGCGCGAAAACCGTCGTGATTGACCAGCGCGTTGTACAGCGTGTTGACCGCCGGAAAATGCGTGATTTTGAACGGCGAGATCTCTTTGACCAGCGCCGGCAGGTCACGCGGATTCGGAATCAGTACATTCATCGCACCCTTGCGAATGCCCAGCAGGCAGCACACCGTCAGTGCGAAGATGTGATACAGCGGCAGGGCGCAGACGTACACCGATTGTTCCGGCGCCGGGCCCTTGGCAGGGTTGGTCATCGCGGGCTCGCTCCAGGCTTCTGACTGCAGCACATTGGCCAGAATGTTTCTATGCAGCAGCACCGCTCCCTTGGACACCCCGGTGGTGCCGCCGGTGTACTGCAGGAAGGCCAGGTCATCCAGGCCAAGCTCGGCCGGTTGATAGGGCAGCGAACTGCCTTCGGCCATCATCTGCTTGTAGCTGATGGAGCCGGGCAGATTGAACGCGGGCACCATCTTCTTGATCTTGCGCACCACGAAATTCACGATCGCGCCCTTCAGTCCGCCCAGCGTGTCACCCATTGCGGCGACCACCACGTGTTCAACCTGTGTCTCGTGCTGAATCTCTTCGAAGGTGGCGGCAAAGTTTTCCAGTACGATCAGCGCCTTCGCGCCCGAGTCCTTCAACTGGTGCTCAAGCTCGCGCGGGGTGTAGAGTGGATTGACGTTCACCACCACCAGCCCGGCCCGCAGGGCGCCAGCCAGCACAATCGGGTACTGCAGGACGTTTGGCATCATTAGCGCGATGCGATCGCCTTTCTTCAGCCCCTTCGCAGTCATCCAGGCCGCCGCCTGGCGCGACGCGGCGTCTACTTCGGCGAACGAGATGTGCTTGCCGAGCCCGACATAGGCGGTGCGGCTGGCGTATTGCTCAAAACCTTCGTCGATCAGCGAGACCAGCGAGGTATAGTCGCCCAGCTCAATCGTGTGTGGCACGCCATCGGGGTAGTGCTCAAACCAGGGGTGGCTCATATCTGCTCCGCGCTAAATGCTTAACTGATTATTGTGGCAGATAAATCCCGGGTGGTGCGTTGTTTGCGGGCTGCCCGACTGGATTGACACAATTGCCGCCCAACAGTTCGCCAGGTGGCGGGCAGTCGGCCTCAAGTGGTCTTTCTATCGTCGATGATATTCATCGACGCGACACCGCTGTTGCCGAGCTCAACCGAGGCAAACGGGCCGCCGTGGCAGGTCTGACCCGGGTCGGTCGGATCGGCGGGCGGCGCGTCGGCGAGTATTGCTTCGGCGAATTGTTCGGCATTGTCTTTGGGGCGATAGCCCAGAAAACTTGCCGCGGCGTTGTCCACCGGTGCGCGATCGTTGTTGGATACGCCATAGATCACGCTAAAACCGGTGGTTGGGGTGTCGATTGAGCGCTGCACCAGCTGGATCAGATCGTCGTACGACAGCCACGAGCCGAGCGCCCGCGGATTGCCAACCTGCGCGCACGATAATATCCGCAGGCACACCGCCTCGATGCCACGCTTGTCCCAGTACAGGCTTGCCAGATCTTCGGCAAAACATTTGGCCAACCCGTAGAAGGTGTCGGGCCGGTGGGCGACGTCGGTGCCAATGAAATCGGATTTGGGGTGCATCCCCACCGCGTGAATTGAGCTGGCATAGACCACGCGCTGCAGTTTGTTCTGGTACGCGGCCTCCCAGACATTGTAGGCGCCGACAATGTTCGCGCTCAAAATGTCATCGAACGGTGCCTCGTCGCCAATCGCGCCAAAATGTACCACCATGTCAGCGCCTTCCAGCAGCGCGGTGATCTGCGCCAGATCGGACAAGTCAGCCTTGACGTATTGCTCGCCGTCATAGAGCGCGCCGATGTCGTCGGTCAGATCGCTTGAGACCAGCGTCTGTGCCATCTTTGACAGCGGCTCGCGAAGGTAGGAGCCCAGTCGCCCGGCCGCCCCGGTCAATACCAGTTTTTTCATTGTATTTAAGATTCAGTCAGAAAGTTTATCGACGCTCGTCGCGATGCGATCAAGTGCCGCGGCGAGCATTTGTTCAGAAGCCGCGGTCGACAGCCGCACAAACGGTGCAAGGCCATACACGCTGCCAGCTACTGCTGCGACACCCGCATCTTCCAGCAGATAACGGGTCAGAGCCACATCATCATCCAGCGTCACGCCATCGGTCGTCTTTTTACCGAGCAACTGTTCGCAGCCCAGCAGCGCATAGAAAGCGCCGCCCGGCGGATCGAGCGTCAGTCGCGGTATCCCGGCTACCTTCTCCACCACCAGATTGCGCCGCCGTTCAAACGCAGCACAGAATCGCGTCACCTCATCCTGCGGACCATTCAATGCGGCAGTAGCGGCAGCCTGGGCAATTGAACACGCGCCTGAACTGATCTGCGACTGGACTTTGGTCATTGCCGTAATCAGTGGTTGTGGGGCGGCGCCGTAACCGATGCGCCAACCCGTCATCGCGTAGGCTTTCGATACACCGTTCACGCAAATCGTCTGATCGCGTAGCTGTGGGCAGGCAGCGGTGAAAGACTGATGCAGCTGCCCGTCAAAGATGATGTGCTCGTAGATTTCATCAGACAACACCAGCAATTGCGGGTGTTGTTCTATCACCTCACCAAGCGCGCGCAGTTGATCGGCGCTGTAGGTAGCCCCGGCCGGATTGGAGGGTGAATTCAGAAACAGCCAGCGCGTGTTCGGTGTGATCGCGGCGGCAAGATCTTCCGGCTGTAAGCGAAAGCCGTTTGCCGCCGGGCAGGGCAGCACCTTTGGCACGCCACCGAGCACCAGCACAATATTGCGATAGGAATCGAAGTGTGGTGCGCACAGCAACACCTCCTGACCGGGTTCGAGCGACGCCATCACCGCATCGAAAATCACCTGTTTCGCACCATTGGCGACGATGATTTCGTTCGGCGCATAGTCCAGTGCATTGTCGCGCTTGAGTTTTGCCGCGATTGCCTCTTTTAATTCGCCACTGCCATCGGTTGGCGGATAGCGCGTTTTTCCGGCCAGCGCCGCTTGATGTGCCGCCTCGATAATATGCGCCGGTGTATCGAAATCGGGTTCACCCAGGCCCAGGTCGATAATGTCGCGGCCGGCGGCACGCAACTGGCCCGCCAGCTGGCTGACTCCGGCCGAGGCCGATGGCAACACCGCAGATAGTCGATCGGCTGCGTAGCGAGTGGCCGATGTCATCAGGTCTTGCCGCGCACAGTTGCAAGCAGCGCATCGGCACTTCGCGCGAGCAACCCGGTGTCCGATCCGCAGGCAACAAAACTAAAACCGTTATTCAATAAATCGCTGGCAAAATCCGGATCCTGCACCAGGGTGCCCACCGGTATGCCCTTGTCGATCAATTGTTGCGCTGCCGGGCGAATTAAATCCCACACTTCATCACACATCGGCTGGCCGAGTTTGCCAATATCTGCGGCAATGTCTGCCGGGCCAAAAAATACCCCGTTGACGCCTTCAACCGAGCCAATCGCCAATGCGTTGTCTATCGCGCTGCGCGTCTCCAGTTGCACCAGTACGGTAGTCTGATTTTCGACGTTGGCGAAGTAATCGGTAATGCGGCCAAACGCATTGGCGCGAGTGGAGCCACTGACACCGCGAATACCGCGGGGCGGATAGCGCGTCGACGCCACGGCGGCCTGTGCCTCTTCAACCGTTTGCACCATGGGAAACAACAACCCCGGTGCGCCGATATCCAACAGGCGCTTGACCATTACCGAATCATTCCACTGCGGGCGGGCAATCGCGGTGCTGCGACTTCCGGCAAACACCTGCAATTGTGCCATCACCGATCCCAGATCGTTTGGCGAGTGTTCCATATCCACCAGTACCCAGTCGTAACCACTGCCGGCCACCACTTCTGCGGCAAAGTTGCTGCTCAGGCTGACCCACAGGCCGATCTGTTTTTCCTGACGTGCGATTGCTTGAGTAAACGGGTTGACGGGTAATTTCATATCACGGCCTTTTCCAAAAACGGTTGGTTCAGCACGATGCGCTCATAGTTGAAAGGCGTCAAGTCCAGGCTGCGATACTCGCCGTAGGTGATCCACTCGGCGGTGCCGCGACCCATCGCCGGCGACTGCTGGAAACCGTGGCCGGAAAATCCGTTAACAAAAACAAAATTCGCAAGCGCTGTGTGCGGGCCGATAATCGCGTTTTGATCGAGCGTGTTAAACGAGTAGTGACCGGCCCATGAATTGGTCAGTCGAATCGCCTCGAATTGCGGGATGCGATTGGCAATGACGGGCCAGACCTTTTCTTCCCAGATGCTGTGATCCTGCACGAAGTCATCATAGTCGACAGCCGGATCATCATCCGGCGGGCAGCCAGCCAGATAATATGTGCCATCGGTGCGCATGTGTACGCCGGATGGGTCAATGGTCAATGGCAGATCGCGATCAAGCGGTTGTTCAGCTTCAAAGATAAACGTATAGCGCTTGCGCGGTTCCACCGGTATATCGATGCCTGCCATTTTTGCGGTGCGCGCAGCGCGCGG
>CAZNIS010000069.1:0-18113 GCA_964573105.1 uncultured Granulosicoccaceae bacterium
CAACTGGTGACGGGCAACGTGGTGATTGCGTCGGACTACTTCAAAACCTTCACGGCCAGCCTGATCAATATATTCGGCGGCAAGGTCACCCCGTTCGAATCACTGATCGATCGCGCCCGCCGCGAGGCGCTGCTGCGGATGAAGGCAAACGCGAAGTCGCTCGGTGCGGACTACGTGTTTAATGTCAAATACAACACGTCGCGAATCTCGCAATTTGGTGCCGGTGCGATCGAAGTGATGGCCTATGGCACCGCGTTGAGCACACCGGACCAGCCGGTCCTGAATGTCACCGATGAAGTTTGAAAACCGTCAACCTCGCGAGGGGATCAACACCACACGCGAACACCCGCTAAAACGATTTGCGATCGTATTGGGCAGCGCTGCGGTGCTGGTGACACTGCTGGTCGTCAGCCTGCAGCTCGCGGGCGGCTGGATTGCCCGTAAAGTGCCCTTTCGCTACGAACAACTGGCGCTGGAGCAGACCGACATTCAATTGGGCTCCGACAACGCATCTGAGGCGTTAACTGCCTGGCTCAATCAGTTGGCAGAGAAAGTCGCGCACGGTCTGGACATGCCCGAAGAGATCGAAATCACAGTGCACTACGATCGCGACAACGTCTTCAATGCATTTGCAACGATTGGCGGGCAACTGGTCTTCTACCGCGGCCTGCTGTCACAGATGCCAAACGAAAATGCACTGGCGATGGTGATTGCACACGAGATTGCACATGTTCTGCACCGCGACCCGCTGGCTGGTCTTGGCGGCGGTTTGTCGAGCATGCTCGCACTGACCGCGCTGACCGGTCAAAGTGGTACCGGTGCGGCTGCATCAATACTCAATCAAACCGGGCTTTTGACTGGCGTTCAGTTTACACGCAGCATGGAAAACGCAGCCGACCGCGCCGCACTGGCTGCGGTGAACACCGTTTACGGCCACATCAACGGCGCCGATACGCTGTTTAGGCTAACCGGTGCCGAACGCGACGACAGCGCCATCCCCACGTGGCTTGAACGCTTTGCCAGCACCCATCCACTCGATGATGATCGCGTGCGGGCGATTAGACAGATGGCAGATGAACGCGGCTATGCATCAAGCGGTGCGCTGACACCGCTGCCTGCGCAGTTTAAGCAGTGGCTGGACGACGAGTGACAAACACAACTTGCTAGTTGGCGACACAGGCGTTGCGATGAGGACTGCCCTGACCGACCGCTGCATAGGGCAAACACACTTGCTCTGACCCGCTCAGCCGCTTGCGATTGAAACAATAGCTGGCGTGTCCGGATTGGGACACCGACCGGCCCAGATGGTCGCTTGCACTTGCTGTGTAACCCGCCGGTGGATAGGCATCACCGTAGTAGTAGTTGCTTCCCACATTGATACCAGAGTTGACGATCGAGCCCGGCGCATCGAGTATCGCGTTACAACGCAACACATGGCCACTGCCCTGAAAAAGCCCCCAGGTCTGCGCGTGGTAGACAATGTTGTGTCGCCATTGAGTATTACTTGTGCCATTGAGTGACAGCATTGCGTGGCCAGTATTCTGGCGTCCCGAACCGATTCTGATCAGACGATTGTTATTAACCGAAATTGATCGTGTGTTGCCACCCGAAACACTGATGCCGCGATCGCTGTCGAATACGCTGTTGTCCTCTATCACCACATGCGCAATGTCAGACCCGCAACACAGCGAGATGCCACTGCCCCAACTGGATCCCCCTAACGTCGGGTCGGTGACGCGCGCGCCCCAGATGCGATTGCGCAATACCCGCACGTTATCCGAGTTGCCCGAACCGGTGCCACCACCTTTGATATCGAGCCTGCCCTCGGCAGCAGAGCAGCGGCCATTCGGATCCCGATTGCCATTGCAATCGGTATAGACGGCTGATGTCAGATAGAAGTCATTGTTGGCAATCACGGTGCCGGGAAACCTGACGCCATTGTTGTGCGAAAGCGCAACCAATTGCAGACTGTCAGTGCAGTCATAGGCCTCATTGCTGACAACTCTATTGCCGCGAATATTTTGTCCGGCGTCACCCTCGATATTGATGCAGTTACTGTCTGAGTTGGACACCAGTATCGTTCGGCGCACGACATTGTGCTGCAGCGTATTTCGATGTGAACGCAGCATCCGAAAGCCGATGCGCCCGCCTTCGATTAGTGATCGATGCAAGATATTGTCTGAGGCGTCGTAGAGCATCTGCACGGTGCGATTAGACAGGTTGCTCGATCGATCCTGGTTGACAATCGCCATGCCGTCGATAATCCAGTGACTCGCAGACTCAAGTTCAAGGCGATGCAATAGCACGCGACGGTTTGACGGAAGCTGCACGACGTTGTCGATACCACCCGGCCAGTTGTCCAGCGGCCGGATGATACGCGGCGCAGAGGCGCTGCCGCTACGCGTCAGGTGGATCAGGCCGGCGCTGCGATAGTCGCCATTGGCAATGCAAAACACCCGGTAGGCAGGATTGTTCAGGTCGGCCAGATCAGCAACCGAGTCGATAATTCGCACAGCGGAAGACGAGGTATCACATGCAGCCGTCGGCACACTGCGTTCGAGTGGGTCACGACCTGAGGATGGACTGAAAACTGGTGGCGTCGACACGGTGGCGGCACCACCCGATGAGCTCGAACTACCACTTGAGGTGTCGACACCGGAGTTGCTGCCAACGACCACACAACTGGCATTATTCTCCCAACCATAGCCATCTCCGTCTGAGTCAGAGCTCGCGCTCGAACACCGCGGCAACGACGAATCGTTACTCGATGAAGTTGACTGGCCTGCGGCGCCATTGCTGCCAACAGCACGGCAACTGGCGCCGTTCTCCCACCCATAGCCATCGCCATCAGGGTCGGCATTCGCACTGGCACAAGCCGCCAGTGATGTGTCGATCGTGGCAAACGGGTTCTGACTGCCGCCATCGTTACCTTCGACAACGCGGCAACTGGCATTGTTCTCCCACCCGTATCCGTCACCATCATGATCGAAACTGGAATTGCTGCAGGCGACAAGCGATGTTTGTGCGTCCGCCGATCCATTGAAAAATACGAGTAGCGAAAGTGTTACAGCTGGTAGACATACTGCACAGCGGGTAGATTTTATAAAGCGGAATTTCATCAACTGTCATCCATTGGTATCTACAACCACTCTGGTCATAGAGGGCAATCCGGTGCCTTCGTCGTGAAACTCGCAACCCGGTATGGCTGCATAATAAGCGAAAAAAAAGAATTCTCCAGCACTACTTTCGCTGATTTGCAAAAAGGGCTGTAGCCACAAACGTTGTGGCTTTATCTTTCAATACCAGGTCGACAGCGCAACAGATGATGTGTTGATTAGCCGATTACTTAGCAGGCAAAGATCATAGGAAGAACTGCCAGGAGGCCCCATACCGATGTCATGGCTAACTTTCCACATGATAAAAATATTTTATCTGCAGTTGGCCACACAAGCGGTATGTGAATAGCGCGACGACGCGCTGGCGCGTTGCGCTGTCTATCACCCTGATAGTTGCAGGGTATTAATGATCGTATGGCAAAAACATGTCAGGACAGGAAATTACTTGCGATAGCCGACAGCAGGGCAGCACCCCCCTGTTTATGGGTTATCAGCACCAATGGCTCGCGTCCACCCAATCACAATGGCCCCTTTTAAGACCAACATCACTGGCTCAGCTTGCCCCTGACTGGCGGCGTCGAACCCACCAGCCACAGGCAATCAACAACAGCATGGGTAACACTGGATCGAACTTCGCACCTGCTGCAAGCGTGCACCCACCTCCCGCTGCATTGCCCTGCAATCCGGTTTTAATAACACCGGGTACAAAGCCGTCCGGGTCGGCAAAACCGTTGCCATCGGCGTCGGCGTCGGCCTCATCGACGATGCCATCACCGTCGTAGTCAGAACCCCCTACTACATCGACATCAGCTGTGTTGATAATGCCGTCGCCGTCACTGTCGGGCAAGCCGGTGACACTGGCATCGACGCTGTCCTGAATGCCATCGCCGTCGATGTCAGTCAGCGCATCGACGATACCGTCGCCGTTGATGTCGATGTTGCGCGCCTCGACGATATCAAACAACCCGTCGTTGTCACTGTCCAGATCCAGATAATCCGGCGCACCGTCTTCATCGCCATCGATAAATGGCGGCGGCACGACTTGCATGCCATCGTCGTGCCCATCGTTGTCGCTGTCGACAAAGTTGTCTACTTCACCGTCGCCATCGAGATCTCGCGAGCCCATTTCGATGACGTCTGCAATACCATCCTGATCAGAATCCTGATCAAGGTGATCACTAACGCCATCGCGATCCGAATCGATTGGCAATTGCGGCACGTCGTCAAACGCATCGTCGACACCATCGCGATCGCTATCAAAGAAGTTGTCGATGCGTCCGTCGGCATTGAAGTCGACAATCGACCCGCCGCTCTCGGCGATGTCGGTCAGGCCATCGTTGTCACTGTCCAGATCGCGAAAGTCGGCCAGCGGATCACTGTCACTGTTGGGTGGCGTGCGCCCTGCGCCTTCAAGTAAACCAAAGCGGTTGGCGCGCACTCGAAGGATGCTGCGCGGTGTGTCAGGCGAGAGCAGCAGTTCATCCACGATACCATCCAGATCGGCATCCGGATGACGCGATTCGAGGGTGTCGAGCAGACCGTCATTGTCACTATCGTGGTCGAGAAAGTCCGGATTGAAGTCACCGTCGACATTGGAGAGCGTGTAGTTCACCTGACCGGCTTCGGGCACGGTCTCGACTAAATCGGATAGACCATTGGCGCCGAACGGTCGACGCATATCGATCACACCATCGTCGTCGCGATCATAATCGTGCGCGGTCTCCTGATCTGGCTGACCTTCGATCACATCGTAGATACCGTCATTGTCGGCATCCAGATCCTGAAAATTCGGCACGCCGTCATCATCGCGGTCCGTCGCCGCTTCGAGTACGTCGGGAATGCCATCGTTGTCGGCGTCGAGGTCGAGATAGTCCGGAACACCGTCAGCGTCGGTATCACCGGCGCCTTCCAGCGCATCGGGAATACCGTCGTTGTCACTATCGACATCGAGAAAGTCCGCAATGCCATCGCCGTCGGTATCGACCACCCCTTCATCGATATCGCTGATGCCATCGCCATCGGCATCGGTATCAGCCGAGTCCGGCTCGCCGTCGCCATCGCTGTCGCCGGTGCCCTCCTGACTGTCATCGATGCCGTCGCCATCACTGTCGCGATCGCGAAAATCGGGTTGCCCGTCGCCGTCGCTGTCCACCGGAGTTAATGGCTCGCCACCAGCCTCGGCCTGATCGGCCAGTCCATCACCATCGCTGTCCAGATCGAGAAAATCCGGTGCGCCGTCGCGATCAGTATCGGCGGTCTGCTCGACGCTGTCGGGAATCAAATCGCCATCACTGTCGATGTCGCGATAGTTCGGCAAGCCGTCACCGTCCGGGTCAGACAGACCTTCAATCGAGTCGCGCAAGCTGTCTGAATCAGCGTCCTGATCAATGCGATCCGGTGCGTTGTCGGCGTCGGTGTCGCGATCGATCAGTGGCGTTGAGACCAGCCTGTCGTCGATGCCATCCGCGTTGTTATCAACGGGTGAATCGACCACGCCGTTCAGATCGAGATCGACGCCGCCGGCCTCAACCAGATCTGCCAGACCATCGCTGTCGCTGTCGAGATCGAGGCGATTGGGCTTGCCGTCGCCGTCGGTGTCGGGATCAAACAGCGGATTGAAACGCAAGACATCGTCTGCCCCATCTCCGTTCAGATCGGCAAAGCCATCGACCAGGCCATCACCGTCGATGTCTGTCCCGCCGGCCTCCAGCAAATCCGGCAGACCGTCGCTGTCGCTGTCGAGATCGAGAAAGTCGGGCAAGCCGTCAAAGTCGGTATCGACTTGCTGTTCAATCAGATCGAGCACGCCGTCGTTATCGGAATCCAGATCGCGGGCATTCGGGATGCCGTCACCATCCGCATCGCCCACACCCTCTATCGCGTCGGGTATGCCGTCCAGATCACTGTCAAGCCCTGGCTGCCCGGCTGGTTCTGTCGGCTCGATGTAGTCTGGCACGCCAGAGCGATCAGCATCTGCTATGCCCTCGATACTGTCGGGGATTCCGTCGCCGTCGGCATCGGTGTCGATATAGTCGGGCAATCCGTCAGCATCCGTATCGACCGGGTTAACCGGTATGCCACCGGCCTCGCGCGCGTCGGGAATAGAATCCGAGTCGGAGTCTGTATCGCGGTAGTCCGGTGTGCCATCGCTGTCACTGTCACGCGGTGAAGCCGGGTTGGGGCCCGCCTCAATCGCGTCCGGCAGACCATCCTGATCGGCATCCGGATCGCGAAAATCCGGCGTCCCATCGCTGTCGGTGTCGGTGGGATTCGACAGATCGACACCGGCCTCCAGCTGGTCGGGTATGCCGTCGCCGTCTGCGTCGGGATCGCGAAAATCTGCCACGCCGTCGCTATCGGTATCCAGCGGTGTACCTGGCAGTGGACCGGCTTCCAGTGCATCGGCCAAACCATCAGCGTCGCTGTCGGTATCGAGGAAATCCGGCACACCATCGGCATCGGTATCGACCGGCACCAGCGGATTGCCTCCCACCTCGAGCGCATCTGAAATACCGTCGTTGTCCGAGTCTGTATCCAGATGATTGTCTGCCCCGTCGCCATCGCTGTCGGCCGGTGCCGCCGGGTTGATACCGGCCTCGATTCGATCGGGCACGCCATCGCCATCGGCGTCAGCGTCGCGAAAATCGGGATCACCATCGCCGTCGGTATCGGCCGGTGCGGCGCTGTTGACACCCGCTTCGTAGCGATCGGCGATGCCATCGCCATCCGCGTCCAGATCGATGAAGTCCGGCAGGCCGTCGGCATCGGAATCCAGTGGCGCAGCCGGACTGGTGCCGGCCTCGAGTGCGTCGCTGATGCCATCGCCGTCGGCGTCCAGATCAAGGTAGTCGGGCACCGCATCGCCATCAGTATCGAGCGCCAGCTCAATTGCAGTGGGAATGCCGTCACCATCGTCATCACGGTCACGCCAGTCGCGGCTGAGATCGCCATCGCGGTTGGGCAACGGTGCATTGCTGCCGCGCGCGTTAGCCAGTGAGTTGGGGCCGTCTACGGTATCGAACGCATCGTCCAGTCCATCGCCGTCGGCATCGGTACCTAGTGCCACCAGCGCCACGACGCCGTTGCCGTCGGAGTCGAAGGCTTCAATAAAATCACTGATGCCGTCGTTGTCGCTGTCGGTATCCAGATAGTCGGCCGCGGCGCTGGTGTCGGTGTTAACCGGGGTCAGGCCGGCACCGTAACTATCGTCTATCCCATCACCATTCGCATCAATGCCTGAGGGCGCCTGATATCCGCGATCAGCCTGTGCCTCGATGTTGTCCGGTATACCGTCGTTGTCGCTATCGATGTCAAAGCGATTGGGTATACCGTCGCCATCAGCATCGGCATTGCCTTCCAGCAGGTCGGCAATGCCATCACCGTCGTCATCGGCGTCGGCGTTGTCGGGCACACCATCGCCATCGGCGTCAGGGAGCATCGGCACTTCGCGATAGTCTGGTATCCCGTTGCCATTGGTATCCGTGATGCCCTCGATTGCATCCGGAGTGCCATCACCGTCTGAATCAGTGTCGCGAAAATCCGCTATGCCGTCGCCATCGGTGTCGAGTGGACTGGCTGGATTTAACCCCAGTTCGGTGCGATCGGTCAGCCCGTCTGCATCAGAGTCCAGATCAAGGTAATCCGGTGCACCGTCGCCATCGGTGTCGGCCCCAGCCTCCAGCAGCGTGCCGATGAAATCGCCATCATCGTCGTTGTCGCGCCAGTCGCCGATCCCGTCACCATCGCGATCCGTCGTGCTGGCATTGGCCCCTGCGGCATTGCCGATCGCATTCGGCGCACTGACAATATCAAACGCATCGTCCAGTCCATCGCCGTCGATGTCCACGCCGCGCGCAATCGAATCGGCAATGCCATCGCCATTGTTATCGTGACCCTCGACCGCGTCGGCAATCGAATCACCGTCACTGTCCTGATCCAGATAATCGGCAATACCGTCGCCATCGCTGTCGATCGGGCTGATGAGCCCCGTTACGCCAAACGCGCCATCGATGCCGTCGTTGTTGGCATCTGTGCCGTTGGGCAACACGACTATCAGTTGCGCCTCAATGATGTCCGGCACGCCGTCGCCATCGCTGTCGATATCGAGTTGATTGGGAATGCCATCGCCGTCGCTGTCGAGCGGACCTTCGACAATATCGGGTATGCCGTCGCCATCGTCATCAGCATCGAGGCTGTCGACAATGCCATCGCCATCGGTGTCGGGCAGACGCGGCGCTTCGAGATAGTCCGGTACACCGTTGCCATCCGTATCAGCTAATCCTTCAACGCTGTCGGGCAAGCCGTCTGCGTCGGCATCCAGATCCAGATAGTTGGGTATCGCGTCGGCATCGGCATCGGCGGCGGTCTCGGCAAGCGTTAAAATGCCATCGCCGTCGTCGTCATTGTCGCGCCAGTCGCGAAGACCATCGGTATCGCGATCGACCAGTGTGGCATTGCCGCCCGCAGAATTGTTGATCGCATCGGGTCCAGGTACAGAATCAAAACGATCATCCAGCCCGTCGCCGTCGGTATCCTGACCGGCCGCTACGCGATCGGCCACCCCGTCACCGTTGACGTCCAGTGCTTCGATCAAATCGTCGATCAAATCGCCGTCACTGTCGCGATCGAGATAATCCGGTGTGCCATCGGCGTCGGTATCACGCGGTGTGGTCAGACCGGTAAGGCCGTAACTTGCGTCAATGCCGTCAGCATTGGCATCGACACCTTGCGGCGCCAGGTAATTGGTTTGCGCCTCGATGTTGTCGGGAATGGCATCGTTGTCACTGTCGATGTCCAGACGGTTGGGCACGCCGTCACCATCGGCATCGGCATTGCCTTCGATCGAGTCCGGTATACCGTCGCCGTCGTCATCGAGATCAGCGTCATCGGAGATGCCATCACCATCGCTGTCCAGTGCCACCGTCTGTACGAGGCCGGTGGCCGAAAGGTTGGCAATCACCCCGCGGGCGGTAAGCTGATCAGTGTATCTGGCGATCAGTTGATCACCCGCCTGTGTGATAATGGTGCCAGTGTTGGGCGGACCGGCGGCATCGCCTTCAAGTGTTGCAAGCACAACGCGAAACACCCCGGTGTTGGGGCCGGTTTCGACCGCTTGCAGCGTCTCGATCTCACCATTGACACTGTTTTCTACCACCACCTGCACCTGTTCAACAGCGCCGGGTGCCGTATTCAGATCGGCATCGGTAACGGTGACAGTGACAGATTCACCCGGTGCGCTGACTGGCGTGATGGTAACTGCGCCATCGCTTGCCAGCGGCGTGGTGTCGTTGTCGATGATGACGGCGAGAATGTCCACACTGGCAGTTTCACCGCGCACATAGGTGTCGATCAGTTTCGAATCGCCAAACGAGTCACTGGCAAATTCACCCCAGGTGTGTCTGGCTACCGATGATGGCAGGCCATCGGGCAAGGTTGACGTGCCCTCGCCTGTGCGCAATAACGTTTCATCGTCCCAGAACACCTGCGTGTCACTGAGATTACCCAGATCATCGACGGCAAAAATCGTCAGCCCTGGATCCGAGGGGCCTCCACTGGTCTCAACATCCTCGGCGATAAAATGGAACTCACCAATACGCACTTCAACGCGTGCATCGTAACTGCCGGTCACCACCGGCTCGCCAAGTGCGTTGTTGCCATTCCATTCAACTTCATTGAGCCCGACCACCGCACGACCTAACAAACGAATATCGGCCTGATCTCCAAAGCTGCCGTTCTGGTCGAGATCAATGCCAATCGAATAGCTGCCGTTGACATCACTGTTGAAGACGAACTTACCGCTATCCTGAACACCGATGGTAGCGTTGGGTGAAATACCGAAATCCACACCATCGGAATCGACAAAAAACACATCGGATACGGTGGGCGGCTGCAGTGGCCGCGCTTTGGCAATCGCCGGGCGCCCCAGATAAATCGGATACTCGTACGAGGCGGTATTGATGGTCTGGCCAGTGCTGTTTGTAGACCAGACCGAATAACCAGAGTTCGGCGCATCGACACCGATTGAGTTGGCCCGCAGCGGATACTTGAAGCCCGCGAACTTGTTCAGATCCAGCATCCAGACATAGTGCGTATCGGGCTGACCACCATCCACCAACACGTAGTAGTTGGCATCAGATGATCTGGCGCGGCCAAAGCTGCGCGAGTTGAACCCCAGAACATAGGCCCAGAGCCGACCCGCAGCCACCGTAGGGTCGGGATCGATACTACTGTTCGACGTAACCGTGATGTCGAAACGCTCGAAGAAGCTCGTCTGGTCTGAACTCTTGCTGGTGTTCTGCAACTCAATGCGATAGGTGCCCGCAGCCTGCGTGGTGAAGCGCACGGGGTTTTGCAGGGGCGCGGTCATCGGATCGGTACAACTGACGTTGCCCTGACTCAGGTTTTCTGTGCTTAACAGAATATCCTGGGGACTGAAGATGCGGATTTGCAAATTGTCGCTGTCTTCATCGCCACACAACGAGATGTTGATGACCTCACCCGCTGTGAGAATGTCAACATACAACGAGCTCGACTGCGCATCAGTCGCATAGCCTTCGGCAAACAGGGCTGCGCGATCAAACAGAAATTGTGTCAGTCCGGTTTGCGCGGACCCTTCCGCGTGTGCAGGCACATGGGCCAGCATCGACACGCCCACGGCAAGCACGCTGGCACAGAGTATCCGGGCACGGGATAATATCCGGTGTTTTCTATCTCGGTGGAACGGTTCAGCTGGCAAGCCGGAACTCCCTGCATCAAGCCTTGGCTTTTATGGTTCATCACCGGTCAAACCGCGTGCTGAAATTCACTTTCCACGCGAGCGACCATGAGTAATTCGGCCAGCCTGTGCGCAAGAACCCGACCATTGAAATTGACGAGCCGATACCGTTGCCAGGTTGTGTGACGTATACACGAAAAAGGGTGTCAAGTTCCTCCAAATCGCGTCACTACGGGAATGTACCAGTACCACAGCCGCCAATCGCTGAACGGCAAACGAGCGTTCAAACTCGAACTATCGATCGGCTGCAAAAATAAGCTTGTTGGTGCCAATAAACTGTCAAACAACCGCATCTGACGACAGATCTCCCGCCTGAAATCGCTGTTTAGTTGCTATGACACGTTTTTTCGACACGGCGAATTCGTCAGGCAATTGACTCAGCGTGGCGGCACTTGATCCGGGTGCGCATGCTGAAACGCCGCCACATCGATGGCAAGCTGTTCCAGTTCAGGGTCGGTAAATGCAAGCTTCTGAAGGTGCTCGACCAGACTGAAAAGGTAGTCGCAGTTGCGACCCAATGGACCTTTTGCCGTGGCGATATGACGAATGGATTGCTCGCGATCGAGCCCACCGCAATAGCGTTCATGGGTCGGATCCATCACGAAGGTGATTGCCTGCACCGTGGAATTTGAATTCGCCTCTCGCGCCTCAACCCAGGTGGGAATATAGGCATGGGAGATCAGCTCGCGGCGAAAGAGAATATCGATTTCACTGTCGACTTTACTCGCATCAATGCGATAAGCCACACCGCTGCAGTGTCCTCCCGGCTCAAGCCCCATCATTAACCCGGGGTTCTCCTCACAGCCTCTACCCAGCCGCGTCCAGAAACAAAAGCTGCGGTGATAGCCCGCGATCGTACACGGAAACTGCTCGGCCCAGATAAATGCCGGATTCCAGATCAGCGATCCATAGGCGAATACCCAGATCTGATCCATCGACGGCGCCTGCGACAGTGTCGTATCGATCCAGCGCGCGCGATCCTCATCGCTCATCAACCGGACCAGCCCCGGTTGACTCTCCGCCAGCTTGCGCATATCGCCATTCAGGATAGATTCCCGGTTCAGCGGTTCCTCACTCACGATGTTAGACCAGACATGACACCTGTAACCTTGGGGGGATCACTCAATTATCGCAAAAACATGTGCTGCAGGCACGCGATGAATAACCGTCCCGCTAGGGCGCGCCTTGAAAATCAACGACGTACTCTTCCACCAGTGCCTGCAGTTGCCGGCGTGTCGGTGTTAGCGGCAGCGATGCGCAGGTTTCTTCCTCGCACGCCAGAATGGGCTGTGACGGATTGTTCAGAAAGCCTCGCACTTGACGTACCAGGCAATCGCCGTTGGCAAGATTGGACAGTCGCGACACATCGTGCCCCAGACAGCTGTACACCACGTATTGTGCCTGTGGAAACAGTGGCAATGCCGCGCGTGCCGCCTGAATCGGCGTCGCCGGATCCAGATCACCGGATACAATGAGCACCGGGTGATCGCTGCCGGCGGCCACCTGAAACTCATCGACCGAATAGTCACTTTTCCCAAGCCGCACGGCCGCGCAATCGTCGCCATCATAACAACGTGTGACAACGCTCATCCCGTTGACGGAGTTGAACACATTGTCGCGTGCCAACTTCAGCAGTTGCTTGACGAAAATCTCTCCGGCCTGCGCATCGCCTTCACCCACATGCCGATAAAACCCGGCTGCGTCTTCGCGGGCGGCAAATACCATCGCGGTGAAAAACATATTGCGCAATTGCCCAAGGTACGACATCACAAACAGCCTTTCGCGCAGCGCATCGAGACTATCGACGGGAATACCGGCAATCACCACCTGTCCGTCGCGTGCGATCAGCCTTTGTAACTTGATAATCACAGACCGAAGATCAGGTTCAGGAATCAGCTTGCGACAGGTCGGGTTGCTCGCGCAGCGCTTTTGGAATTCAACCGCTGCGCGGTTGTACATCGCCTGCCGGTCCAGCGCGTTGTCACCCGGGTTGGGGCCGGCAATCTGCATACCGCCCAACACTGCACAACGCACGGACTGCGGAAATTGCTGCAACACTTCGCTCGCCAGACGTGTGCCGTAGGATCCAGCAATGAGATCGATCTTATCAACCCCGAGAACAGCGGGCAGTTGCGCGATATCCGTCGCGTTTTCGATGGTGTTGTAGGAGTAGATATCGATGTCGGCAGCGCGATAGCGGCGACTGCAACGCCACCAGCTGACAACCTGTGCCACTGCGGATTCGGCATTAACCAGTTCCGGGCATCGGGTATCCGGCAGCGACAAACCGACACCGCGCTGATCAAAATAGATCACTTCGCGCCCCAGCAATCTACTCATTCGATTGGGTAGATTGCGGCGAATGGCAAACTCGGCTATAGGTGCACCGGGTCCACCGGACAGCACCAGCACAGGCGGACTGTCTGTCACGGGTGCCTTTTCAGGACGAACCAGCAACAATTCCACCTGGCCACCAGTGTCGCGAACGCGATTTTCTTTGAGCGACACCCTGGCGCATTCAAGATCCGACGTGTCCAGGTCAGAGACAAACTGACCGCAATCGACCAGACGATATCGCTTGTCCGTCAGCTCAAGCTGTTGTGCCTGCCCGACAACGGCGAAAAATAATAGACAAGCCATCCAGATCCATCTGAAGCCATCCATGTCACACCCTGTTATTGCCGTTGATGATTGCTTGACGTCCTTGCGACGGGCTGTGCAATGGCACTGCTACCCATGCCCTACTCCCGCTCACGCCGCCGGGTCGAGCGACCTTTGACACGCGGGCTGGAAAAATCGGCCTCCGGCTGCAGCGCGCCATCCGGGTTGGCAAGCCCGGTGGAGTAGGCGCCAAGCCAATCGCCCAGTTTTTCGTTCGCATCGGGCCAGTCGTACAAGTGTTCGCTATCACGGTACATCGCAAACGGTCGCAGTGTTGATTCATAGAAGTCGACATGTTCGTGTCGGCGATACTGACTGGCCTGATAACCGTTCCAGTGCAGACACTGTTCAAGCGGCCGCCGGTAGCGACGATCCTGGCTCTCCGAGGGATATCCGATCGGTACGGTGCCGTAGGCACGCATCCAGTCGGGGAACCCGAGCAACGCCGACAGTTCGGCATTGGTCGTGTCCTCGCCACCGCCCGACAACCATGCCGAGGTCAGTCCTTCGGCAGCGACGCCCAGTTGAATATTCTGGATCGCGGCGCCCAGTGAACACAAAAAGATCGCTTCGTTGTTATCGCGGTACTCAGTATCGAACGCATCGCTGGTGGCTTGCGGAAAACAGACTTTCCAGCGCGGGTCGCCCAGTACGATCACAATCGCGACGGTATTGGCCATATAGGTTTTCTTCACCGCCGGAAAACCCTTGGCGTGATCGACCAGGCGCTGCGCCTGACGCAAAAACACTTCCATCACTGCAGATCGCACGGTCGGGTCGTCGACGACAATAAACTCAAAGCACTGCGCATTGGCACCCGACGGCGCCCAGCGACCACAGTCGACAATGCGTTGCAGCGCTTCTCGCGAGACGGACTTTCCGGCTTCAAATTTGCGCACGCTGCGGCGCCTGCGGATGACTTCCTGAAACAGTGTATCGTCGGCCACTTTGGCTCCTTTTTAACTCGCGATGTTACGCCACCAATGCCCTGCCCGTATTCTGGCACCGGTGGGGCGATGCTTGTCCCACCACAGCGCGATCTTACGAAAGCGCGACAGTGCCAGTGCGCGCCACACACGTGACGAGAGCTTGCGATAGTCGCGATTGAACGGACACACGCGCATGCAGATCGCGCAGTCGGTCTTGAGCTTCGCCCAGTAACCAAAACACTTTTCGCAATCAGCGGTCCACTTTTTTACCCCGCTGATGTTCGAGCGATTCAGTGGTTGTGCGGTCGCTTCGCCGAACGGCAGCGCTTTGGGCGGACAGGCCGCCGCGCACTTTGTGCAAACCTTGCAGTATTCGCCAATGCCCATGATACGCGGTTGATCGGCAATCAATGGCAATGAGGTATAGATTTTGGAAAATCGCAGTCGCGGCCCAAATTCACGTGTCAACAACATTTGATTGCGACCATATTCACCCAGCCCCGCCTTAATCGCGAGCGGGATCACAAGCCCGGTATCATTCATCGATGGTATCGCCTGATAACCCAGGTTGCGGATGTAGCTTGCCAGTTGAATCGAGATCGCCGCCTCATGGCTGTACTCAAGGCCGGTTGATGCGCCAGCCAGCGCCGATGGATACGTATCGACGAGATCAGCATCCATCGCATGCCCCAGTACGATGACGTGGCTGATGTCATCGGGCAGTGAGTTTTCGGTTTCGGAAAAATCGCGAATATCGACACGTGCACTGTAGACCCAGCGTTGATCGTGATCGGCAATGCCAACCAGACTCGCGCCTAACAGCCGCGCAATGCCTTTTAATTCGGCAGTAAAGGTGTGGCTGTCGTCGATTGGCAACGGGTCGTCGACAATCGGTGTGTCGATTTCGATAGGGGATGTAAATCCTTCGCGCTTGCCAGCGGCATTGCGGCGGGCAGAGACCATATCCGATACCGACCAGGCGGCGTTGCGCAGCGCGAAGTCGCGCTGTGCGAATCCCTCTCCACGGCGTGGTGCCGCCTGCATGCGGTAGCTGTCGAAAAAGCCACGCGTATCGTCACTGGCAATCGACGGATCGCAAAAAGCGCGACTGAACATGTCGTCGATCTGGCTGAAACGAGAGAAATTGTCGTCTATCTCGAAGCCAGCTTCGCGGTCGCTGTCGTGCCATCGCGAGTGGTCAGGTTCACTGTCCGCAGGTGGTCGGTTGCGCGGCCAGCCAGACATCGATCAGGCGTGCCCGATCAGGATACCCGCGGCAAATACCAGCGCGCCGCCGAGCACCACCTGAAAGGCCGCTCGCCCCCACGGGGTCTCCATAAAGCGGTGCTGAATCCAGGTAATCAACCACAGCTCGACAAACACCAGCGCAATCGCCACCGTGGTGGCAATTTTGAAGTCAGGAATCAGATACGGCAGCGCGTGGCCAAGGCCGCCCAGTGTCGTCATGATGCCGGATGCCAGGCCGCGCTTGATCGGTGATCCACGCCCGGACAACACACCGTCGTCGTGCGCCGCCTCGGTAAAGCCCATCGAGATCCCGGCGCCCACCGAGGCCGACAGCCCCACCAGAAATGTCTGCCAGGTATCGCCAGTGGCAAAGGCTGCGGCAAAGATAGGGGCCAGTGTGGAAATCGATCCGTCCATCAGACCAGCGAGACCCGGCTGCACATAGGTGAGAATAAACTGACGGTTTTCCTTGTGCTCTTCTTCTTCCTTTACACCGTCCGGCACCAGTTCCTTTTCAAGCCTTGCGGCTTCGGCCTGATGGCCGGACTCGGCATGTGCCAGATCTCCGAGCAGCCGGCGCGTGTCGGCATCTGAAGTTTGCGCAGCCGCCACGGTATAGAAGCGCTCGGCCTGACGTTCCATTTGTTCGGCCTGTTCGCGCGTCTTTTCCAGATTGAGCGGACGCATCAACCAGTCCGGCTTGCGCTCATAGTAACCGCGCACGTGCTCGCGCCGAATTAGCGGAATGCTATCGCCAAAGCGCGCCTGGTGCTGCTCGATCAACGCCTGACGATGAGAATCCTCCTCGTCTGCCATGCGTTCGAAGACCTCCGCTGAGGCCGGATAATCGACCCGCAAGCCATCGGCATAGGCGCGATAGATACGCGCATCGTCTTCTTCGGAGGATATGGCAAGTGCCAGAATCTCCTGCTCAGACAGGCTGGAGAAACTGCGTCGGCCGGATGAAAATAGTCGCGTTAGCACGGTGGACTCGTTGGGGCTGCTGAGGGTTTCCCGCCAATAACTAATTTGCCAGGCAGACAAATTATGGGGTCTTTGGCAAGCCACTACAACGTGCGAGGCGCGTAACTCGGGCGCGCAGAAAGCCGAGCGGATTATTTCTCAATAGCGGTTGTAAATGATAATGATTCGCAATACACTTCTGTTTCACAACCGACAAATCTGACCTGCGATGAACAAAAACCCTCTACTCTTGCTGTTGGGACTGACACTGTTAGCGCCGCTCGGCGTAGTGGCGAAGGAAGAAGTCAATGTCTACTCATATCGTCAGCCGTTCCTGATCAAACCGATGTTCGATGCTTTCACCAAACAAACCGGCATCAAGGTCAACACCGTCTTCGCCAAAAAGGGCCTTGTCGAGCGACTCAAACGCGAGGGCCGCAACAGCCCCGCCGACCTGATCTTCACCGTCGATATTGGCCGGCTCGACTCCGCGGTATCCTCCGAGCTGACGCAGCCCGTCCAGAACGAGATGCTGGAATCGCGAATACCAGCCGAGTTTCGCGACCCGAATGGCCACTGGTTTGGCCTGACCACACGAGCACGGATCATCGTCGCCTCAAAAGAGCGGGTCTCGGCCGGTGAAATGCAAAGCTATGAAGACCTGGCCGCCCCCGGCATGAAAGGGCGCGTCTGCACCCGCAGTGGCAAACACGGCTACATGATCGCGCTGATCGCATCACAAATCGCCCACCACGGCGAGGACGCTACTGCTAGTTGGCTGGGTGGAGTCAAAGGCAACCTCGCTCGCAAGCCGCAAGGCAACGACCGGGCACAGGTCAAGGCGATCAGCCAGGGCGAGTGCGATGTCGCCGTGATCAACAGCTACTACATGGGCAACATGATGACCGACGAAGAACAATCCGCCTGGGCCGACGCCGTCAACATCATCTTTCCAAATCAGGCCGACCGCGGCACCCACATGAACATCAGCGGCATGTCACTGACCGCATCGGCGCCCAACCGCGACAACGCCATCAAACTGATGGAATACCTGGCCGACAACACCGCCCAGCGCATGTACGCCGAACAGAACCACGAATACCCCGTCAATCCTGAGGTCGCCCGCTCCGCACTGGTCGAGTCATGGGGCGACTTCAAACACGACACCCTGCCCCTGGCCGACGTCGCCAAACATCGCACCACAGCGGCCAAACTAGTCGACAAGATCGGGTTTGATAATTAATCGAGAGGTGTGAGGGATAGAGGTCGAGGTTCGCAGCATAGGTAGCCCGACGCGTTAGCGAGGAGTGTACAGCTTGTGTAGCCTCGCTTACGCGTCGGGTTTTCTAAGCGGTGTCAGTTACAGGTAACCCGACGCGTCAGCGAGAAATGTACAGCTTCTGTTTCCTCGCTCGCGCGTCG
>CAZNIS010000069.1:18213-37985 GCA_964573105.1 uncultured Granulosicoccaceae bacterium
AGCGAGGAATGTACAACTTCTGTCTCCTCGCTCACGCGTCGGGCTTCCTCGAGTGTCAGGTACAGGTAGCCTCAGCGGCCCACGCTATCACGCTGCTCGATCAGCCCATCCAGTCGCGGCATCAACTCCAGCAAGTGCCGGGTGTATTCATCTGACGGGTTTTGAAACAGCGTTTCCGTCTCTGCCACTTCACGCAGTTGACCGTGTCGCATCACACCGACGCGATCGCACATCTGTCTGATCACTGGCAGGTCATGGCTGATAAACAGCATCGTCAGGCCAAGTTCCTGTTGCAGGTCTTTCAGCAGGTTCAGGATTTGCGCCTGAATCGAGACATCCAGTGCCGAGGTCGGCTCGTCACAGATCAGAAAGCGCGGGCGTGTGGCGAGCGCCCGCGCGATCGAGATACGCTGACGCTGTCCGCCTGAAAATTCGTGCGGAAAACGAATTGCCGCCTGCGCGCCAAGCCCCACCACATCAAGCAGATCATTGACGATTCGCTGCAACTCGGCTCGATTGGCTGCGAGCTTATGAAAGCGAATCGGTTCGGCAATAATGTCTTTCACCCGCATACGTCCATTGAGAGACGAAAACGGATCCTGAAAGATCATCTGCATCTGGCGGCGCCAGGGTGCTGCCTCGGCGCGCGATTTCAGTGCGGTCAGCTCGGCGTCGGCAAAATATATCCGGCCATTGGTCGGGCGATAGATGCCTGTGATTAAACGGGCCACTGTCGATTTACCGGAGCCACTCTCCCCCACCAGTCCGAACACTTCACCGGTACGGATCTCAAGCGAAAGATCCTTCACCGCGTCCAGATAAATACGGTCGCGCTTAAAGAATGCATTGCGCGTGGTGAAACGCATTCCCAGATTCTCCACTCGCAACAGCACGTCCTGTTCCTGCCCAAAATCCCGCGCCTGTCCGAGCCAGTGCGTGTTCAGATCCAGCGCCTCAGTGCGCTGCCCGGCATCCTCGATATAGGTGACGAGCGGAAACCGGTCGATGCGTTTGTCGGGCCGTGGCACCGCAGAGATCAGGCTGCGTGTGTATTCATGCTGTGGTGCACCGATGATTTGCGCTGTAGTACCGGTCTCGACCACGCGGCCGCGATACATCACCGCCACGCGATCGGCGGTCTCGGCAATCACCCCCATATCGTGCGTGATCAGGATCATGCCGACGTTGCGCTCACGACACAGGTTTTTCATCAGCTCGAGAATTTGCGCCTGCACGGATACATCGAGTGCGGTCGTCGGTTCATCGGCGATAATCACATCGGGATTCGCACACAGTGCCAGGGCAATTACTACGCGCTGACGCATGCCGCCGGAAAACTGATGCGGGTATTGCATGATGCGTGTGGCGGGCTCGGGAATGCCCACTTGTTCAATCAGCGAAATCGCCTGCTCGCGTGCCTCGCGATCACTCAACGGCAGATGCTGCTGCATCGTATTGGTCAGCTGGTGCTCAACCGTTTGCAACGGATCGAGCGAGGTTAGCGGATCCTGAAAGATCATACCGATTCGATTGCCGCGAATCGACCGCAGCTCGGCGGCTGACTTGTTATCCAGCCGTTCACCCTGCAGTGTGACTTCACCTGCCGTCATTTCACCGGGTGGTTCAAGCAGACCAATCACCGCATTGCCGATGGTCGACTTGCCAGCGCCGGACTCCCCCACCACGCCAAGAATTTCACCGGCCGATAGTTGCAGCGTGAGATTTTCAATCGCAACCACGTGCCCGCGACGGCTCGGGAACTCGACGCGCAGATCTTTAACATCCAATAGCGTCGTCATCATCGCAGCCTGGGGTTCAATGCGTCGCGCAGCCAGTCGCCCAACAGGTTGACGGCCAGTATCAGCAACACCAGTGCGATGCCCGGGAAGATCGTAATCCACCACTCGCCGGAGAAGAGATAGTCGTTACCGATTCGGATCAGTGTGCCGAGCGATGGCGTGGTCGGCGGCACCCCGACACCCAGAAACGACAATGTAGCCTCGGTGATGATCGCTAGCGCCAGATGAATGGTGGCGATCACCAGCACCGGCCCCATCACGTTGGGCAAAATGTGCCGCAGCAAAATAGTAACCGGCCCGATGCCAATCACTCTGGCAGCCTGCACATACTCCTTGTTCTTCTCCACCATGGTCGAGCCGCGCACAGTGCGCGCGTACTGCACCCAGCCGGAGATGCCAATCGCGAAAATCAGCACAAACAGCGCAATATTCTGGTGCGCATCTTTCAATATACCGCGTGCCACGCCATCGATCAGCAGGGCAAGCAAAATGGCCGGAAACGACAACTGCACATCGGCCACGCGCATGATAAAGGCATCCAGCCGGCCGCCGACGTAGCCGCTGATAAGCCCAAGCCCCACACCCATGACCAACGAAAATGCCACTGCCGCGATCCCGACCAACAGCGATATGCGGGCACCATAAATAATCGCCGACAGAATATCCCTGCCCTGATCATCGGTGCCAAGCAAAAATCGCGGATCGCCCTCAATGTTCCAGGCCGGTGGCAGGCTGGCGTCCATGATGTCGATCGCGGCAAGATCAAACGGATTGTGCGGCGCCACCCATTGCGCAAACAAGGCAGCCAACACAAACGCGGCGGTGACAAACGCCGCAATAATGACAATCGGCGAACGTGTGAAGCTATGCCACAGATCGCTGTCGACCCAACGACGATAGAACGAACTCATTGGCCATTCACCATCGCGCGATCAACCCGCAAGCGCGGGTCAACCATAAAATAAAGGATATCGACGATCAGATTGATCACGACGAAAAAGAACGCAATCATCACCAGATACGCCGCCATCACCGGAATATCCACATCGGCAATGGCCTGAATAAACATTAGCCCCATGCCCGGCCACTGAAATACACTTTCGGTGATGATCGCAAACGCGATGATCGAACCCAATTGCAACCCGGTGATCGTCAGCACCGGTACCAGGGTATTTTTCAGCGCCATACGAAAGTGAATGTAGCGATCAGTCAGGCCGCGCGCACGGCCGAACTTTACAAAATCGGTGCGCAACACCTCCAGCATCTCGGCCCGCACCAACCGCATGATCAATGTCATCTGAAACAGCGCCAGCGTGATAGCCGGCATCACCAGCGAGCGCAAACCGGATTCGGTTAAAAAGCCGGTAGTCCACCAGCCCAGGTCCACCACATCACCGCGCCCGAAAGTTGGCAGCCAGCGCAGGATCACGCCAAAAAACAAAATCAGCAGAATGCCGATCAGAAAGGTCGGCAGCGAAATACCCACCAGCGATAACGTCATGAATGCGCGCGAGACAAAACCGTTTCTGCGCAGCGCGGTGTAGACGCCCATCGGAATACCAATCACCAAAGCCAGAATCGCAGATACCAGCGACAGCTCAAGCGTAGCCGGCATGCGCTCGGCCACCAGATCGCGCACCGGCCGACGATGCTGATACGAATAGCCAAACTGCCCCTGCGCTGCATTGACCACAAAACGCCCGAACTGCACGATCACCGGATCATTCAGACCGAGCTGTTCTTTCAGCGCGTCGCGTTCTTCCAGCGATGTGTCCTGACCGACCATATTGTTGATCGGATCACCCACATAGTTGAATAGCGAAAAGGCGATGAGCGCGACGGTCAGCATCACGAGGATCGACTGGAACAGGCGCTGGGCGATAAACGACAGCATAGGTCAATAGGCGGGTATTGAAGGTTCTGGCAAGGTGCGCCCGCCGAGAGCGGCGGGCGCGAGGATGACAGCGATTTACTTGACGATGGCGTAGCGCAGATCGAACACGTTGTCCGGACGCTGAACCACTTCGGCCTGTTCGGATACACCCCAGGACAGCGGCTGCTGGTGCAGCGGGATGTGGCCAACTTCGTCGTGATGGATCTGAAAAGCTTCTTCGATCAGTGCCTGACGCTTGCCTTGATCTGTTTCAGACTTGATCATCGCGGCGAGCTCGTTGATGCGCGGATTGCAGTAGCCACCCAGGTTAAACGCGCCAAGTTTGTCTTCGCCACCGCGACAGGCCATCAGCGAGCTGATTACATTCAGGCTGTCGAAGGTAGACGGCGTCCAGCCCAACAGGAAAAAGCTGGTGTCGTAACCGTTCTGCGCCAATACCTTGCCGAAGTACTTGGACTTCGGTTGCGCCAGCAGATCCACTTTTACGCCAACTTTGGCGAGCATCGATGCCGCCGCCTGACAGATTTTTTCATCGTTGACATAGCGGTTGTTCGGACAATCCATGGTGACTTCAAAGCCATCTGCGTAGCCAGCATCGGCCAGCAACTGTTTAGCCGCTGCCGGATCATACGGATAACGCACATTCTGCTTTTCTGCAAAGCCGTTGATCTGGGGTGCGACCAGCAGACCCGACGGCGTCGCCGCACCGCGCATCACCTTCTTTTTGATCGCATCAATGTTGATCGCCTGATAGAACGCCTTGCGCACACGCACGTCCTGGAACGGGTTCTTACCCTTAATGTTGCCGGTGGTCAGCTCATCACGCGCCTGGTCAAAACCCAGAAAGATAGTGCGCGCTTCAGGACCTGTCAGTGGCTGAACTCCCGCGGCATCTTCCAGCCGCTTCCAGTCCTGAACCGGAATCGGGTAGGCCATGTGTACGTTGCCCGAGATCAGCGCCGCGACGCGAGTGGCATCCTGCTCGATCGGTGTGAATTCCACCCGCGAGATATTGGTGCGCGCCTCGCCGTAGTAATTCGGGTTGCGAGCGAGTACGGTTTTAACCCCGGACTGGCGCTCTTCGAGCATAAACGGGCCAGTGCCGTTGGCGTTCAGGTTGGCATAGTTGCCCTCATCGCCACCCTTGACGTTGGTGACCTCAACGGCATTGTTCGCCTCGGCCCAATCCTTGTCCATGATGTAGAAGATTTCGAGCTGGAACGGCAGAATCGGATCGGGCGCAGGCGTCACCAGATCGACGGTGTAGTCGTCGATTATGCGCACTTCCTCGATCAGCGCGGCCACTACTTTGAGGTCAGAGCCCTCGCTGCGAATGCGATTGACCGAGAACTCGACATCTTCTGCGGTGAAGTCGTTTCCGTTGTGGAACTTTACGCCCTGGCGCAACTTGAAGCGCCAGACGGTGGGCTCGATGTTTTCGAAACTCTCGGCCAGCGCGCCAACCGTCTCCATCTTGTCGTTGCGCACCACCAGACCATCGTAGATGCTGGCCTGAAAACCGAGAGTCATGGTCTCGAACAGACCATGCGGGTCCATGGTTTGCACATCGCCCTGGAACGCGTACTTGAACGTCTCGGCACTGGCGGACGATGCCATCAGCATACTGGCGGCGAGGGTCGACGCGGCAAACAGGCCGCGCGCGCGGGTTTTCAATTTCATCGGTATTCTCTCCGTCGATAGAAAGGCAGGCATGTCGGTCTGATCAACCGCACGCCACGGGGCCAATGTAAACCAGTTGGCCTCAAAATGCTTGCAAGCCGGCAACAATTGCCGCTATCAAAGTTCGTTTTTGACCATCGCTCCATCGAGCATGATCATCGGGATCTGCGCACCCTGATCCAGCAACACATTGATATCCTTGAGTGGATCACCGTTTACGACCAGCAGATCAGCCTTTGCGCCAGCCGCCAGCACGCCGAGCTCGCCCTCTTGCTGCAGTAGCTCGGCGTTGGTCAGCGTGGCCGATTTCAGCGCGCCAAAATTGCCGAGCACCTCGGCCTTGAGCTTAAGTTCATCGGTCTGATACAGGTGTGTGGCGCCAAGCAGATCGCTGCCGTGCGCGATCTTCACACCGGCCTTGTGGGTCCGCTCAACCGCAACCTGCCCGGCCTCTACGATCTCGCCAAGTTTGGCCAGCGACGCGGGCGGAAAGCCATACTCCGCGCCGTGTTTGTTCAGCGCCACGTAGGTGATACCGGTGGGCACGTGAAACACGCCCTTCTCGGCCATGAGCTGCGCGGTCGCATCGTCGACCAGATTGCCGTGCTCGATCGAGCGCACGCCGCAGTTGACCGCGCGAGTGATCGCATGCGGCGTATAGGCATGAGCCATCGCGTAGGTGTGGCAGGCCTCGCACTCCTCGACAATGGCTTTCATCTCATCCGCCGAGTACTGTGTGTTCTGGATCGGATCAGACGGTGATGCCACACCGCCACCGGCCATGATCTTGAGTTGGTGGGCACCCTTGCGCAATTCATCGCGCGCGGCGCGGCGACATTCATCGGCACCGTCGGCGATGCGCCCGAATTGCGCCGTGGTGCACTGGCAGGCGCAGGTGATAATGGTGGAGTGTTCGGTACGGGAGCGAAAATCCGCGTGCCCGCCGGTTTGCGACAACGCAAGGCCGGATACAAACATCCGCGGCCCAACCATCAGGCCATCGCTCACCGCATCAGCCAGACCGCGATCGGCACCGGCCGCATCGCGCACCGTGGTAAAGCCGCGCATTAGCATCGACTCCATGATGCGTGCGGTGCCGGCAAAGAGATAGGTGTGCGGCACATCGGTTAACAGACCGAGGTTCAAGTCAGTGGCCTTGACGTGCACATGGGCATCGATCAAGCCCGGCATCAATGTGGCACCGCGCAGGTCGATGCGCTGCAGATCGGCAAGCGATGACTGGATCGGCGCGTCGGAGACCTCGACGATGCGGTCATCGACCACCAGCAAATGCCCACCTTCCCGCAATTGCTCTTGCGTGGCATCGAAAAACGTGGCGTTGCTGAACAAAGTTGCAGTCATGATCAGACCCGTATTCCCTCGTCAGTGCACAGTGTATCCGCGATGACAGAAACAGTCGATGCCGGGCAGATCTATTCGGTGGTCACAAGCTCCTTGCGCATCTGGTGCGTTGGCAGCGCTATACCCTGCCGCTCGACACAGGTGGATTCGATCAAGGTCCAGCCGCGGCGTTCGAACAGGTACCTGGCCATGTCACTGGCCTGCACCGTCATCGCAGTATGCCCGGCATTCACGGCGATGCGTTCGATCTCACCATACAGCGCACTGCCGACTCCACAGCCAATGCACTCCGGCCTGACAAACGCCAGGTCGATATAGCCGTGCACATCCATTGTCATGAATCCGGCAATGCCGTCGTCGCGCTCGGCGACTATCACGGTTTGCCGGGCAAGTCGGTCGGCCCAGGGTTCGAGTGCCGGCACGGCGGGTGCCCAGGCCTCGCGCTGGACATCGGAATACGAGCCAGCACCGTTGCGAACCGACAAATAAAACAAACGGGCCAGAGCCGGGTACTCGGCGGCGATAGCAAGGCGAATGGTCAAATTCAACTTACGTGACCGGATCGGTCACACTACAACTTCATCGCACGCACAAGCCGGTTTTGCAGGTCATTGAGCTTGTCACCCTGCGCGTGATCGGCGTAGTTGACGGCGACCATCAGGCCGTCTTCACGGGTAAGAAAATAGGCGCCAAAGCGATCGTCACGGCCGTGCCCGCTCCAGCGCCACGAACCCGCATGCCAGAATCGCGCACCACCCACCACCGATCGCGTAAAGGTTCCAAGGCCATAGAACACACCGCCATTGCCAACAGGTGTATTGACCAATGGCAGCGTCGGCGACTTACCCAGCACTTTGCTATCGGCAAAATAGCGGTTCAGAAACTTCAGAAAATCCGGTGCCGACATCTGCCAGCCGCCCCAGGATGACATGACGCGCCAGCGTGGATACAACTTTGCATCTACACCGGCAGGCTGTAGCAGATTTTCGTTGCAATAGGGTTCATAGGACTGCCCGGACAATTCTTCTATCGCAAGCCCGGCCAGCAGATAGTTGGCATTCGAATAGTGATAACCGGACCCTGGCGCCGCCGCCATTTTGTTTGCTGCCAGCGCCGCAAACTGTCGCTTCATCCCGACTTGAGTAAATGACTGCGTATCAACGATGAAATCGCGATGATAACGCGAGTGGATGCCGCTGTTGTGGCTGACCAGCTGCCCGAGTGTGACCTTTGCCAATTGCGGATCGGCGGGCGGGGTCGTCGCCAGCAGTGACGGGATCGCATCGTTCAACGGCATTGACATGCTCTGTTGCCGCTCATCCAGCAGCTGTTGCAGGCAAACAGCCGTAATCACTTTGGAAAGCGAAGCCAATGGATAAGCGGCCGCTACGTCGCGCCCGAATCCATGCGCAAGGACTTCCTCGCCCGCGTAGGACACGGCCATTGCACCACCAGACACCTTGTGTTCTGCCATCCATTGACGGAAAGTCTCCGCCATGTCGAGGCCTGCCTGCTGAATGTTCGCAGGCGCGGCGGACGAGACTGAAACCGGATTCTCAGCCGCCTGATTCGCCGAACTCCCGGCGCAGCCGGTGATTGTCGCAACCACCAGACCAACTGCCACTGCCAATATCGCCGAAGATGTCGATCTTGTTCGCTGCACGAACTTGTCCTCCCTGTGCCAGTGGCAAAATCATTACCCAGATCGACCGAATGTGCAACGTCTGCGGATAGGCCCGTGCGGACAGAACCACGTTTAAACAGCTAACGCCTATTGTCCAGCGCAATACAACGGCAGTTCGACACTACAATCACGGGTGCGGCTTCCATCGCTCCAGTGTTGATCGGTTTTGTCGGTTCTACCTACCGGTGCATTTCCGGCACTGCTGTTCCATTGATTGCAATGCGCACTAACCGATGCCGGGCTCCCGGTGCTATTGACATTTGTCCAGACATCGGTCGGCAGCTTGCCAACGCGGGTGGCAGTCTTGTCAATCGGATTTAATAGAGCGCCATCGGTCAAATCGTCCCACCCCGTTGCGATCAACTGGCCATCAGTTCGAAGATAGGGGTCGGTGTTATGGGTCGTCCAGTCAGTGCTGGGACTTGCTGTTGCATCGGCAAGCCAGGCACGGTACTGACCGGGCAGGCCAGCCCGTCGCGCCTCGAACTGGCACAGCTCATCAGCCGCCGCCAGCCCGCCTAAGTCAGCCGCATGATGACTGTTTGTCACGAACATGAACTGTCCGGGGTACTCACGCAGAGAGAGATGCCAGGGCTCATTGATCGTTAGCGCACTGGTGTCGTCGGCTAGCAGTATCGTCCAGTACGCCTCCCAGGGAATCAGCATACTTTGCTTGCCTTGCGTATTCGCCAACTGCTGATAGTTAACACCGTTGAATACATAAATAGCGACATTGACATCGGGTATGTCGTCGAGCTTGCAAGCATTGCTCGCACTGCACAGGGTCGAATCGTTGACTGCCTGTATGTCCTGGTAGCGTATGTTGCTGCCAGCGGGATTACCCAGCAGATTCCATGTTGAGCTTGCATCAATCGTCTGCTGATGACACGGCTCGCCGGCAGCACAGGGCAACGCATTTGACCCGGTAGTCGCCAGGCTGCCGGCAGGCATTCTAAGCGTCAACGTCTCACTGCTGATGAACCAGAAGCCCACATCGGGTTCGGGGGCCAGATCACTGCCCGCAATAGGCTTATAGCCGGGTTCGCTGCCAGTGGCCTGATAGTAAAACGCTGCCCACGCATCCGATTCAATCTCGTCGCTGTCGATCAGGTCTGCCATGGTGGCACCATTGGGAGCCGTGCACGGCAGCGACAACAATTGCCAGGTGCCCGGATTAGCGATGAAACGGCTGCTGACCGATGGGTCGCAGACGTCGGCAGGCGGTGACGACTGAAAATTATCAAACTGCCAACGCTGCTCGTACGATTCAGTGTCACTCAGGAACTCGATCTGACCATTGTCCGCCACCCCGGCAAGCAGGCTGTCAACACTGAGTCGATAGCGAGTGCCCTCCACTTCAATGCGAAACTGCTGATTGACGCCTTCATCACAGACCTCTTGCGTCAACCAGCCGCTGGAGGCATCCAGACAAAGATTGCTCGCCTGGCTGTGCTGGAATTGAATGGTGTAGGTGTTATCCAGTGATGCCACTGGATCGAATGACAACCACTGATGCGCCACGTCCGAACACTGTGCTATTACGGCAGATTCACCCGTATCGGTGCTGGCCAATGGCATCTCGATACACATTGAGCTATCGGTGTTTTCCAGTCTTGCATAGAAGGGTGCCGTGGTTGGATTAGCACAAACACCCAATGTGTTCAGCACTGACAAAAATCGCCCGGCCAGAAATTCCTCGCCACTATCGTTCGGATGCACGCCGTCATAGGTCATCGTGGCATTGTCAAAATCTGAATTCGCATCGACAAAATAGATATTTTCCTCTGCTCTGTCGGCGACCAACTGCTCGATTGCAGCCGCCAGTTCGTTCGACAACTGCAGCTCGTCCAGATGTCCGATATCCAGTCCGACATCCCAGGTCGGGTCCCAGGGGATGACACCTGCCAGCAAAATCGAAACATCCGGATTGAGCGACTGGGCGCGCTCGATCAACAATTCCAGGTCTTCGATGATTGTGTCGGTATCGCTGCCGTAGAACATGTCGTTCGATCCCAGATGCACAAGCAGATAATCGACGAGCTGAGCATTCATTGCCGCCACCATCGGATCGATCTGATGCTCGACGGTTTTACCCGAGTCCCCCTCATGAGCAGTGTTGGTTGGTTTGCAATGCGGTGGATTGTTTTTAGGCGTTAGCCTCGTCCCGGCAAATTGCACCGGGCACCCGTAATCCTCGAACAGCGTTTGCACCAGTGGTCGTCGATAACTGCACTGCCAGCCGTAGCCTTCGGTGATCGAATCGCCAAGCGGCAGTATGGTGACCGCCTGCGCCTGCCCGGCAAATACCAACACCAATCCGAGCAACAACTTCCCCATCAGTGAGTGACGTTTGCAATCCATCAGGCAACCACGTTTGTAAGCAATTGACGCAGTTGCGTCGCGAATGATCAGGCGCAAATCTGCGCGGTATCCCGCTAGTTTAGCTTACCGGTTTGCAGGAAATGCCAATACCAGCACAAAGAATCCATGTTGCCGTATCAACCGCTGGCGATTGCACGCGAATGTGTGCGGCAAATCCGGCCTTCACGCGAAGGTTGTGCGCCAGAGATTGAAAGTCAGCGACGGTTGTCAGTCTCTAAACAAAGTAGTGAGTTGCGGCACATAGGCATCACCGTGGCCTGCGGAAGAAACCGATTCAACCGCAGCAGACACGCCATCGGCTATAGACCGGCTGCCACTATTGCCACCGACCATCTCCCGGTAATAATCGATATCCTTCAACGCATTGCCAATTGCAAAAGGCACATCATCCGCGACACCGGTGAGAATGCAGTTGCGCAATCGCGCAAGCGCCGCACTCGCACCACCGCCTTTCGCCAGCACATCGACAAACACCTGTGGCTCCACGCCGGCATTGGCCGCCTGCGCCGCAGCCTCAGCCAATAACGCCATGTGACCAATCGACACATAATTGTGCAGCAATTTCATTCGATGCCCAAAGCCAACAGCACCAACGTGATCGACATTTTCGGTGAAAGTATCCAGCACCGGCATCGCGTCCGCCAGCACATCGGCATCACCGCCAACCAGTATATTGAGGGTGCCCTCGTGCGCCTGTTTTGCCAGCCGGGTCATCGGTGCATCCAGAAAACGCCCGCCCGCGGCGATGACGAGCTGCGCCATGCGCTCTGTCGATTCGGGCAGCGACGTCGAGCAATCCACCACAATGGCGTCAGCCGCTAGCGCACCAATCACACCGTTGTCACCGGTCAAAACTGACTCGACCTGTGGCGTGCCGGTGACACACAGAATAATCAGATCCGCATCGGCCGCGACGGCCTCAGGCGACTTGCGCAGCGTTGCGCCCTGTGCCAGCAGATCGTCGAGATTTTGATTGCCGGGGTGATCGAGTATCGCCATGGTGTGGCCGCCCTTCAGCACGTTTCGCGCAATACCGTGCCCCATCAAACCCGCACCGATTAAACCCACCTGCATCGCTAGATCCGTTTTTGCCAAAGTGGCCCGAATGTACCGCAGCCGGCACGCGCATGCCAGAGTGGCACAATGTGCAGTCGAGCGTCGATACACCCCAACGCGGTTACTGAACAGGCTGGACCGTCCAAAATCGATGTCCGTCCCGACAGACCGCGTCCTTGCTACAACATGCAAGTATCCAATCGGTGTATTGCGCCGGACTCAACCATCTCACTGGCACCGCGGGATGCCGGAACACCGGCAACCTGTAGCAGCCAGTTCCAACAGGGCCGGTCGGCCCGAAGTCGGTTACCTGATGCCCAATACAGACTATTAAGCTCGCCGCGCAACGAACGATATCTTAGATATTCCGCCGTGTTTCGCGCGATAGGCCCGGTGAATCAACCATGCTTGAAGACATCAATCCGGCACTGTTGCTCGACCACATCGGTACCGCGCAGGCCACCCCTTTAGCGATCAAAGATCTCAACCATCGCTTTATCTATGTTAATGACCCGTTCTGCAAAGCAACGGGCATTAGTCGCGACTCCCTGATCGGCAAAAACGATATCGAACTGGGTCGACCGAAAGAACTGGTACTGGGCGACCCGGCCTCCGGCTGGCCCGGGTTGTGGACACTCGACGATCAGGCCGTCAGCCAGAAAGCACTGTCCCGCACCACAGATACTATTCCGGGCCGGCACGCCAACACCGAAACCGTACGAATACCGATACTCAACGACAGCGGCGATGCCGTGGCGTTGATGGTGCAGCTGTTCGATATTTCCGAAGTTCGGGATCTTAAACAGCGGGTCGCCAGCAATGTCGATGCACTGTCTCTGCGCGAGGGAGAGATTTCCACGATGGAGCTGGTGCTGGCGTCGTTGATGGCCTGCCAGGACACCAATACACTGCTGGAACAGTTGGCAAAAACACTCGTTGATCGAACCCGGGCTGACTGCTGCTATGCAGCCACCCTGCACGAATCGGGTGAATTTATGGAAATCGTCGCTGCCAGCGGCAACCATTCATCGCAGTATCTGGGCGGCCAGTTCAGACGCAACGAGGGCACTATCGGGCGCGCCTGGTCGCGTGGCGAGGCCATTTATCTGACCGACGTCAGCACGATTCAATCGATCCACCAATGGCCAGCCGGGACGCAGGCATTCTCGCTGCCACTGTTTGTCGACAATGAAGCCGTCGCCGCGCTGACGGTGATCTCCGCGCGGGAATCCGAAGACCTGGCAGCAGACGTGCCGCTGCTGCACCGCATCTGCGGCATGGCATCTATGGCCATTGCGAATACGCGCCTGATCGACATGACCCAACAGCGACTCAAAGGCACCCGGGCGCTGGCGGAAGTCAGCCAGTTGTTGACTGTGCTTGATGATATCACCGAGGCCTGCGATACCGTGTGCCACATTCTTCTGCCCGCAATGGACGCCACTTTCGCGCGTATTTTTCTGCTCGATGATCACGGCCAGTTGCACTCTCAGGTGGGCTGGGGATTCGCACAGGGGGCCAGCTATCGCGCCGATCCTCTGCACCCCGACCACGTTCGCCAGCGTATTGCACAATGGTGTGTGGAAAACGACCAAATTGCCACTATCGGCAGACTGGATGAGGACACAAGAGAGTCAGCCGAAATATATGCCATGCGCGCCGCCAGGAATATTGGCAGTACCTGCTGCATCCCGCTGAAAAAACAGGGCAGGGTTTTTGGTGCCATGTTGTTGTACCGAACCCGCGAGATGCGTGAATTCTCTGAAGCGCATATCGATATTTTCCAGGCCGTGGTCAATCAATTATCCACATCGATTGACCGAATAGAACTATCGCGCGAGCTAAAACACCAGGCGTTTCACGACAGGCTCACCGGCATGGCAAACCGCCATCAGTTCGAGCGCATCCTCGACAAGGCTATTGTCGACGCCAAACACAGTCACAGCACCTTCTGCGTTTTGTTTATCGATCTGGACGGGTTTAAGGAAGTCAACGACACACTCGGCCATGCAATCGGAGACAAACTGCTCGCGATGGTGGCAGCCAGACTTGCCGCCAGACTCGATCGGCACAGCTCACTGGCTCGCATGGGTGGCGATGAGTTCGCCGTCATTTTGCAAGACGATGCCGGGGGCATCACCACTGCCAACTCGCTGTTGCAAGCGCTCAATGCAAAATTCGTTATCGATGGTGAAATGCTGAGCATTGGCGCCAGTATCGGTATCGGTCGATTCCCGGACAATGGTGATACTGCAGCCCACTTGCTGCAATCGGCTGACGAGGCAATGTATCAGGCCAAGCGCGTCGGCAAAGGGTGCGTTTGCCTGTTCGACGAGTCAGTCGCCATCGCTGCCAGACAGCGCAACCTGCTGGAAACCCAGTTGCGCGAAGCGATTAACCAGCGCCAGTTCCATTTATTCTATCAACCACAGGTGCGCTGCCAGGATAGCCAGGTGGTTGGTATGGAGGCGTTGATCCGCTGGATTCATCCCGCGCGCGGTCTGGTACCGCCCGGTGAGTTTATCCCGGTGGCGGAGCGAACCGGGTTGATCAACCCAATCGGAAGCTGGGTGATTGATGAATCGATCCGCCAGCTGGCCCAGTGGCAGAACACACCCGCAGCCAACTTGCGTGTCAGCATCAACATCGCCGCCCCACAGTTTCAGCAGGACGATTTCTGCGACCAGATTATCCATGCGCTGAAACGCCACGGCGCACCGGCGAATCTGCTTGAGCTGGAAGTGACCGAAAGCGTGTTAATGGATGATGTAAAAATAGTGGCCGCACGGTTACAGCGGCTTCGAGATGTGGGCGTGCGCATCGCCATTGACGATTTCGGTACCGGCTACTCGTCGTTGAGTTACCTCCAGGATCTGCCGCTGGACGTCCTCAAAATAGACCGCACGTTCGTCAATCGGCTGGATGCACAATCCAGCAAAGCCTCCCTGATCAGCACCATACAAACACTCGCCAGCAGCCTCGGGCTTGAAACCGTTGCGGAAGGGGTGGAATTACCGGAACAGCTCGATCAGATCTCGCGGCTGGGTTGCGACATGATCCAGGGCTACCTCTACTCACGGCCGGTGCCGGCAGACGAACTGCCCGCCACCATTCGCTCGATCAACGAGCTGATGGAGCAGCAACCGCAACTGCGCAATGCAAGCTAGAATGCACCGCTTGCATGTTGTTACCATTCAGCCCTGCGTGATTGGCAAACGCCTTTGCCGCGTCCCGGTACTGGCAAACACCGCGTTGGCAATCGCTGCCGCCACAGGCGCAAAGGCCGCTTCTGCAGCACCGGACGGAGGCTCGTCTGACTCAATCAATTCAATAGTGAAATCCGGCACGTCAGATTGGCGTGGCAAGTCGTAGCGATCAAAGTTAGCCGTCTGGGCAATACCTTCGACAAGCCTGAAATTCTCTTTCAGCGCCATACCGATTCCCCACACCAGATTGCCTTCAATTTGCGCCCGCACCTGATCCGGCGATATCACCCGGCCGCAATCGTGCACGCAGAACAGACGAGTCACGGCAACGCCGGTGGAATCGACTCGCACCTCGGCGGCGATAGCAAGAAAAGTGACCTCTTTATAGACGGCGGCGGCAATTCCCAATGGCGCACTCTTGGAATGAGTCATGTCACGCAATCGCTGTAAACAGGCGGCAAGCCGTGGATTGTCCAGGTGTTGCAACCGAAACTCGATCGGATCAACGTCCGCTGCAACCGCAAGCTCATCCATGACACATTCAATGGCGAAGGTATTTGGCGCGGCACCCAGCCCGCGCCAGGGGCCAGTGGGCATCGGCACCCGTTCATCGGCATAGTCGCTTTGCCTGTTTGCAAACTGATACGGCGCGATCATGCCGCGTTTGGTACCAGGGTCAGGAATTAGATTGGCGAGCCAGTGCAGATTGGCCGGAAAGAACATCGATGAAGTCAGGACCGGGGCACCCACCGCGCGATGGTGCCAATAGCAGATACGCGCATCGGCATCCAGGCCAGCCTCAATACGCGTAGAAAACTGCGGCCCCACATAGTTGTAGCGAAACTCATCTTCGCGCGACCACTGTACCTTGACCGGCGTATTGACTGCCTGACTCAGCCAGGCGGCCTCAACTGAAGCCTGACACAACACCCGACCACCAAACGCGCCGCCAATGCGATGGTTGTGAACAATCACTGACGACCTTCCGATACTCAATTCATCGGCAACAGCAGACTGGATAAGCCATGGATCCTGACTCCCCGTCCACACCTCGCAAATATAGTCGTTGCCATTGCGGTAACATTGCGCCACACCGGCACGAGGCTCCATGGCCGCGTGCGCAACCATCGGCGAATCGTATCGCAAGGAAAAATTCTGCTCCGCGCGAGCGCGCCCGTCTGACAGTGAGCCCTGCTCATCGCCGGTGTGATCCAGCCTGCCACCTGTAATGAACTCGTCAATATCGAGCGACACCTGGGCACGGGCAAGTGCATCATCAGACAAGGCTTGCCATCGTACATCCAGCGCCGCGATGCCCAGACGCGATGCCATGGGCGTAGTGGCTACCACACCTACCCGCCCGTCGTGTTCAACTACACTTTGCACTCCGTCCACTGCCATCGCGGCGTCTCGATTGAACGAGATCAAAGCTGCGCCAAGCTGGGGCGGCCGGGCAATTGCACCATAGCGCATACCGGGTAAGCGCACGTCTCGACTGTAGGTTTCGGTGCCGCGAACGATATCGCTAACACGCACGGGCGCGACCATCTTACCAATCACCTGACACTCACCGGCGGTTCGCGCACTTAACAACGCAATTTCATCATTCGTACGCAGCGGTACAATGGTGGCATTTTCACTCACCAGATCCGTGTAAGGCACAAAGTCTGTGCCTGCAATCTCGAAACCGCCATCTCCCAGCGCTACGCTGGCAGCCTCGACGCTAAACTTCTCCGCCGCTGCCATCCGCAGGGTCTCACGCAGCTGTGCGGCCGCTTTTGCTTTCACATGAGCAATGTAGTCGAGATAATAGACACTGTTGTCTGGTCAGACCTTAAGTGGAAGGAAAGCTGTGAAAAAATCGCCCATATCGATCAACTGCTACCGCAGATCGGACAAAAGGTTGTTCTCCCGCTCCATTTCAACCAACAGCAACCCAAAGACGGGAAGGCGACCATAGTCTGGAAGCCCCCACACTCAGAACTAAACGGCTGGAGTGACAAAAGACCGTCTGACATCCTGAAGTCCTATTTAATAGAAGGCAATATCGTCACTGGCCCTGCGGAATCCAGCAACTTCGAATTCGTCGTGACTGGGCATGAAAAGCTTACTGCGGCGCTGGAAAAGCTCAAGAGAACAGACGAGAGTCTATTTCACTCAAGCCCCTCCAGGCTGGGTTGGCACAAAGCGAGACAGCTTAAACATGCCCTGGTCGGAAACTACATCTATATTTTCGGCGAGTATCAGGAAATTGAGCTCGAGGCGATACTCTCAAGAAATGATCAAAATTTGTGCCTGCATTACTCGGCTTTCAAACCATCTCCCAGCCAGCATGAGACGGTACTTCTTCGGTCATACCTAACCGGGGAGGAACGCTCAATAATCGAAAAAGCAATCATACGATCCCGTATAATCGAGGATAACGCCTCATGTGATCTTTCCGAAAACCAGGTATACGGGGTTGAGTACTTTTAAAATGCAACCTGGCAATTACATCAGCGTCAATTCATCACCCGGTAATACTTCAGCAGCAGGTTTGCGCTGCAATCCCCGATCACGCTCGCGCAATTAGGCTCTCTGGGTTGTAGTGAATGGATGGAAATCGTTTGTTCGACCAGGTTATATTCGCTATAAATACTGACTGACCTGTCGTCGATTTTTTTGATATCAATGCCGATTACGCTTCCAGAGCACGTCCAGCTTCCGGACTCCTCCTGCGTGCTGACGGTTTCACCATTGTCGTGAATAAATTTAATCCAGTAGGTTCTGTCAGCATTAAAAGCCTTGATCGTTCGGCGATCACTGCTAAGGGTGTTGTCGTATCGTTCGCTCGACCACATGCCGATGAGATCGTCACAGTGGGCATCAGCGAAGACGGACGACGACAAACCCAAGAGTAAAAACAGAGATAATAGCGCTTTCATTGGATTGGAATAGTGTAAAAAAAGCCAAGTCTCTCACTTCAAGGGTCATCCGCCAGTGCCAGATTTCAAGGAAACGCGAACTTTTCATATCGGTTTGAAATCACGGGGACAGAAATGGGATGAAGTCGACACAGGTTTGCTTGAACCGTCAACCCAATGTAAGCACGACAGCTGCAAAGACAAGTTCAGTACTTTGCCAGCGAACGGCAGGTGGTATCGTATGCGTTCACGCCATACCAGGCGCTGTTTCAGTTGCTGTTCACAGTGCGTCTGGCTGGGCGCCCCTAGCCAGGCGCCCCCGCCTGCACATGGGGTAGGAGTGTCCGGGGCGCGCAGCTGCACGGAACATAGGCTGCTATTTCGAGGCGGCCGGCCAGGTTACGACCGACACCGCCCACGGGGTGCGACGGGGACGCCCAGTCAGGCGTGCTGTGAACAGCTACGGTGGTATCTGACGGCTGTGGAATGCGTGAGCCAGGTTGCAGCCCGCGGCAACACACAATTTTTTTTGCCTACCCAGTACTGAAGAAAATTACTAAATACTATGCCACACTCTAGGCTGTGCGAATCACTACGAGCAATCTAGTGCCCATTCACATTGGATAAAACGTATTAGGATGGCCCGCTAATTCACCGGAGGGTCGGTTTTCAGTATCTCGCGAATGAGTTTTATTCTGCTGTTCACCCTGGCCTTGCTCATTATCGATTTCACTTGAGATTTTACCGTCTCCGTTGAAGTGTTTCGAATCTCTGCGATCTCGCCAGTGGAATGCCCTTGTATAAGGAACCCCGCCACGGACGACTCCGCATCGGTAAGATCATAGGCGTGCGCAAAGGTTGATACGGAACAATGCTCAAAACTCGCGACATCTATCAGTTGCAGCAGAACCAGTTCCTGATTGGGCTCGAGTTCATCCAAATGATCTCGCAATGGCGAAATCTCAAGTATGAGCGGTTGATCGTCACTTGTACTTCTGAGGCTAATAATACGCTCTGCACTAGTTAATCCACCTGATGCAAGTGACGCAGCCAAGACATGACTTTGCAAGACAGCATTTTGCTGGCTGGAAATCAACCTGATTTCACACTGATTCACCAGTTTGACATGCTCGCTCTGATCCATTATCCGCTGCGCCTCTGAATTGCTGGTCAGCACGGTTCCATTCGCCTGTAAAATGACCAGCCCTATTCCTACATGATTTAACGCTGCAAGCACCGCATCATATTGACGATGCAGACGACGAAATATCTGACCCAGTTCCAGGGATTTTGCAACGTGTGGCGACAGTGACTCAACAACGCCGTAATAGCGCGCCGGAATAGATTCAACATGCTCATCGAACTGATACGCAAGCATCTGGACATAGCGCGGATTATCTGTGAGCCGCGTGCCTATTTTTCTAAGCGTCTTTAGTCTGGACAACAGGAATGCCACATCTTCCCGCTGGCGAAGATCTTCGTTTGGCCAGATGTCCGTATCAGTGTAAGCTTTATGGATTGGCACAGTCATGCCGTACGCATATGCCTCTCTGTCATGACTGGCATATTCGGTTGCCCAGCGCTGTAGATCTTCCGGCGTAAGTCTATCCCTGATGTGGCTGCTAAGCATACTGATGTCGTACATCAACGGTTTCACCGTATCGATGGACATCATTGAAGCACTTCTAGCGCCTATATAGTGTGCGCATTCATCAATCGCTTCTTTCCAATAGGATTGATCCACAGCGGCATTGTAGATCGAATCAAGTACTGAGTACCGCACGTCAACCTCTCGATTTTTTACTC
>CAZNIS010000070.1:0-36870 GCA_964573105.1 uncultured Granulosicoccaceae bacterium
TGGGAATCTGCGCTGTTTGGATCGAGATTCACGGCCAGCTCCCACTCATCCGGCAACCCATCGTTGTCAGAATCCGGAGCAAACATGCCCGAGTGCATCACAGGCCACCCTCCCACGTTGAGTTGGCAGCGCTCTGCCCCATCGCCCCCTGGGATATCATCTGCACCGACACAGTTGGGCATCACCCCACTACCACGGCTGATTTGATTGACCACGCGGCTGTCAACTGCATCGCGCTCAGGTGCTATCGCCCCAACGACAGGCAAAAGCCTGTCAAGCAGCTGACCAGCCGGCATTTCGGTAATCGGCGGTGCGGGAAAACGTTGATCTACCACAAACCCAAGTTTCGGGTCATATGGCACGCCGTGGTCTGTATTCGCGATTTTCCATTCTGACTGCCACGACCACTTGCGCGACATGCCGAGGTTGCCCTCAAGGTACACACTGGCAGTCAGTGGATAGTCTTTTTCCGCCAACAGAATATCTCCCCAGCCGACTGACGAGCCCTGCGTCACGCTGCGCCGCAAAAAACCGCGTTGACGTGCGAGGTAACGGTTCTTAACCCAATTGACGCGTTGATCCGGGTAGGTTGAGCGTTGTTCACCCCCCCTGCTCACCCAGTGATACACAATATTATTGACAACGTCGACAACACCGTTTGTCACCAACAACGGATTGCGCTGATAACTGTGGGCGATAACATTGTGATGGATCGAAAACGAATGTGCGCCCTCTGATCCGATCAACAAACCGCGGCCAGCGGGACCATCCTTGTTGGACCCATTGTCGTGCAGGCTTTCAGCGATCAGGTTGTAACTAAAAGTGACGTTGTTCGTGTCGTACCAAGTGTTGGCAATCTGATCGGTCCCCCAGGACAGAGAGTTATGATCGAGCACAACATTATAAACTTGCCCGGGTTCAGCACTACCAATGCGCAGTGCATCCCGGCAGCACGTTTGAAGTAACGAGGTACCTGCTCGCAGCCTCAAATGTTGCACCAGAACATCGTGAGTTCTGATGACCATCGGTGATCCTTTCGTCGTTTGACTGGCGCGAACCAGAATGCCGCCACCAGGCGCAGACTGCCCGTAGATAGAAATACCTGGCGAGGCGATTTCAATCGGTGTCTCCACTTCGATAGTTCCGCCTACCCTGAACAGTATAATCCGTGGGTGGTCCCGATCGACACAGCTACGCAACGAACCTGGCCCGTCATCATCCAGGTTTTCCACGAAACAAATACGTCCATCTCGACCAGCGCTGGTTTGCGTGCCAAACCCCTCAGCGCCCGGGAATACCCTCACCACATCATCATTGGACAAAAAAGGCGGCACTTGATATCCGCGCGCAAAAGCGATAGGGCTCGATGTGCCGGCCACGGTCAACGACAAAAAAGCAATCAGAAGTAAATTTCTCATGACCGGTTTAGGCATTTCTCCAATGATGGCATGTGCACGCCACACAGCATCCCGAAGGAATCGTGGCACAGACAACAACGCTAGCCCGAAGATAGGTAACGGCACGTTTTTTAAGCCGACGTCAATTCAACCAAGGTGAGGCTAAACCAATTGTAGACTGTGGCGTTTAGCCCGATACTGGAACAACAGATACAGAAACGTCGAGAGATACATAATTGCGGAAGACAACATCACACCCGGCAATCCGAGCATTGAAGCCAGCGGCAGGACAGTTAGCACTTTTACAATCGCCCCAACAACACCACTGATCGCAACTGTTTTATAGTCCCTGATACTGGTAAATAGCTGCACAACCACCATGCCTACAAGAATGAACGGAATTTGCAGCAACCCGTATCTCACCAGACTGGATACCGCTAGTGTGTCATGCGAGGTAAATGCTCCTCGCTCAAACAGCAGGCCGACCACAGGCGGCACAAACCACCATACAATCGCGGCACCAACAACACCTGTAAAAAACATAATCAGCGTCCACTGCCTGGTAATCGCTAGCCGTGCAGAATCAGACTGACCTCCATCTGACAGCACTGGCAACAGTGCCCTCGTGACCATTGTTGTACCGAGCCCGATACCCAACGCCAGCACCCGCGAAGCATACGAAAGAGTTGACACCCCTCCTTCGCCAAACCGCGCCGCCACTATCTGATCGACGGGTTTCGCAATCGCCATAATCATGGCACCGACACCGAGGACTGAAAGGGCCGAGGCAACATCACGCCAAACGGAACGTTGTCCCGCTGAAGCAAATATATTGGTCGCGATCCGCGGGCGACTAATTAGCATCAGAATAATCAACTGACAGAACAACCCGGCAAGGGTGCCGAACGCAAAGGGCTCAAGCGGCGGGCGAGAAACTGGCCATGCCAATACAAAAAGAAAAAGTACAATCGCAGGCACAGCCTCAGTAAGCGTATTAGCGTGTTGCTCCTTTGCCAAAAGTTCTGCAGAGAAAACTGTCACCAACATCAATAGCACCACCGACGGTGATATCACTCTGGCGAACAATTCTGCCGATTCGACAGCTGAATAGGAAAACCCCGGCGCCAACAGTCGTATAAAATCGCCTGCGAAAACGAATATAACCAAACACACCATGGCACCGGCCAACAATGTCACAAGCAACAGTTCAGTGAAAAAAGCACCTCGCCGGGTTTCATCCAGCTTTGAGAACAACGGCACCAATATGGATTGCCCAATACTCTGAAAGATAACGGGAATCCAGGAAACAACGACAAATCCGAAGACGTATATATCGACAACCTCTCCAACTCCGTGCCGATAAGCTATCACCATTTCCTTGAGCAGGCCCGCCAACCGACCCAGCACCATGAAAACGAACACCAGGAAAATACCACGCAATACTCGGTAGTTCGCGTCTCCCAGCTTTGCAACTATATGATCCCTGGAAAACACTACTAAGGCATGCCACTACGGTTACTGACTTGCCTGGAGGACAGCAGCTGGTACCACAGATTGATAGCTCTTTCCATGGAAAACGAGGATCGGGTCTTTTCAGCGTTGGAAGACAGCGCATTCCTGTACTCATCATCAGACAAAACCAATTGCAGCCTTTCCACTACGACCTCGAGCGCATCCACTGGGATCAATTCGCCATTGACCCCGGGTTCAATCAAATCCCGCGGCCCCGTTTTGCAGTCATAACTGATACAAGCCAAGCCGTAAGCCATAGCTTCTAAAAGGCTGTTGGGAAATCCCTCAATATTCGACAGGAAAACAAAAACATCTGCCGTTGTGTACCAATCGTGCAAATTGCCAACGTTACCGAGCAGGAATACTCTCTGCTCAAGGCCCAATTCAACGACTTGACGCTCCAGTTGTTCTTTAAGCGGTCCATCGCCCGCGACAGCCAGAACCCAGTTGGGGTTGCTTTTCTCAACCGCCGAATACGCCACTATCAATTGATCGAACTGCTTTGTTTCCACCAAACGCCCGACCGACAGGATGATCTGCCTTTCACTAAACTCGGCCGGTATATCTACAACTGGTGAAGTAGAAACCAGTGGTAAATCTATCCCATTGGGAATGACCTCTACGCTTCGAACCCGTGTATTGGCCAAAGCCCAATCTGCCGTCTCTCTGGTAAGGCATACCAGTGTGCATAACCGGGCGTAGCAAAAGGACCTCACTTGCCTCCATAAGAACCCGACGCCAGCATTCTCGGGGTGCGATCGCTCCGATCCGATCGGCAATATCTCCGTACCGATGGTAGCCAGCGAGACCAGAACATTGACTGAGTAGCTCATGCCAACCACTACATCTATGCCGTCAGTGCAAAGGGCCCTTCTTAGCCCAAGTATCCGTGCGATATTGTTTTTCACAGCGTGAAGGACGGTCGTCGAATCACTCGCCAGGCCAGTTGCCACTACCTCTACCCGCGTATCCAGTTCATAAGCACATTGCGAATCCTGGGACAACAGGTATAGAGTTACATTCATGCCGCGGTCAACCATCTGATTGGCAATGGCAACAACTGCGCGCTGTGCCCCTCCTACCGCAAGCGTTTGAATTACGAAACCGAGATTCACCTGGGCCGTACACCAAGATAATGTCTGGCCCAGCCAGCGATAACAGCAAGAGTGATCACTGCGACATGAAGGTATTGACCCACAAAATACCGTGTGTGCATTGAGGGGAATACCAGAAAATGCGTGACAACAAAAAACATCGCCAGAACACATAAACCGAGTACGTATTCATCGGTTATTGCCCGCGCTCCGGTCTCTTTCAATCGCATCCAGCACGCACTGAGAATGACGAGCGATATTAACGCAAAAAACTGAAACTGATAATTGTAGAGTAGCTTTACCGTGCCTCGAATCACCGCCCCAATGTACATTTCGGCTGTCAGTCTGACGCTAACGTCAGCCGGGTGTGACAGGTACTGAATCTGCGCCACGTAGAATTGCTTCACCCAGCCGTAGTTGTCAAAGGCGCTATTGACTGCAAAATAGGATGCAAGACAGACAACAATAGCGAGAGTCACTAGATGCAGTTTTTCTTTAAAAACCCAGGCAAAATAGAGGAGTGCAGGCAACGCGTAAATAATCATATCCGACCGGGTCAGCGGCAATAGCGCGATCACTGCCAATGACCACCAGGATCTTTTCATTAACAGGTAGACCGCGCCCGCATAGGCAACAAAAGACAACGCATCTGCACCTTCGAATCTCGCCACGTCGAGTACACCACTTATCGAGGCGAGCAGAGGCACGACTAACACCAGCCACGAACGCGAACAGAGCGCTAGCACGAGCGTAAACAACAACACGCCCAATCCAGCTGCGATCGAGGACTGCAGGCGCATGTACAGTATCGGGTTGAACCCGGCTTCGTGAGCAATATAGGCCGGACCAGTCACCAACACTCTGGGCTCGTAAAACGGCAAGACTTGCAAGAAGGCCCCGGGATCTCTCGACCACGCCTTGCGTTCGACATTCCCGTCCGTCAGTTCAAGGTAGTCCTCAGGTGTGAGAGTTTTCTGCGCCAATGCATAAGTCTGACGATGCAATTCTTCGGGATCGTCTATGCCAAAGTGCAATGCCCCTCCAAGATGGCCCAGCATATCCCATTGATTTTCGGGTAGCTGGTAGGAGAACACAGCAATGGCAAGTGCGCTTGTAACACCGACAATCCAGGCTAGTAGCCCCGGTTTTTTATTGCTATCGATGGATGCATTCACACTGAAAACCTTTCAACTGATTATCCATGTACTAGAAATTCTCCGGTTGTTCGCTCGAATGATTACGGTAAGGAAGATGGACTTCCCTGCGCCTGTATCCACGATTGAAAACAAACTAACCGCCATAATTCTCTCGATCGGTCGATGCCCTTACTGTAGTGCTCTGACTTCAGTTTGCGCACTGCGTCCGCCGACAACAAGCCATGGCTCTCGATTGCCTGATCGCTACTCAACTCTTCAACCCAGTCACGCAACTGGTTCTTTAACCAGTGCGCAACAGGGACCTCAAATCCCGCCTTCGGTCGATTGACCAAACTTTCCGGGACATACCTGTATAGAAGCTCTCGCAAGGCCCATTTTCCGACGCCATTTCGGAACTTCATCTTCCTTGGCATCTGCCAGGCCAGGGAGACCATTTCAGGATGAAGAAACGGTGCTCTAGTCTCCAGACTACACGCCATCGATGCACGGTCAACTTTTACCAGGATGTCATCCGGTAAGTAAAAGAGCTGATCAAACAGCATCATCGCGTCAGTGTCGTCAATCGCTTTGAGCGGTTCCTGACTAACCAGATCGAACCGCCTGCCAGCTACCCCCCAAAGTTCGCCATCACTTTTTCCGCTCAACAATAAAAAGTACAGGTCTCTGATGTCACTCGCCTGGACTGCATTCGACAACTTCGCCAGCTTCGCGCTGCTATCTCCTTTCATCAGCGCTGATGTTCCCGCGCCGATCGCATGCTTAGACATTGTACGGATCAAGGGTGCTACGCAGCGAATCGCCAGGGACCCCGTAACCTTTGCGAAGGAAGGCAACCGTTTGATGCGACCCCAGCCAGACGCCGCGAAATGGTGGCGATTGTAACCGCAGAACAGCTCATCTCCCCCGTCTCCCGATAGTGCGACGGTAACCTTTGTGCGCGCCAGCCGTGACACCAGATGGGTTGGAATAGCAGACTCATCCGAAAATGGCTCATCGTACATCGCCCCCATGTTTGGCACGATATCGAGTAAGTCCTTGTCTTCGATATAAAGCTCTGTGTGGTCGGTTTTTAGATGCGCAGCCACCCGTTTGGCGTGACCGGCCTCGTTGTACGCTTTTTCATTGAATCCGATGGTGAATGTTGACACCGGAGTCTCTGTCATTTTTTGCATCATCGACACAATAAGTGATGAGTCTATTCCTCCGGATAGAAATGCTCCAAACGGAACATCGGAGATCATTTCCTGCTCAACTACTCGCGATAGTGCATTGTCCAGAGACACAAGCAGCGCCTCGTCCGTACCCTCCAATGGTTCGGCGGATTGCGTGATGGCAGTTTTGCTGGTGCTCCAGTATGACTGCGTGCTCCACTGGCCCTGCGATAGTGTGTATACCGCGAAAGTCCCGGCTGGCAACTTTGTGATCGATTGATAGATACTCAACGGGGCGGGAATAAATCCATATTGCCCAAATGCGCTAACCGCAGCTTTGTCGATCTGTATCGGCAGTGCGGAATTGGACCGGATAGCGTGCATCTCTGAGCAAAAGACTGCGGCCCCTTCGATCACGCCGTAGTAGAGCGGCTTTTCACCCATCCTGTCTCTGGCGATCGTTAGGCTCTGGTCATCGCGATCCCATACAGCAAACGCAAACATACCGTGGATTTTTTGCAGTGCGGCGCTCACACCAACACACTCGATTAACACTAACAGTGTTTCTGTATCTGACTCACCTCGCCAGTCGCTACGATCGAATTCACTGGCCAGATAGGTGCGGATTTCCTGATGATTGTAGATTTCACCATTGTATGTGAGCACATAGCGTCCATTGGCGCTGCTCATAGGCTGCGCGCCAGCGGCGCTGACATCGAGAACCGCCAACCTGGCATGACCGATCACTAGCCCATACGAATCGTCGTGCCAACGACCATCGGCATCCGGCCCTCGATGCGAGAGTGCACTCAGCATCGCTGGAAACCCGTCGCGCTGACGTAGCGAGGCGTTTACCATGCCGGCTATTCCGCACATATTAAATGCGCCTGCCGCATGCACGGGTTTGGAATCGAGTAACGATCGCTGTCACCCCTGCGCGCCTGCCACCGTTGACTAAATGGACAACCCGCCCGTGTAACTGTTCACAGCACGCCTGTCGCGCCCGTAGGCGGTGTCGGTCGTATTCAAATAGCAGTCTATGTTCCGTGCGACGTCCTACCCCACGAGCACGACAGACGCACTGTGAACAGCCACTGAAAAAGCTCCTGGTATAGCGTGAACGCATACCCCGCCCGAGCGTGCACGATTGCGAATGAATCTGCACTGCCGACGTCCTCATTGGCCACACACTCCATCGACAAGCGTTTGTGAGTTTCGGGTTTCTTCGTGCGGCTGCGGCTCCAGCCCACACGCCAGCAGGTATTGATCGATCACACTGGTCTCTGAAAACCGTGCATACCATTGTTCATCAGGCCTCGGCCAATCGCGATTTCCAGTCGCGGCGATCATGCCTTCACAGAGCCCGCGTATGTCATCGACGGGAACAGTGATACCGTACTTGTCTTCAGCCAAAATTTCTTTGGGGCCATGAGGCATATCAGTGACTACGGCAGGGCATTCGAGTGCGACTGCCTGAATCAACGCGTTTGGCAACCCCTCATAACGCGAGCTCATTACGAAGAGCTCGGCTTGTTTGATCAAAGGGAATGGATTGATTACAAACCCGGGCATATGGACACTATGCTCCACAGCGCATTGCCGCGCGAGCGCTTCAAGCTCGGACCTTTGCGGCCCTTCGCCGAGAACCAGCAGGTCATGGTCATGGACTTTTCTGTACTCTGCAAACGCCTGTATCAGAATGTCGAAGGCCTTGACCTGGGTAAGACGCCCCACAGCAACGACATAGGGCCGGCGCGGCAACTCAATTTGCTCCGGCACAAGCTCCGATGCCAGGGAGAAAAGCTTATCAGACACCACGGGATTCATGATGACCGAAACCTGCGAAGCATCCAGCCGCAATGCAGATACGATTGAATCCCGCACACCCGATGATACACATACGATACTGTCGGCAAACGGGTATATGACGCTAGCTATACGAAGCAACAGGCTTTTGCCCTCTGCAATCGGCTTGCGGTTCCAGACGTCTGCTACATTTGACTCCCGCAGTACCACTCGCACAGGTTGTCTGGACACGAGCCTGGCGACGGTGACAACGATATTGGCGTGCATCATCGTTGAGACTATCGCTGCTGGCCTGGCACGCTGAAGATAGCGAGCGATTCCGCCCATGCATGCCATAACGCGTTTTTTACCAAGCTTCAGCACAGTGACCGCATCGGATACTTCAGATGCGTATGGACCAGTAGCATCTCCCACCAATAAATCGACTCTCAACCCGCGCTGAGCAAAAGCGTTGGCAACTTGCAGCAACGCTCGCTCTGCACCTCCGCCAGCGAACGAGGGTAAAAAAAATGCGATGTGCACCGGGTCAGTCATGGTGCATTGACAACCAGGCCTGGAACATCAATACATCCCAGAGTAGATACTCCCATGTCCATTCGCGACGTTGATGCTGCTGCCAAACGCGATGAATGGCATCTGCGTCAAGATAACCCTGTCGTCTCAGGGTCTCACGACTCAACAAGTCTTCTGCCCAGGCTTTCAAAGGTCCACGAAGCCAATCACCAACAGGCACGCCAAATCCCATTTTTGGTCGATCGATGAGCGCGCGCGGCAGATACTTCGTCAGTTCGGATTTCAGCGGCGCTTTGGCCTCGGAGCTGTGAACTTTGAAGTCCATGGATGAATGCCAGGCGAATTCAACGAAATCGATATCCAGCAGGGGCGCGCGCGACTCCAGGCTCACTGCCATGCTGGCCCTGTCCACTTTCGTCAAAATATCGTCAGGCAGGTAATTCTCGGTATCCAGATGCATCATGCGCTGGGTAAAATCAGGGTACCTGCCCGCGTCAAGCATATCGGGTGACCCCAGTTGCGCGCACCCCAAAACTACCTCTTCCGGTCTCTTCCAGTGTCGCTGCAACATATGATACAACTCTTCATCGTCGCGACTGGCCAACAGTGATGACAACTCGTGCACTTTGCGCAAGGTTTGTCCGTGCATACTGTCAGGTAGATGACGCACGGCAAGGCTCGCGGCCTGGGTGCCCAGTCTGCGAACCCAACCTGGAACTCGCGAAAAATCAGACCACAACTGGTTGGCTTTTGCATACCGGCTATACCCGCCGAACAATTCGTCGCCACCGTCACCACTCAATGCGACCGTGACGTGTCGGCGAGTCAGTTCGGACACAAGGTAAGTTGGAATCTGGCTGGAGTCAGCAAACGGCTCATCCCAGATAGTGGCAAGCCGGGGCACCACATCCAGTACGTCTTGATCGGTCAGATAAAATTCTGTGTGATCTGTACCAAGATGCTCCGCGACTGCCTTCGCATATTCCGCCTCATTGTACGACGCTTCGCCCATGCCAATCGTGAATGTCTTGACCGGCTGCATGCTGTTTTGCTGCATGATTGCCGTAACCAGGCTGGAGTCAACACCACCCGACAGAAATGCCCCCAATGGAACATCAGACATCATGCGACTGCTGACCGACTTTGACAATTGATCGGCTAACGCCGATTGCCAGGCATCTCTGTCACCGTGCGTCGAACTGACTGCATCGGGCATCACTGTTCTCTCAAGCTGCCAGTAGGGCTCCTGGCTACAGGCGCCCGCCGCAGCCGACGAGAACGTAATCAGATGGCCGGGCTCGAGCTTGAATATGTCATGATAGATGGACTGCGGAGCAGATACGTAAGCATTCGCCAGCAAACGTGCGAGAGCGTCAGGGGAGATCTCCGACGACACACCGGGACATTGTCGAAGTGCTCGTAGTTCGGAGCCGAACACCACACGTTTGCCGTCGCTCGCGTAGTACAACGGTTTCTCACCAATTTTGTCGCGCACCAGGGTGAGCGCACTCTGCTCGCGATCCCACAATGCAATAGCAAACATGCCGTTGATCATTTGCAGGGCTTGCGACAATCCGTGCACCTCGATCGCCGCCAGCAAAGTTTCAGTGTCTGAGTGACCTCGCCATTGCAAATTCGGTACTTTTTTTTGCAGTTCGGCGCGCAGACTGAGGTGATTATAGATCTCGCCGTTGTACACCAGCACATAGCGACCGGATGCCGATGCCATCGGCTGTGCACCCTGCGCTGACAAGTCGACAATAGCCAGACGCCGATGCCCTAGATAGACTCCTCTGGCACTGTCGCTCCAGGCACCTGCCGCGTCAGGCCCTCTATGCTCGAGAACCGCTGTCATTGCAGACAGAACCTTTTCTGGTTCAGTCTGTCGATGGCACCAGAAGCCGGCTATGCCACACATACTTCACGCAGAGTTTCTTGCATAGCGACTATGTTAGAGGGGCTCGTGTCAATGTGGACTACGGCGGCCAGGGTAATGGGTTATGCCAGCACCCGACCAGTCTGTTGTGTGTTCAGGGATCGAGGATCACTATAGGTTACCTCAAAACACCAAACACGTTACGCAAAACCAAACTTTATTGTTGCTCTGCGTAGACTGACGCGCGCGGCGCGCCCTCCCAACGACATTCGACGGTTTCACCATTCAGCGTCGCGGTAAAAAAATCATAGAGAACATCGCCATCTTCTGCAATGACGACATCGGTCCACTGCCCTGTATCACCGGCCTGAGTGATTTCAAAACTATTGATATCTGTCACGATCCATCGGCCCATACCATCGAATTCGGCGGTTCCGTCAGAGAACAAATACAACGACCGCTCCCATCCGTTTTCCGGTGACTGGCATTGCCAATGTGAGGTTCGGCTGTTTTGTATGTTGCCAGTCAGTAGCAACGTTTCGATCCCATCGCCGTTCATCGCGAACGACCCTTCGGGCGCATCATTCAACAGGATACTGCCGGGTCTGGCTGGACCACTCCAGTCGCAATTGAGTTGAATACCGTCTTGACTGGCAGCCGTGAACTGGTCTGCCTGAAACAGGCGACTATCAAAGTTCACTGACTCCAAAGCGAGTTCGCTGGTGCCATCAGATATTGCGAGTATACCTTGCTGGTAACTCCAATCTGCCTCAGCCCCATCGACAAGCGCCATGCCGCTATCCAGAAAATGGATCTGCTTTCGGTCTGAGAATTCACCGTCTTTCAGATAGGTACAAAACCAGAACGATGCGATGTCTCCCGTATCGGCACCCGTGCGCAACAACGCCTCAGGGGAGGCAAAGTCTTCGGCAGCAAAACGCTGCTGAACCCCACTCGATCCGCCACTCGCAGGCCCGCTGTCAGAATCGCAAGATGCCGTAACGGAACCAGCCAGTAACAAAACAGGAATGCGCCAAATATCAGCCACCGTCCACCCCTTCAATATGCGGTTGCAAAACATCCCTGCCATGCAAGCCTCAAGCCAGAATGTATACCGGTCTATGACACATGCCGGTTCGCCCGTTAAAGCGAAATACCGGGTCGCCGACACCGAGTAGGAAGAGCCCCGAAACGGAAATGAGCTGGGTACTCGCCGATGCCGTAAAGCAACGGCATCCGACAGAATTTCACTGGTGCAGGCCGACCCGTATGACCAAACTGAGACATTTGTTTTTCATCACCGCGCTGATTGCGACCGGTTGCGGTGGTGGGGGAGGTGGTGACTCCGAGGAAGAATCACCTCTAGTTGACCAAACATCCAATTTACCTGAGCAAGGTGCAGCTCTGCCAGAGCCCGGACCCTTGCCCATTCTGTCCGACGAAGTGCGTATTTTTCCAGGTGCCGAGGGGTTCGGCACCAAATCAGTTGGCGGTCGCGGCGGTGAATTGTGCTTTGTCACCAACACTAACAATGACGGTGAGGGTTCCTTTCGCCACTGCGCGGAGGCTAGCGGCAATCGCATTGTGATATTCAGAACCGGCGGCACGATCATCGTTGACGAACCGATCCATATCACCGAGCCCTACATATCGATATATGGCCAGACCGCACCGGGTGACGGTGTGCTGATCCGCGCCAGCCTTAACTCTATCGGGCCAGTTATCCGTATTCAAACACACGATGTGCTGATGCAGCACATGAGAATTCGGGCTGGTAGCTCGCGCGAGATTACCTGCTGTCGCGACGCGATCGCCATCGGCAAAGCCGGCAATGTTTACAATGTGGTTCTCGACCACAATTCTTTCACTTGGGGCATCGATGAGATTCTGGACATCTGGTACGACAGCCACGACATCACACTGAGTCACAACATTATCGCTGAAAGCCTCCACGACAATGGCTCAAACTCCGAGGGCCCCGGCGGGCGCGGCATGCTTATCGGTTCGACAGGTGCGCATTCGATTTCCATCCATCACAACTACATCGCCCACAGCTATCAGCGCAACCCGCTGATCAAGACGACGGGCATCATCGATATCACCAGCAACCTCATCTACCATCATGTCACTCGAGGCGCACAGCACGACGATGTGTATGGCGGGCAGAAGATAAACTGGGTCAAGAACCGCTACATACCGCTGCTTGGCAACGAGAACGAATACGAAGACACGGTTGTTGGGTGGGGTGACATACTGCTAATCAGATCTGACAGTAACACCGGCGCCTACTTTGAGGGGAATCTGGGCCACCACCGCACCAGCAATTCCGATCCTGAATGGGCCATCGCACATACATCCTGGGGGGAGCCCTACGATCCCAGCCTCGGCTATCACAGCGACACCCGCTTTCCGGCACCACCCATTACGGAAACGGCTGCAGACGACCTCGAGACCGTCATTCCAGCCACGGCTGGGGCACTGCTACCTATCCGCAGCCCGGTAGATGCCAGATTGTTTGACCAACTGGCACAGAGACAGGGCCGGCTGCTTAACTGTGTGGAACAAGCCGACAGACCGGGTGATTCACGCTGCGAGAACAATGCGGGCGGTTGGCCGTCTCTCGATGTTGGAACGCCACCAGTGGATACCGACCAGGACGGAATCCCGGACGACTGGGAGGCGAGCAATGGAATGGATCCAAACACTTACGATTCACATCTGGACTTGAACGGCGACAACTATACCAATCTGGAAGCCTGGATATTCCGCACGCGGTAAGCCTTACCGGGATCTATAGAAATTGGAGCACGCCGGCAATGAGCCGACGTGATCCACTGCACTATCGAATCTATTCACGGATTCGAATATCCATACTAGCATCCCTGACATGTCAGAATTCTGTCACTATCCGGCAATTCGATCACACGCACCGTCTGTATAAAGTCTCTCCCAGGCTGCTACACTATTTGATCAGAACGCGTGACCCCGGCCATCGCCCGATACGTGGTTAGTCAATAAGCACTTACCTGCGCTGAAGCACTTGAATTCCATACCAGCGCCGGGACGAAAAACAGCAACTACGATTCAGGGCTAGACCGGATATACAATGCCACTAGTTTCATACACAACCGTCGGCACACTCACCTCGCTCGTGGTGTCGAGTGCGCTACTGCTTGTGTATTTCACCAACCTACCGTTGTGGCTCGATCGATACAACGATACCAGCCACGCACCCAATGCATATTTGCTGGTTCTGGTCGCGGCACTGGCGGTCGCAATGATCAAATTCAGGCGGGTCATCGTTCTTAAAAGGGCTGCCTACCTTATCTGGTGTTGCGCTTTCGTCGCCTTGTTGGTGATAACACTGATACGAATGTATTTTTTTCAATATTCACCAGAGCAAATAAACGAACTGACCGACCAGCTTCAACGTGGGCTTTTAGCTCTGTCATTCGGCATGCTGGTGTATTTCACCCAGCGATCGCACTACCAACCAGCCCTCTATATCCTGGCGATCGTCGCACCCGCAATCATACTGATAGAGTTCTTCAATCCTGATCTACTATCCGAGGCCTACAAGAACAGTGCAGAAAAGGTACGCGTATCCGGCTTTTGGGGCAACGAAAACGCCGCCGGAGAAGTGATCGCACTGTGCGTAGTACTTGTGAGCAGAAATGCTCGCAAACTCGTACTGATGATTCTCTACTGCGTTGCCTTTGTTGGCATCGTTTTTACTGGATCGCGCGCGGGAATGGCAGGCATTACCATAATCGGAATCATGCTGCTGGCACAACGCAAACTGCCCATTGTTTTTCTTGCCGCACCTGTTTTCCTCGCCATCTCATTCTCGAGTGCCGTTGTGTTCGTCGAGGATTTAGTAGAGGCCTCCGGTAGAGATGCCGGATCGGAAGAGTTCATTGATAGACTGACCTACTTCTTCAACGAGGACAGAGAAGAAGACTACAGTGAGGAATCGCGATCCGAAATCGTCGTTAGCGGCCTGAGAGAAGCGGTGCAGCGCCCACTCGTGGGTCACGCAATTCCCTATATCGACGAGACCCACGAAGTTGGCTCTCACAACCTGCTAGTCAATCTATTTTATCAATTCGGGTTAATGGGAGTCGCCCTGTGGGTTTGGCTGGGCGTACTCCTGTATCGACGCAGAAAGCCGATATTCACCAACCTGGAATTATTTTGTTTTCTGTGGTTCACCTTGTTCAGCCACAATATACTCGACTACAACTGGTGGTACATCTTTCTCGCTCTCAGCCTGATCCCCGAACCAGAAAGAAAGGCAACGAAAGTCCGCAAAAAGAGAAAACGTAGACGGAAAAAGAGAACCAGTAGTTCCACCGACATGAACCAGGTGATACCTAATACAACGTAGAGATTCACAACTTAAGTACTGCCGCATAAAATCTTCAAACCAGCGATATACCTGCGACTGATCGTGACCCCCAATTCCCCAATACGCGTACAATTTGTTGTCAACGATAGCTGGTTCTTCGCATCACATAGACTACCGATCGCAGTAGCGGCTATCGAGAAAGGACACGAAGTGCATCTTTCCGCGGTTAAAGATCACACATCGCATTCAATCGAAAATATCGGAGTCCATTTCCACAATTGGCCACTGCACCCAAGGAGTCGCAACCCACTCAGGGAACTGCAGTCAATTCTTCATTTGTATCGGACTATAAAGCAATGTAAACCCGACCTTCTACATTTGGTCACGGTAAAGTCGGTACTCTATGGAGGATTAATCGCACGATTGCTTAATATTCAATCAGTCGTATTTGCCATATCGGGACGGGGATACCTGTATTCCTCAGAGACAGAGTCGATCAACGTAACAAAGCTGTTGGCCAACAGACTCTACCGGTTCGCACTCGGACATCGCAACTCAATTGTCATTGTGCAAAACGAACATGACCTGCGATTTTTCGTCGATCACAATTTGTCCAGTGCGGATCGGACAAGACTAATACCCGGCTCAGGCGTAGATCTCAATCAATACAAACCAGCTGAAGAACCAGTCAAGAAAAATCTGCCTGTCGTACTATTCGCCAGCAGGATGTTGTGGGACAAAGGGGTCGACGACTTTGTTGCAGCAGCAAAGCTCGTCAACCAGAACGGAATACGCGCCCAGTTTGTGCTCGCGGGCACTACCGACCCAAATAACCCTAGGTCCGTGCCTAAAGACTGGCTTGAGGCGCTACCCGATCAGATGGGGATCAAATGGATCGGTCACAGCGACAACATGATAGAACTGATCAAGGATGCCTCTATCGTTGCGCTTCCTTCGAGATACGGTGAGGGTGTACCCAAAATTCTGATAGAGGCCGCTGCAATGGGCAGGGCCATTGTCACCACCAACTGGCCTGGTTGCCGAGACGTAGTAACTCATGACTATAATGGTTTGCTGGCTGAACCGGGGGACACCAAAACACTGGCAGACCATATCGACAAACTGATAAGTAACCCCTTACTCTGCGAGCAGTATGGAAAAAACGGCAGAGCTATCGCCGAACGGACTTTTTCTATTGAGTACGTTGTCGACAACACACTGAAGATCTACGACGAACTCTCGCGAAAGGTCTAAGTTATTCTTATAAACCTGGCCGGATATCCTCTGCACTATCAGCGGTACGCTTCGACGCCGGCCTGCCTGAGACCTCAAACCACTTTGTCTTGAAGTTACTAACCATCGATGCAATGTCGAAGTTAGTCGCTATTCTGTTTCGACACTTGTCTTTCCTGCTCCGCCATCTGGTTTGGCTGGTTTGCATTTCATTCCAGGCCTCACACATTGCGGAACTGATTGCCCGGGAATCGCCAGGCATTACCACCCAGCCAGTATTATCAACAACAAGCCCGGCATCGCCGACATCAGTAGTGATGCAAGGCAACTCACACGCCATCGATTCTGCCAGTACATTCGGAAACCCCTCATCCCGACTTGACAGTACAAAGCAGTCCAGAGCACTCATGAATCTGGCGACATCCATTTGTGGACCGATTGCTAGCACCCTGTTTTCAAGGCCGTGGCCTGCGATCATTTCCATTAGTTCGGCATTGTCTTCATCAATACCCGGGCCTGCAATCACCAGCTTCCAATGTTCAGCTGTAACCGATCTGCAAAACAATTCTACCGATGCTAACAGAGTCGCATGATCCTTTTGAGGGCTCCACCTACCAAGGTGTCCGAACACCATACATTCCCTCGCCACATGCCATTCATCTCTAACGATATCTCTCGCCTTTGAGCTATGACTATATTTTTGTGAGTCTAATCCGTTTGCGATTACATGAAATTTCTCACGACGATATCCAAGGCTTGCGTGACTGTCCACCGCGCTGCGTGCACAAGTAATGATTGATGCGGGAATAGCGCTCGACAGCAAAGCGCACAGCTTGACTATCACTTGAGTCGAACGTGACGTCAGCGCCCGCTTCGGGTTGCTCAGTCGCACCCCCCAGCAGACGACTTTCGCTCCTGCCAGCCTTGAAATCAGACCTCCAATCAAATCGGCGTGGTACATCCAGGTCTGGACGACATCTGGCCTACCCGTCCTTACCAGCTTAAAAAGGCTAATAAGACCAGACAGCGATAAGCGTCCATTTGGCATATTCAGGGACACCACATTGACATCGTTGGCTATCATCGGATCCCAATAGTACCCACCAGATTGCATCACTATGACCGTGTGGCTAATGCTTTCGTCAGGGGCTGTTACCAGCCTGAACAATACTGCTTCGGCCCCCCCATTATTCAGCCCTGAAATAATGTGAAATATTTTCATGAGTATTCAGTCAACTGCGTTCTAACCAGGAAATCTGCGTCCTTCACGGGCGATGGTGGGGAGCGTGTACTGACGGCTCTTGCCCACCATGGTAGACAATCACAGCGTCTAGGTACTTTATCTGCTGCCAACGCACGAGTGAACGGGCACTCATCAATGCACCTCAATCAGCCCAGTTGGTTAACCATTCCTGAAACACGAGTATGTCCCACAGATGATAGTGCCTGTCATTTACGCCAGCCATATGCTCATTGAGGTATTTATGTACAGCATCCGCGTTAAAGTAACCTTGTCTGCTCAATGTTCCTTTATCCAGTGTATCTCCTACCCAGTCAGCCAACTCGCTGCGAAACCACGGCGCCAGTGGCACGCTGAATCCTTTCTTGGGTCGCTCAATGAGCGACTGGGGAACGTGCTTGTACAGAATCTTGCGAAGCGGATACTTACCAACACCATCCTTGCGCCGGGTTTCCAAGGGTATACGCCAGGCAAGCTCAAAAAGTTTGTGATCCAGTAACGGTGCTCGAGACTCAAGGCTCACACCCATTGCTGCCCGATCTACTTTAACCATGATATTGTCGATCAGATAATGACAGGCATCATGCATCATCATGTTCTCCATGAAGGAGAGATCTTGCCGAAACTTTCCGCTGACCAGCGAATAATTAACACCTTGTTGCACAACGGACGGCGGATCCCCCCAATGCGTCAACAAACCGTCATACAGTTGTTCCTGAACATTACTCGCACCCAATAGCGAACCAAATTTATCAAGCTTGTCGTCTACATTCGAAATGCCGAGGGGTAAAAATTTCCTGATCCGATTATAGCTGGACACCCAGTCGGTAAGGCTTCTGCGTCTGTAGATCCAATCAAGGGATTTTCTAGCCGGCCCGGGCACACGCGAAAAAGAGGAGTCTATTTTTTCGCCTTTTTCATAGCGCGCGTAACCTCCAAACAGTTCGTCCCCCCCATCACCTGACAAACACACCGTGACATTTTGACGCGTCATTTTTGACAGCAGCATCGTGGGCAACTGTGAAGAGTCAGCGAACGGCTCATCGTACGTCCGGGCAACACTCGGAATGAGATTGAGCACATCACCCTGACCGATGATCCACTCCGTATGATTGGTGCCGAGATGTTTGGCTACCGCCGACGCATGTTCTGATTCATCGAAGGCTTTCTCTGTAAAGCCTATAGTAAAGGTATCAACTGGTTTTGTTGAATGCCGTTGCGCGATGGCGGTGATCAGGCTACTGTCGATACCACCCGATAGAAAACAGCCCAGTGGCACATCCGAGACCATTTGCCGCGCGACTACCTGTTCCAGTTCGTTTTCGAAATCGTCAATAGTGGCTTCCGGACTACGATCAACATTTGTCGGGTGCCAGTAAACTTCGGGCGTACGGGCGAATAATTCAGCAGGTGATCGACCGACTATTTTCGAGCCTGCTGGTAGTTTTCTAAACCCTTGCAGGATACATAAAGGTGAAGGGACGTAGTTGTATTTGACGTAGGCTGACAAAGCCTCCCGGTCTACATTGAAAACGAAATCAGGATGCTTTCGAAACGATTTAAGTTCCGAGGAAAATACAAACTGGCCATTTAGCAGGCCATAGTAAAGCGGCTTTTCACCAAATCGATCTCTTACCAGGGACAATTCCTTGTTGTGATTGTCCCAAAGCGCAATCGAGAACATGCCGTGTGCGCGCTCGACGACCCAGTCGAGCCCCCACAGAGATGTGCATTCAAGCAGCACTTCTGTGTCTGAGTGACCGCGCAGCGCTATCCCCTCTTTATCCAGATAGCCGCGGAGCGCTTCGTAGTTGTAGATTTCACCGTTGTAACAGATGGTATATCGCCCGTCCCTCGAGTGCATCGGTTGTTGGCCTGACTCACTTAGGTCGATTACCGCCAGTCGCGCATGCCCAAAGCCGATATGCCCATCGTGCACCCAAACCCCATTGGCATCCGGCCCCCGGTGCTTCAGTTCTCCAACCATCTCTGTAATGAGTGAAGCGAGACCAGACGGTTCATCCCTATAACCCAGTACCCCACAGATTCCACACACGTAAAGATCCTTATCGAGTTTCGAACAGCACTTGCCCGATTGAGACCGGACTTCAACGAAAATGGTTTCTGAACTTGCTTAGCGCGGCTTGGCAGGCGATGGCCAAACAAGTTGAGATACAAGCGACCGGGCAGCAATCGGCGGACTATATCAGCATCGACAGGTAGATGACCGCGACCTGTGCAAGGATTTGGTCATGATTACAACTAGGTGTTGTTTGCCGTGTGAATGAAAATAAAAACTGTTATGCGCGGCCTGTTGCCTACTCCCTTGAACGAGACAGGTGATGGCATCCAGTACACGCGAGAATCTGAATTTGCGCGCAATCATACCGTTTACGCTATTGTGATACGCTCCCGAGCATTGGAATGGCAATTGCTATTTCTGCTGACAAATCAGGCTTGAGGAGCCACCATGGGTGAGCATCTAGATTCCGTATTTCCAGTTATTCTTGCCGGCGGGTCAGGGTCCCGACTGTGGCCGATGTCACGCTCACTCTATCCCAAGCAGTTTCTTCGTTTGGCGACTGACAAATCGCTCATCCAGGAAACCATTGAGCGAACCAAAATCTGCGGTGGCGGCAAGCCCATGGTGGTTTGCAATGAGAACCATCGCTTTCTTACCGCCGAGCAAATGCGCGAAATTGGTTCGGAAGGCACCATTATTCTTGAACCCGAAGCACGCAACACCGCTCCTGCCATTGCACTGGCCGCTCATCACGCGCTCTCCATCGATTCGAATGCCATTCTGGTCATTCTTGCAGCGGATCACGTGATCGGCGACAACGACGTTTTTGCAACTGCCCTGAAGCACGCTGTCGATGTAGCTGCCGATAAGGGTCTCGCCACTTTCGGGGTGCCGCCAACACATCCAGAAACAGGGTACGGTTACATTAAGGCGCAGTCACCCAACACGGTCAGTCCGATTGCTCGTTTTGAAGAAAAACCAGATGCCGAGACTGCCAAGGCCTATGTTGAATCTGGTGACTACTACTGGAATAGCGGCATGTTCGTGTTCCGTGCAGACACCATCCTGAGCGAACTCAAGGCACATGCACCACAGGTGGCCGACCACGCGGCCGCCGCCTATGCGAAATCAACGATAGACCTCGATTTCATCCGAGTCGATCCAGCTGCATTCGCTGAATGCGCAAACATCTCGATCGACAATGCCGTGATGGAAAAGACAGACAAAGCCACAGTCGTTCCACTTAGCGCTGGATGGTCTGATATCGGTTCGTGGGATGCGGTTCATGCAATCAGTCAGCAAGACGAGAACGGCAATGCCAGCGCAGGCGACGCCATAATGCTGGACTGCGTGGATTGCTACGTCAACGCCGAGTCCAGGCTGGTCGCCACTGCCGGGTTGAAGAACATTTCTGTCATCGAGACGCCGGACTGCGTGCTCGTGGCAGACAATGACCACGCCCAATCAACCAAAATGATTACCAATATGCTCAAAAGTGCCGGCCGGACAGAGGCGGACGCGCATTTGAAGGTATTCCGCCCGTGGGGTAGCTACAGTACTTTGAATTTGGGCAAACGATTCCAGGTGAAGCGGATCACTGTATTGCCTGGTGCAAAGCTCTCCCTGCAGAAGCACCATCATCGCGCTGAGCACTGGATTGTGGTGGAAGGAACAGCGGTTGTGACTTGCGACGATTCGGAGATCATGTTGACGGAGAATCAGTCAACCTACATTCCGCTGGGCGCAACCCATCGACTCGAGAATCGAGGAAAGATACCGCTTGAACTCATCGAGGTACAGTCTGGCAGCTATCTTGGTGAGGACGATATCGTCAGAATGGACGATGTGTACGGACGAGGTGAAACCTACTAGAAACAAACCTATGCCCGGATAAAGATTACCCGGCTAAAAAAATAAGGGCTGACCACGATGGTCAGCCCTTTTTCGTTGGATTATCAGGCTCGTTGCACTATCAGGCGACGTTCGAATCACCATCTCGCATGATGGGGTCACGGCGTCGAAATTCCGTCACGCCACCGTCATTTCTGCGCGGTGCTTCCTGGCGCGCGCGCGACGCGCCAGAGCTGCTGCTGGAATCGGCTTTATCACCGTAACCGTAGTAATCGTAGTAACCCTGGTAGTAGTAGTCGCCACCGTAAGACGTCACTTTGTTGATATCAACCTGAGAGACGACGGTACCTGAAACGTACACACCGGCCTCCTGCAGTCGATCGATTCCGCGTTGCACAATCGGCAACGGCGTGCTGTCTGCCTTGATAACGTAGATACAGGTATCGACGTACTTGCCCACGATCAACGCGTCACTGACCGCCTGAACCGGTGCCAGATCGATCACGATCCGATCGTATTGGGTTTTCAACTGTTCAAGCAGCTCGACAAACTGAGCGGATGCGAGCAACTCAAGCGGATTTTCGGTCATGCCACCCGCCGGGATCAGATCGAGATCGCCGATTTCGCTCTCGCGCAGGCAGTCTTCCAGATAAGCCTGATTGTCGAGTAGTTCAGACAGACCGTGGTTGCGGATGCCGAGTGCGCGACCCAGACCCGGGCGACGCATATCAGCTTCGATCAGCAAAGTGCGGTCAAGCTTGGAGAACGAAAACGCGAGGTTACTTGCGACGGTCGATTTACCTTCGCCCGGCACTGAAGACGTCACCATGATGACCTGACGTGCTTCTTCAAGCTCCGTCAGCGTGACACCAGTTCTGATTGTCCTGATCGCCTCTTCGAAGGAACCACGCTTGTCGGCAAACGCGCCCGGTATGAGCGGCGCTGATTTGCGGCCGAACATTCCGCTCTTGATCATCGGTACGATACCAAACACCGACAGACCAAGTCGTTTTTCTACGTCCTGGATACCGCGCACGGTTTCTTTCATTTCCTCGTAGATAAACGCGAGCGCTGAGGCACCAAAGAGACTCAACAGAAAACCGAGCAACACCATCAGCGACTTATTCGGCTTAACCGGAAACTGCGGTACCGCCGCCAGATCGGTGACACTCATATTAACCGTTTGCAGGCCCTCTGCTTCATCGGCTTCACGCAAGCGCTGGTAGGCTTCCTGATACAGCAGCTTGTTGGTTTCAACTTCGCGTTCAAGCTCGACCAGCTTAATCTGCGCGCGACCGACCTGATAACCGCGAGACTTCTGCGCATCGAGTTCAGACTCAATCGATCGTACATTCGCCAGTGCTGCACGGTATTTGTTTTCAACCGAGGAGATGACGTTGGAAATCTGGCGGTCCAGGTTATTGGTCGCGGTATCCAGATTCGACTTTGCATCAATTACTCGCGGGTGCTTGCTACCGTAGCGGTTGTTCAATTCATCCAGCTGTCGTTGCGCTTCCTGAGCGGCGACCTTGTTTCGTTGAACCAGCACGCTTGAATCCACAACCGGCAGCGACTCATAGGGGGTGCCGACGTATCGATATCGATTCTGTGGCTGGGATTGTCCTTCCACCTGCAGTGTGACCTCGCCACCGCTGGAAGACGGCGCTGAGCTGACAGATCGAACCTCGTCAAACAGGATTTTGGCCTCTTCCATCTGACCTTTTGCATCAATCAGACGAGTGGTCAGTATCTCAACCTGACGGGCGCTTAAGTCGCTGCCTTGATCAGTCAAACCAATTCGCTGACGCTCAGCCAACAGCGCAGCCTCTGAGACTTCGAGCTTTTGCTTGAGCTCGACCACCTTCCCATCCAGCCAGTCGAAAGCTTCACGGTTCCGGCTGTCTTTGGTGTCGAGAAAATGATCGATGTAGCTATCGCCAACTTCATTGGCAATGCCAGTCGCCAGTTCACGATCCACACCGTCTACGCTCACCCGAACGAGGTTAGTGCGCTTGAGCGGTTGAACGGTGATTCGACCGGTGAGTTGGCGAACCATTTGCTCGCGATCAAAAACAACTGCCGGGTTGTTGGCAGGCGCATCGCTTTCCTCACTTCCCAGCACTTGTTCGGCAGCCGGCAGTTTTGCGACGTATTTTTTGACCAGATCTCTAAGGCCGGTTCGCTCAAACTCAGCCGGACGCGTCAACGTGGGGTTGTACTCCCAGTGCTCTTCGAGTTTCATCTCGTTGGCTATGCGTTCGGCCAACGTCCGAGAACCAAGCACTTCGACCTGTGTCTGAATGTAGTTAAAACCGGAGCTATCAACGCCGACCAGCGGGTTAACGAACGAGGGCTGAGCCTCCTGCTCGAACAGCAGCGTCGCTGTCGCGCGGTACACCGGAGTGATGGTGGATACGAACAGGGCCGTCAGTGCAGTTGCTATCGCTGTGACGAAAATGATCGGCCACTTGTATTTGCGTAGCGTGACGATGATGGCGCGCAAATTAATTGTATCGCCAGAGCTGCGCGACGCATCATCTGTAAACCTGTCGGACCTCGTGGCCGTGCGAGCTGAGGATTCGCTCATCTGACTACCTTTTTTTGTGGGGCTTGAACAGCCAAAGTATTAAACGTAACGGTCTTGAGCCATGCGGACGGGGTTAGATAAAGCGCAAACTGACCACCGCAAACTGGCCACGCAGCATACGTAGGTATCGACTCATTTACAGTGATTGTGTTCGATTTTCTGAACACATTCTGCGTCAGACGCCTGCCAGGACGAGATGCTGTGCTTTCTTCCGTCAAAATTTCTTCCTTGTAAACAGCCGATCCTTCAAATCTAGTAACTACTTGTTTTAATATAAAATTTCGTACTTGCAAGTGCTCCAGCACTCGCTTGATTTTTACGTAGAACCGCGATTTGAAGATGCGTAATTCTACCACTGACAATATGGTTGACGAGCCAATTGGCAGGGCATCAAGTAACAATCTGTGAACACATTCGTATCGGTCATTCTATACTATTCCTGACCAGTTATCGGCATCCCCAATTTCAATTGAGCCGCCCCACCGATTAGACTGTCTTCTGGATCACACAAAGCAGACGACGAGTATTGGCCAAATTAATATTCCTGATTGCATTGGTCGCCGTGGGCTACATCGGCTACCACTTGTATGGCAAATCGCTGATCCGAAAAGGACCATCGGCCTGGATCAAACCAGCATTAGCTATCTTGATTGTGCTACTGCTGTTGGCTGTTGCCACGGGCAGAGCCAATGCCATATTCGCGGTAATTGGTGCCGCAATCGCAGCGATCTGGCGCATGGCCCCGCTGTTATTGCGATTCGCCCCTCAATTGTCAGGAATATTCAAACAATTCACCGGACACGGATCCTCAGCCCAGGCTGATTCAAGAGTCCGTACCCAGACCCTGATTATGACCCTGGATCACGAATCAGGCGAGTTCGACGGTAAAATTACCGAAGGCGAATTCACTGGGCGCACGTTATCGTCGCTGGGAAAAGCAGAAACTCAGGCCTTCGCCGAATTCTGTCGCCAGCATGACCCAGAGGCGCTGAAGTTAATTTCGGCGTTCGTTGCCCGATATCATCCCGACTGGCAAGTCGGCTCACAATCCCCTCCCCAAAGCGGCAGTGCAGACATGTCAACCGAAGAAGCTTTGAGCATACTCGGGCTGGATGCGAGTGCATCAGAGGACGATATTGTGCTTGCTCATCGCAGACTGATGGTGAAACTTCACCCGGACAAAGGCGGAAACGACTACCTCGCCACTAAGATCAACCAGGCCAAGGATTACCTGATCAAGCAAAAGCAGGCTGACCGTTGAGACTGCTGCTGGCCTTCCCGCTAAATGGCATCCTGCTGATTTTCTATAATCTGCTGGTTTTCTCAAGCAGCGAAAGCAACTATCTGCCTGACAAGGTCGTCACCACAATCTCGATCACATCATCCGGCGCAGAGCTGCACATTACCTGGAATATCCTCTTTGTCCTGCTGAGCATCGGTATTCTGTATATCGAGATTCTCAAGGCCACGCGTGCGACCTACCAGGCACTGCTCGATCACGTGCTCTCTTTGTGTGTGTTCGTGGTGTTCCTTGTCGAGCTGATCATCCTGCGCGAAATGGGCTCAGCGACCTTCCTGATTTTGACGCTGCTGACACTGCTTGATGTGGTCGCGGGCTTTACTGTATCACTGGCGAGCGCGCGGCGAGATATCTCTATTAGCTAGGCCTGCAGGCGCCCACTGAAGACTAACCCGTTGACTGCCAAGCTCAATTGACGACATCGCCCCATAGGTCATAGTCACCGGATTCAGTGATTCGCACCTGACAGAATTCGCCAACTTGCAACCCGGTTGCATCCCAGATGATTACGTTGCCATCAATCTCCGGCGCATCCGCCTGACTGCGCGCGATCGCTTGACCCTGCTGATCGATCTCATCGATCAACACCGGCATTTCCCGCCCGACTTTCTCGGCGAGCCGATCGGCAGAAATCTCGGCCTGCAGGGACATGAAGCGATGCCACCTCTCTTCAGCTACCGCCGGATCTACCGCATCCGGCAAGTCATTGGCCGCCGCGCCGTCGACCGCAGAGTATTGAAAGCAGCCCACTCGATCGAGTCTTGCTTCCTGTAGAAAATCCAGCAGCTCCTGAAACTCGTCCTCGGTCTCACCGGGAAATCCAACAATGAACGTACTTCGCAATGTGATATCGGGACAGGTCTGCCGCCACTGCCGTATGCGCTCCAGATTCTTCTCGGTTGCCGCCGGTCGGCGCATGGCCCGCAACACGCGCTCGTTCGCATGCTGAAAGGGTATATCGAGATAGGGCAGGATCTGTCCATCAGCCATCAGCGGGATGATGTCATCGACGTGTTTGTAGGGATACACATAGTGCAACCGGACCCAGACACCCAATTGGCCCAGCGCTTTGCAAAGTTCCAGCATGCTGGCCTTGACCGGGCGGCCGTTCCAGAATGAGGTCGCATACTTCGCATCGACACCGTAGGCACTCGTGTCTTGCGAGATGACCAGCAGTTCCTTAACACCGGCGGCCGCCAAGCGCTCCGCCTCGCCCATCACATCGGCGGCGGGGCGACTCACCAGTCGTCCGCGCATCGAGGGGATAATGCAAAACGTGCACTTGTGATTGCACCCCTCCGATATCTTCAGGTAGGCATAGTGACGGGGTGTCAGCTTGATGCCCTGCGGCGGCACCAGATCCAGATGGACATCGTGAGCCGGCATCGGAGCATGCGCGTGCACCGCATGCATCACATCCTCATACGCCTGTGGCCCAGTCACGGCCAGAACCTGAGGGTAACGCGCCTCGATATCCTCGGACTTGACACCCAGACACCCGGTTACGATGACCTTGCCATTTTCATCGATCGCCTCTCCAATCGCCGAAAAGGATTCCTCTACCGCACTATCGATAAAACCGCAGGTATTGACGATAACCAGGTCCGCGCCATCGTAGTCAGGTTCAATCTGATAGCCCTCGGTGCGAAGCTGAGTCAGTATTCGCTCGGAATCAACCAATGCCTTGGGGCAGCCCAGGCTGACAAAACCAATTTTCGCAGGTGCGGACATTGTTATTCCGGGAGGAGCAGTTCGATTAATGGGATTAGAGAGCAAACGCGCCGAAGTCGTAGGCGTTCATTGTGGATTGAAGCCGTAAGGTCAGCGTCGCACGTTTCGATCTATTTGTTTGGCTGGATCACAAGACACGACCACCAGGAAGCCAGGGCAGCAATCTCTGCACTTTAGCGCCCTGCCCGCTATTCTAACCCACAGTGGCAAAGGCTAATATGTCGCCACCGATTGAGCCTAGCCTTCCAAGGCCTTCAACAACTGTTGAAATCGCGCGGTGTGCGCTTTCTCAGCTTTCGCCAGCGTATCAAACCACGCTGCAATTTCTGCGAAGCCTTCGTCACGTGCAATCGCAGCCATGGCGGGATAACGCTCGGTCGAATCAAAAATCTCGCTGGCAATCGCGCACTTGAGATTGGCTGCCGTGCTGCCGAAAGGCAACCCACTCACCGGATCACCGCACTCCTCAAGATACTCCAGCAACCCATGTGCGTGCCCTGTCTCGCCCTCAGCCGTAGCGCGAAACATTTCGGCAATTTCTTTGTGGCCTTCGACGTCTGCTTTAGATGCAAAGTAGGAATATCGACGGTTGGCGGCAGATTCCGCTGCAAAGGCGTCTCTGAGATTCTGTTCTGTCTTACTGCCCTTGATCGACATCGAGGATGGTCTGCCTGAGAAATCAGATCGCATTCTACCCGACTGAACAGACTTTTCCGCAAAGACGGGAATAGTCAGCTGCCCGCGATAATTCCGAAATTTCTCAATCGGCGTGCTAAAGGCCAGCGGCAATCTGCCGTAACACACCGCGGGAGGCATCATGGACACAAACCCCGGATCAAACGCCGCTCGGTTTGCATACCATGCTGGCAACTTGATGCATCTTCGTTTGTGTTCGCCTCCCGGCACTACTACAACTCTAACGATTCAATGGCAGCCGTATGCCATGGCCGGGGGGCCGAGACCATGAAGATAAGCACCGATACCGAACTGGAAGCAGCGAAAGACGTACTGCGCAAATACAATTTTGTGCCTGGAAGAAGCGTCGATCACCCGCTGCAGCGAAGCCTTGAAGTGCTGGCTGACGCCGTTGAGGCGTATCAGTACCACCAGCGATAAGGTTGAAAACCGGCAGTCGGGCGACGACCCGGCTGCCGGGTACGTCATCACTCCATAGCGCCGAACCTAATCTGTCATAAGCAGTAAATCGGCGAGTATCCCCTACACCGCTAGCCGGGGGGCTCTGCCTGGTACCACACCTTTCGCAAGACTCGGCAAGTCGCCGGACAGTCCCATTGCCACTTTCATCAGAGCGTGATTGAGCGGTGGTAGACCTGCCGCACTTGCGAGCGCGGCATTACGCAGCATTTTAAATCCAGCCGCACCCGGCTGGAAAACCCGATGGATCGTGTCCAGCGTCCTGATCATCAACGCGTTGTCCGCTTTGCGCCACCGTTCGTAGCGTCTAAGATTTCTGTATGCGCCCGGATCCTTGCCGTCGTCGCGCGCGCTCACCAGTGTGTCCGTCAGCGCCGCAGCATCGAGCAAGCCAAGGTTGACGCCTTGTCCAGCGAGCGGGTGCACCGTATGCGCGGCGTCTCCGACCAGCGCAATTCTGTCTTGAACATAGCGATTGGCTTGCGACCAGCGAATCGGAAAACTACCTACCGCTTCGATCTCTTGCAGGCCCGCGAGCCGCGATGGGAATTCCGCCTCGATACGTGCCTGCAACTGGTCCGCCGGCAGCGACTTCAGTTCGTGAACTACGTCGGCGGATTCGTACCACACCAGCGAGGCGTGGTTGCCGGATAATGGCAAGAAGGCTTGCGGACCATTTGGCATGAATCGCTGCCAGGTGATGTCCTGTTGTGCAGCGATGGTCTGCACTGATACCACCAGCGCATGCTGATCGTAGGCCTGTCCATCGCAGACGATCCCGGCCCTGTCACGAACTGTCGAATTGGCGCCGTCAGCTGCCACCAGCAGACCACCCTCGATCTGCTGTCCATCGTCCAGCTCCACTTCAACGCGATCATTGACCATCGCAAATTGCTTCACGCGTGCCGGGCAGAACAACGCCACCTGCCCTAGTCGATCAAGCGCCTGCCACAAACCCAGCTGAATCAGACGATTCTCGACGATAAAACCAAGCTGCGTTTCGCCGATGTCGGCGCTGTTGAAACCGGTCTCTGTACCGGTGGTTCCATCCCACACGGCCATACGCCGAAACGGGCAGACCCTCATCGCCTTTATCAACGGCCAGACTGACAGCGCTTCAAGCATCTGTACCGAGGCTGCGCTCAGCGCAGACACACGCAAATCGTGTGGCTGGGCTGCATCAAATGGCGCCGGCTCCGCGTGCTCTACGACGGCAACATCAAAACCAGACTCAGCCAACGCAACTGCGGTCAGCGCACCTACCATGCCGCCACCGACGACGATGACATCTGCCGTTTTTTTCACCCAACTCTCAGCGATCACACTATGGAGTGACTATTGTCCCACTACCGAGCCGCTTTGCGACAAAATCTCGCGCTGCCACGTGCCATCTTCGTACTGCAGCATCGTTGTTGGCCAAAAGCCGGTTTCCGGCTCAACGCTCACGACTGATCGATAGCCATTCATCGACACCACGGTCAACCGTACGGGTTGGTCCTGTTCACGACTGGTCAGGCTGGCGGCGAACTCCTCGAGCGAGGTTACCGGCTGCCCTTCTACCGCAACAATGTAGCGATTGCGATAGAGCTTGTCCTGTATCGATGGCGATCCGGTCAGTGTGCTGCTAATGAATACGCCCGGCGTGGTGTTGCCGCGTTGAAAAGCCAGTTCAAAATGAGGATCCTGCACCAGGGATCCAGCCCATAGCAACGCCTTGCGGGTGCCCAGCGCATCCGCCTCGATTGCCGAGACCGTAAGATCAAGTTCAACCGCGTCGCGCAGCACCTTCACACTCGATTGCGGTGTATTGAACAACTGCCCAATGCGCCGCAGATCGCCTGGCAATTCACCGTTGACCTGCAGGATGACATCACCGACGCGCAGATTATTAGCCGCACCACCAGCCACCGTACGCACAGCAATCGCGCGCCTGTGTTCGCTGCCTGATGACGAAATTTGGCGAATCCAGCTATCGTCCAACCCGGCTTCTCGGGCCTTGTCCAGGGATTGATATTCAAACAATGCGGGTGCCAGATAGTGAGGCTCGGGAGACAGATATTGTTGCAGTGCATCGCCAATCAAAACCGCAGGCATCGCCCACTCTGACTCTTTGACCTCATCGCCATCCTGATAGGCGAAACTCTGCCAGACGGCCTGGACGATTTGCTGATCATCGAGCAGCGCACCACCCAGCGTCGGACCGGCTGACGTGGCGCTGAGCACATCCACGGGCACTTGCTGAAAACGCGCCAGTCTCGGCGTTTGAAAATACAGGGTCACTTCGCTGACATTCGAAACCGCCTGGCGACGCACAGTGCCGTCGTTGCGATAACCGACCAGTTCGAGATCGGCATCGATCTTCGGGAAAGATGTCGCAAGCGTCGGAGCAGTGATTTCTATATCACCGAGCAACGCCGGATCGTACTGCAGCAGGGCGATGTTGTGCGTCGGGTGCAAAAACACGACTCGCCCAGGCACCTTATATGTGGAGAAAAAAGTAATCTCCAGATCACCCAAAGATATGGGCACCGTATTCCGGTCTGTCGCGATCAACCCGCGAGTGGCATCGACAATCAGCCCAACGCCCTTGAAGCTGCGCGCATGAACATTGTCGACGGCATAAGGAATATCGTAGGACAGACGCACCAAGGATGGCGCGACCGCATTCACCAGCGCGTCGCGATATTCGGGCAGTACCACATTGGACAAAACCTGCGAATCAGGCACAGCGGCTGGCAACTCGACATCGACGCAGTCCCAAAAACGCGCATCGTCGCGATGCTCGCACTGGCGCGCGCGAAACCATTGGTCGTTGACCGTCACTCTGGCGACTGAACTGGTGTATTCCCTGCCGGGCACTTTGTATCGCAGTGTCCAGCGTTGATTAGCTGTAGCATTGCGAAGGTGTTCCAGCAATTGTTCCACCGAAGTTAGCGGCTCGCCATCCAGTTCGGTGAGCACCGCGTTGGATGGAATACCGGCGCGCGAAAACTCGTAGCCGGACTTGGCCACCATGACGCCAGACTGCGGCATATTCATGCCCCGCGCTCGCTGCAGTGACAGATCGTGCAGAACACTGCCACCCAGTTCGACCAGCGAGGCCGGTTGCAGTGCGTGCAGATCGGTCACGGGAATGGTAACGGTGAGAGGTTGCCCCTGCCTGAGAACCCTGAACTCGAGATCCTGCCCGATCGCCGCATCCATGATTTCAGCCAGACGCACGAATTTCGCAACTGGCTGTGATTGAACCTCAAGCAGGATATCGCCCTCTTCAAAGAGGCCTTCGGCAACACCGCCCGGCAACACCTGCCTGACCAGCAGCATACCGTTGCTGTCGGGGAATAGCTGCTGGGTCCTGGCGGCTGCTTCCTGAGTCAGCCCAAGCCGCTGCAGGAAGCGATACGGATGATGTTCAAACACGGTTTGCACTGTGCCGCGACTGACGGGCTCAGACGCCTGTAGCTTTTCAAGCGCATACTGCACTCGATCGAGAGGCAGGAAAAAACTGCTGGCGGTACTGCTGTTTGCCGCGGCATTCAGCGCGATTACCGAGCCGTTGCTGTCGAGTACCGGCGAACCCGACGAGCCACCCGAAGTCGACGAAGCTGCCTGCATGTAGAACGTGTTGAAGTCGTTGTGCCCGTATCGCCCGTAGTTCGGCGCGCGCCGATCAAGACGCGCGATCGTGCCAGCCAGAATAGACAATTGCTCGCCACCGTCGCTGCCGATGACGCGCACATCGACACCGACTCGGGCGCCATCCGGATTCAATTCAAGTGCCACCGGCGAGTTGCGGGCGAGATCGGCCGGGTTGTAACGCAGAAAACCAAAATCGTGTACCGGATCGCGGTAGAGCGGCACCACATCGATGCGTTCGAGGTTCTGAAAGGTTGCAGTGATATCGACCGGGCCACTGCCCACCACGTGCCGATTGGTCAGGATAATGCCGCGCTCGGCATCGACGATAAACCCGGTGGCAGAACTCACACCCTGGTCCGCCTCGACAAAATCGCGAGTGTAGGCCACCTGCAAAGACACCACCGACGGCACGGAGCGGGCAATCACATCGGCCCAGCGACTATCTCCGCTCTCGGCCTGGACGTTCGGCCCGGCAGCCAAAGCTAACAGTCCAATCAGCAGAGATGTTATGTTTCGCACTATGGTATGTCCCGAGGTTGGCGCAGAGGCTTTGCGCAACTTGTTAACGAATTCACGATGTGTACCGCTAGACCACACGATTCGATGTTAGTGCACAAAAACGCCAAAATCAGGAAGTCATTGGTGACGTTCCAGAATGCCTGACAAGGACCCCTTCCCGCTCGACTGGCTGCGCCACACCTCACCATACATCAATACCCATCGCGGTCGAACATTTGTGGTCTGGTTCGATGGCGAAACCGTTCAGTCAGCGTCCTTCGCCAATCTGGTCAACGACCTGACATTGCTCAGTCATCTGGGCATCAAGCTGGTACTGGTGCACGGCATGCGCCCGCAAATCGATCGAGAACTGGCGGCAACCGGCCTGACTTCGGAGTTCGAGAATCGGGTGCGGATAACCGCAAGCGACGCCTTGCCCGGGCTGCACGGCGCGCTTGGCAAGGTTCGCTGCGCGATTGAATCAGCCTTTTCTACCGGTTTGCCCAATACGCCGATGTCTGGCGCCCAGGTCACGTTGTGCTCGGGAAATCTCGTCATCGCAAAACCCTATGGTGTGCGAAACGGCATCGATTTCGGTCACACCGGTGAGGTGCGACGCATACGCACGCGCACCATCCGACAGTTATTGGATATGGGCACGATTGTGCTGCTATCGCCAGTCGGCTATTCGCCAACAGGCGAAATGTTCAACCTGCACGCAGAGGAAATTGCCAGTCAGGCCGCGATAGAACTGCAGGCCGACAAACTGATTTATCTGCACAGTGATTCACAGGCGTTTGATACGCAACTGGGTGAAATCGCCGCCGCCAGCTACCTGCGGGGCGACAGCGAGATACCATCGAGTCTGGCTGACTTGCAGCATTTCATCACACTGTGCGCCGACGCCTGTGATCGTGGGGTGGCGCGCGCGCACCTGGTCAGCAGCCGTATTGATGGTGCGTTGCTAAAAGAACTGTTTACGCGGGACGGTGACGGTCTGATGGTGCACTCGGGCACTTATGACAGCCTGCGGCGCGCAACCAGCGCCGATGTCTCTGGCATCTACGACCTGATCGAACCGCTGGTGCGTGAGGGCATACTGGTCGAACGCAGTGAACAGGACCTGGAGCGCAGCATCGCGGAATACTACGTCGCCGAGCGAGACGGCACCGTCATCGCCTGCGCGAGCCTGACCGTTTACCAGACACAGGCTGAACTGGGCTGCCTCGCTGTACACCCGGATTTTCGCGCCAGCGGCAAAGCAGGGGACATCCTTCGCCTGCTCATTGAGCGTGCACGCGATGCCAATTGCACAGAGCTTTTTGCGCTGACCACTCGAAGCCCGGACTGGTTTCGGCAACATGGATTCACACTCTCAACACACACCGACCTGCCGCCGGCACGCAATCGGCAGGACGCCATCAGTCGTGGATCAAAAGTGTTGCGCTTGCGATTGTAAAATTCCTGAACTGGCGCCTGCACGCAGGCGCCGCCGAATCGCCCATCGACGACTAACTCGATCCGCCCCGCCCTTGCGACAAGGCGTGCAACCAGCCGACCAGTTGCTGCAATCGCGCCTGCGGATCATCCAGCTCCATCAGCGCCAGGCGTTCTTCGAGTGGCAATGGCAACAGCTCGACAAACCGGCTGCCGAGCCAGAGCGCATCGTCGAGACGCGGTTCATCATATTGGATTGATGGCGCTATTTGATCGAGTATCTGCTCCATCGCCTGTTGCAGAATCTGATGTTCCGGGTCAACGGGCTGACTGACCTCTTCTGGCAGGTCGATGACTTGCCCGACAACCAACTGGCTGTCGAGCACACTCGAACTGACGATGCGCACCTTGCGCACACCGCGGGCCACGATGGTGAGCAGTCCGCGATCATCCTGATCCCAATCGACAATCTCAACGCTGCAACCAATTGCCGATGGCTGCGCGGCACTGCCGACTTCTGCACCTTCGCTGATAGCGCAGACGACAAAACCGTCACCGCGTCTGAAACAATCGCGAACCATGTCCACGTATCGCGTTTCAAAAATTCGCAGCGGCAGGCGTCCCTCGGGCATCACCAGACTGGACAGCGGAAACAGTGGCATCTGCCTGCTGTCCAGTGGTGATTGTTCTTCCATGTCAGCGTCGATCAGCTGCCGCTACTGGCGCGGATACAGAACGACTTCAACGCGTCGATTCTGCTCACGACCCGCATCCGTATCATTGCTGGCAATCGGATAGAACTCGCCGTAGCCGGTAGCTGTCAGGCGATTGGCCGGAATATTGGCGTTGGCACTGAGAAAACGCACCGCAGAGGCCGCTCGCGCCACCGACAGCTCCCAGTTGCTGGCATATTTTTCTCGCAGACCGGCACCGATCGGCACATCATCGGTGTGCCCTTCAACCTGGACTCTTCGATCCTCGTAACGCTGGACTGCGTCACCCACCTTACCCAATACGTCTTGCCCGGAGCTGCTTAAATCTGTGCTGCCGGGCCCGAACAATTCGCCGCTGGCAACGCCTACGGCAATGGAATTGTCATTGCGAACAGTCACAGACGCACCTGAGACACCCGCTTCGCCGAGGCTAACGATGATCTCATCACCAATTCGCTCGGCCTCGGCGCGTTCGGCGCGGCGAATGTCGTCTTGCGTCGCCTGGGTAGCAGCGAGACGCTCGACATCACTGCGGGCTGCCGCAAGCTGATTTTCTTTGTCGGCGAGTGACGATTTAAGCACGTCCAATTCACCGGACAACTGCTCACCACTGGCAATCGCATCGGCCAACTGAGCCTTGGTGTCTTCAAGCTGCTGTGCCAGCGAGTTTGCCTGCTCGGCGCTGCCCTGCCCTTCGGAGCGAGCGCTCTGCAAATCGCCGTCCAGTTCGGCCACCTGCGCGGTGAGCTCGCCAATGCGATTCTGGCGCGTCTCAACTTCGCCCTCGAGGCGCGCGACCTCGGCAGTGAGCGCGTCGCGGCTCGAACCCAGCTCATCGAGCTGAGCGTTCAGCTCATCGGCACGCGCCTTTAATCCGGAGAGTTCCTCTTCCGCACTGGCTTTGTCCGATTGCAGTGCAGTGATCTGCTCATCGCGGCTCGCGAGCCCGGCCTTGGCATCACCCATCGCGTTGACCAGGTCATCGTATCGCCCCTGTAAATCATCGCCTTTGCCTGTTGCCGCAGCCAGTTCTGCCTGAACAGAAGCAAGCTGTGAATTAAGCGCCTGAGCCTCTTCACTCATGGAGCCGTTCGCGGCAGTGGCTTCGTCAAGTTGCGATTGCAATGCGCCCTGTTGCTCGGTGAGGCTTGAGATCTCGGTGTTGAGCCCGTCGCGTTCTGCTTCAAGCGCTGCCAGCTCAGCCTTGGCGGTCTCGATATCCGCCCGTGCCGCGGCAAGCGCCTGGTCGAGCGTCTCGATCTGTTGTTGCGCCTCTGCGACCTCACCTTGCGAAGCCTCGAGCGCTGCATTGAGTTTGTCGCGCTCTTGCGTAGTGTTGCTGAGGCTTTCATCAAGGCCTGCGAGTTGCTCAGTCAGCGCGCCAACTTCTCCTTTCAACGCATCGCGCTCGGTCCCAAGTGCCCCCGTTTGCGCATCGAGTTCGGCGATGCGATCGTTAAACTGACGCTCGGCTACGATTGAATCGTTCTTTTTGGTATCCAGAAGACCCAGCAGATAGTTTCGCTCCTGACCCAGTGTGTCGCGAACACTGCCAACCTGCGTGACCTGCTTTTCTGCGATCGCCAGCTCCGATTCGAGTTCGTTTCGGCGACTCTCCAGCCGCGATACCTGACCCGCCAACTCATCGGCATGTTCCTGTGCCGCCGCCAGATCAGTCTTGCTTTGTGCTTCGATCTGTTCGATCCTGCCAAGCACGTCGTCGCGCTGCGTCGTCAGATCGGCCACCTGACTGCCCAGAGCTTCCTGTTCGGCCTGCAGCTGTTCAATGGATTTTTCGCGCTCGGAGACGTCTGCAAGCAACTGGTCACGCTGCCCGGCAAGCTCTGCCAGCTCAGCCTCCAGCGCCTGCTTATGATCATTCAGGCTGAGTACACTCTGACGCTCGCTGTCCAACTGACCAGAGAGGTCCTGTAACTGCCCCTGGAACGCGCCGAGTTTCTCACTTGCACCACTACGCTCCTGCTCGACTAGCGCCAGCAACTCTTCCTTCTCGGCATCGACCAGCTGGTTGCGCTGCTGCAGTGACTCCAACTGCTCGGTTAGATCTGCATTGACAACCCCGGCCTGCTCGAGCTCTTCAGCGATTCCATCTCGCTCTGCCTGCAATTGCGCAAGGCGCGCATTGCCCGCTGCAATCTCTTCCTGTAGCGATTTCTCGCCCAATACAAGCCTTTCAAGCTGGCTGCTCAAATCATCTGACTGCGCTGTCAACGCCTGAATTTCGGCACCAGAACTCGCTCGATACGCGTCGGCTGCCGATTGCAGATCATCGCGCTCAACGGTCAGTTTCGCCAACTGCGCCTGAAGTTCAGAAGTCTGTGAATCACCAGCTTCTTTGGCGGCGCTGACCTCCTGATCCAGTTCATCGACTTGCGCCAACAACGCATCGCGCTCGGCGGTCAGCCCGGCCAGCTGCTCCTGAAGTTCGGCTGCCTGAGCATCGCCAGCTTCTTTCGTGGCATTGGCCTCTTGACCGAGCTCTTCGACTTGCGCCAATAACGCATCGCGCTCGGCGGTCAGCCCGGACAATTGCTCCTGAAGTTCGGCTGTCTGAGCATCGCCAGCTACTTTGGTGGCATTAGCCTCTT
>CAZNIS010000071.1:0-36821 GCA_964573105.1 uncultured Granulosicoccaceae bacterium
AAAAAAGGTCAGGTCAACTGGGTCGATATCGCCACGGATCAGCAAGTGCTGGAACAACATGCCATTGGCTTTGACGCTGCAATGAGACACCTGCACGTGGTGACGGCGGACGGCGGTATCGTCAAAGGCGCCTATGCCTTTGCAGAGGTTTGGCGTGCGCTACCGCGTTATCGCATCCTCGCCAAACTGGTCTCGATACCCGGCATTTTGCCGTTGCTCGATCGCGCCTACCAGCGTTTTGCCAACTGGCGATACGATCGGCGAATGCAGTGCGATAGCTGCGGCATTCGCTAAAGAACGCCGCAGGCATATTTCCGCGCCACGCTTGACCGGTGTGCTGCGAGCACCGCAGAATAGCCCTATCAACACTTCACGAGGTGTCTGACATGGGTAGACAATCCAATCCTGAGGTCCTCATCTACGTGGCGTCAGGTCCTGTTGGAATGCCGCCAAGGCCCGCAACGCTTGCCATGGTTGGTGCGCTGTTCGCCCTGTGTCTGCTGGTTGCCAGTGGCCAGGTCTTGGGCCAGACCTCCGATCAGGCGTCTGGCCAAAGCACCAACCAGGGTACTTACGAGGGCGCCGAGGATGTCGAATATCCGGACTGGTTTAAAACCAGCTTTCTGGAACTGGCTGACGATATCGAAGAAGCGCAGCAAGAGGGCAAGGGCCTGATGCTGGTGTTTCATCAGCCCGGGTGTCCCTACTGCAATGCATTCGTTGAGCGCAATCTGGCGCAAAAAGACATCGAAGACACTGTGCGCGACAACTTCGATGTCATCGAAATCAACATCTGGGGCGATCGCGAGGTCACGAGCATCGGCGGCGATCAGTACACAGAAAAAACATTTGCCGGTCAGCTTCAGGTGCAGTTTACGCCCACGGTCATGATGTACGATGAAACGGGCGAGCTCGATCTGCGACTAAATGGCTACTTCCCGCCAGAGAAGTTCCGTGTGGCACTTGACTACGTAGATCTTGATGCCAAAGATCGCCCGAGTTTCAACGAGTATCTGGCAACCAGAGCAACGTCGCTTGAGAAGGCTGAACCCGGCACTTATACGTATCTGGCTCAAGACGACTTTGCGGGCGACGGGCTGATTGATCTGCCAGCCGGGGATCAGCGAAAGCCCTATATTCTGCTATTTGAGCAACGCGATTGCAGCAACTGCGTGCAATTGCACGAGGATATATTCACCCACAAAATGTCTGCGCCACTGATGGATGAGTTTAATATCATTCGTCTGGATATGTGGGGGCGGGATCTGGTCAAAACCCGCGATGGACAAACCCTAAGCAGCCGTGAGCTCGCGCAGCAATTGCAAATCAACTACGCACCAACTATGGTGCTGTACGCCGCTGATCACACTGAGGTGATACGTTCAGAATCCTGGTTGAAGCGTTTTCACACCCAATCGATTCTCGACTATGTGCAATCGGATGCCTGGCGTGAACAACCCATGTTTCAACGCTATCTGACCGAGCGCAGCGATGCGATGATTGCACGTGGCGAAAACGTGAATATATATGATTAGCGATCGGTGCCTGCTGAGTATTCATCCAATGCGTTGAGGACAACGCGGCTAGCCCGTTCCGGTGATCGAGAAAATTGAAGTCCACACGCTGATTTCTTCCTGTGTCAGCGAACGGTCACCGTAGCTGCGCTGTACAAACAGGTCGATCAGCTCTTCAGTTCGCTGCCGTTCCAGATCCGCGCGAATAAGGTGCTGCATGTAGGCACCCAGATTCGAAAAATGCTTTCGATTGGCTCTGTCTGCCGCCAGAGTCTTCAATGGTTCTGGCAAGTCTACCTTGATGGTCGTTTTAGACATGATGCTGTAGAGATGGCAGGTGGTTGGATTGCACCGTGTTCATGGGGCGCGGCCTTCAAGTGCGTGAGTAATGAAATGTTACTGTCGGCCGTTCGGTCTGCCTATAGGTTTTACTACTCATGAATTCTGGCAAAATACTGGTGTTTGTGTAGGTGTTGCTACCTATAGCGGTGGCACAGCAGGTCTAGAGAAAGCCCGCCAGCGCAAGACACACCAGTGTGATCAACGCATAGCGGCGGTAGGTTTTTTCGGCCGTCTGGTCGAACCGTTGCGAGCCAAGCCAGGTCCCTGCGAAGTAGAAAACGGCAAGTGGCAGCGCCTGATAAATCTCCGGCAGGTCGGTGTCGCCGTTGACGACCGACATACCCAGAAAGAACACCGCCGTCATCCAGCCCCACGATACAAACAGCGCTCGCAGATAGGCTTTTTGATAGGGGCCCATCAACAGTACCGCCACCACCAGCAGTGCGATGTAACTGGCTCCGAAGACGATGCCACCCACCGCGCCGGTGGCGAACAGCCCCGCACGGCCAAGTGGCTCCCGGTAGCGCCAGCCGACAGCCATTAACACACAGGACAGGATGATGGCCGCTGCGATCAAGCGGCGCATCAGTTCCGGATCGGTTTGCACCAGAATCCAGTAACCCAGTGGCATGGTCGCCAGTGTGGGAATGGCAAGTGACAGTGTGTCACGCCAGCGGATGAGATCTCTGCAACGGATAACGAGATAACTGGCGGCGATCAACTCGACGATCAGAATTTTTCCAATCACCGCCATCGGGGTGAGCACCAGAGTCAGTGCTGCCAGTATGAACGCCGGTCCGCCAAACCCCGTGAGACCGCGGATAAAACCCGCAGCCAGACCCACGCACAGCGTCAGCACCAGTGTGGTCAATTCATTCACGTTCGGGGGGTAGGCAATTGAGTTTCCTGTCAGATCCTGCCGGCTGGCTGGATGCTGATAGTAACAGTGTTTACTGTAAGGCGCGGTCACGGGCCAAACAATGTGCCGTTAATCATCGCGATTACACAGACAATCACTCGACTGTCGGCGCAGCCCTTGGCGATGACGGATAGTTTATCGCTCGTACCCCTGTTTTATCAGTGTTGCCTTGCGACAAGTGGCTGCCGATCAGATGGGCTGGTGCTCAACGATACATCATGCGCTGGCAATTTCGTCGGCATTGGTTTGTGCCGCAATGGATGGTAGGGACGTTTGCGGTGTCTGGCGTTTGATTGATACCGCTTTAATGATCTGTCCAATCTCGCTTCGGCAAGAACCGCAGTTGGTGCCAGCGCTTAGCGCGTCGCCAATGGACTCGACAGTGGGTCGTTCCTGTCTGCTTGCGACGCCTGCAATCTGATGGCTTCCGACCATGAAACACGAGCAGACAATCGCGCCTTTATCCGGTTGATCAGCAGCCGCTTGCGCGGCCAGTATTCGGTGACGCTTGTGCTCTGAGTGTTTCTCGGCTAACAGACTGGCAGACCAGTAGCGTGAAACCATCACCGGTTGCCGATCGATAAACACGGCAGCCAGTAGCGTGTCGTTGTAAAAACAGGCGGCGCGGTGATTGTGTTTGTCACGGTACTGGATCACCGAGATAGAATCATCGGCTAGCGCGTCAGCGCGTTCGAGCACCAGGCTCAGTTGTGCCTGCCATGCCTGAAACAGGTCTCCAGCGCTGGTGGTGCCGGCAAACTCAATGCGATACCCATGGTCGCAACGCGCCTTTGCCCAGTATTCACAGGGAGCCTGATTAAACCATTCAGTTAATGGCTGCAATTTGTCGTGAACAATGCAAAAACCGTAGTGCGTCGCATCGAAGCGCGACATGCTGATTGGTTCGCTTTTGGATGCCGGCTGTCCCGAGATCGGGTCGGTGTTGCCGCTAATGAGCGTATTGATTCTGCTCCGGCTGGAGAACTGATCACTCCAGTGCATGGGCATGAACGCAACGCCGCGCTGTGCACGTGGGCTGAGCAACGCGCGCACCAGCACGTGGTTATTGGCACTGCGAACGCGCACAATGTCCGCCGGGGCAATGTCGTGGCGGGCAGCATCTTCAGGGTGTATCTCGATAAACGGCTCAGCGAGATGCGACGACAGTCGGGCACTGTGGCCTGTGCGCGTCATGGTGTGCCACTGATCTCTGATGCGGCCCGTGTTCAGCAATAGTGGATAGGATGGCGACGATGGGTGGCTCTGCGGCGGCAGCACCGGGACAAAGCGGGCCTTGCCGGACGGTGTGTAGAACGGCCCGTCGGCAAAGAACCGGGTGTTGGAGTGACGTTCACCGGTGCGCCACGGCCACTGAAACGGCTGCAGTGAATCGTAATCCTGATCGGACATCTGCGCACAATGGCCAATGTCGAAATCTCTGCTGCCAGCATTTCTGAAACCTGACAGCGCGCTGTGCTCACGGAATATCGTGGCGGCGTTGGGGTAGTCGAAAGCCTTTTCGTAACCCAGCCGTTTTGCCACTTCACATACCGCCCACCAATCGGGTTTGGCGTTGCCGGTCGGGGTTTTAAACGCGCGCTGCCGGCTGATCCGCCGTTCAGAATTGGTGACAGTGCCATCCTTCTCGCCCCAGGCCAGAGCGGGCAGGCGAACGTGGGCGTATGCTTGCGTGTCGCTGTGGCTGACGATGTCGGACACAACAACAAACGGACAGCGCGATAGTGCCTGCGCGACATCACCGGCCTGCGGCATACTGTCGACCGGGTTGGTCGCCATGATCCACAGTGCCTTGATCTTGCCGGCACCAATGTCGTTAAACAGATCAACGGCTTTGCGGCCGGGTTTGCTTGCGATGCGCGGCGACTGCCAGAACGTCTGCACAATATCGCGATGTGTCGGGTTGTCCAGGTCCATATGCGCTGCCAGCATATTGGCGAGTCCGCCCACCTCGCGACCACCCATCGCGTTGGGTTGCCCGGTGACCGAAAAAGGGCCCATGCCGGGTTGGCCGATACGCCCGGTGGCGAGGTGACAATTGATGATGCTGTTGACCGTATCGGTGCCGCGGGTCGATTGATTAATGCCCTGGCTGAATACCGTTACCACGCGCTCGGTTTCGGCAAAGAGGTGATAGAACTTGCGTAGTTTTGTTGTCGATAATCCGGTTGTCGCACTGGTCTGTTTCAGGTTCAGCGCACGCGCCTGTTTGAGTGTGGCTGCGAAGTTCTCTGTGTGTTGTGCGATGTAAGACTTGTTCAGGTACTTGCCGTCGGCCAGTGCGCCCAAAAGCCCGTTGAAAAGATCCGCATCGGTGTCAGGCCTGATGCACAAGTGACTGTCAACCAGATCGCAGGTCGCTGTTTGCCTGGGATCGATTACGATGACCTTCAATTTCGGGCGTCTTTTTTTTGCAGCTCTGATTCGCTGATAAAGTATCGGGTGACACCAGGCCAGATTCGATCCGCTGAGTACGATCAGATCGGCAAGCTCCAGATCCTCATAGCAACCCGGTACCGTATCACTGCCGAAAGCGCGCTTGTGGCCAGCCACTGTCGATGACATGCATAAGCGCGAGTTTGTGTCGATATTGGCGCTGCCGATGTAGCCTTTGACCAGCTTGTTAACGACATAATAGTCCTCGGTCAGCAGTTGGCCCGAGACATAGAACGCGACAGATTCTGGTCCATGCGCTTCAATAGTCTGCTGAAACCGTTCGGCGATGTGATCCAGTGCGTGGTCCCAACTGGCGATGCTGCCATCCACCAGCGGATCGGTCAGGCGATCATCGGCACTCAGTGTGGCGGCGAGATCAGAGCCCTTCGAACACAGCGCACCGTAGTTGGCCGGATGATTATCATCTCCGGTTACCGTAAAGCTCTTGTTGCCGTTTTGACTGGCAGAAGATTCACGCACTCTGACCCCACAGCCGACCCCGCAATAGGGGCAGGTAGTGCATGTCTCGCGATGGAAATCTTGCGCGATATCGGAATCATTCATGCGTCGGCGGTCGCCTGGGCCAGCAACTGCAGCATCACTTTTTGTTCCACCACCCTGACCGGATAGACTGGTGTGGCACCATTATCGGCCCCCTGTGCCTCGCCACTTTCAAGCGAAATGACCCAGTTGTGCAACGGGCAAGTGACGCAGTTGTCGTGAACGATGCCAGCACTCAGCGGACCGCCCTTGTGCGGGCAGCTATCGCGCAAGGCAAAGATTCTGTCGTCGAACGTTCGAAACAGTGCGATTTTGTGCCCGCTCTGTTCTACGCGACGCGAGCCACGCAGGGGAATGTCTGAGACGGTAGCTACCTGATACCAGGGTGACTCCTGCTTGCTCATGCGACCACCTGCAACGAGGGAATTTTTAATGGTGAATACTCGTCGCTGTCAGTGCCACTGGCGCGCTCAGCCCACGGGTCGTGCTGGGCGATGGCCTGAGAAATCGCGAAGCGTTCGCAGTAGGTCTTGCGTTGATGGTCAGGACCAAACAATTGTTCGCGAATTGAATCAACCCCGATGCGATCGGCCCACTTGTAGATACGCTCCAGGTAATGCCCCTGCTCGCGGTACATTTGCAACAGTGCAGAGATGTATTCGACGACTTCATCCTCGGTATCGACGTGACCCAGTAGTTGCGTGCCTTTGATGTCCAGACCGGCTGCGCCGGCAAAGTGGATGTCGAATCCGGACTCAACGCAAATCACCCCAATATCCTTGCAGGTGGCTTCGGCGCAGTTGCGCGGGCAGCCGGATACCGCAAGCTTGACCTTGGCTGGTGTCCAGGATCCCCACAGACTTTTTTCAAGCCGGATTCCCAGACCGGTGGAATCCTGTGTGCCGAATCGACACCAGTTGTCGCCGACGCAGGTCTTTACCGTGCGCAGACCCTTAGCATAGGCGTGGCCGGAGACGAAGCCGGCCTTGCCGAGATCGGACCAGATCAGCGGCAGATCCTCTTTTTCCACGCCGAGCATGTCGATTCTCTGGCCGCCGGTCACCTTGACGGCGGGGATGTTGAATCGATCTATTACGTCGGCAATTGCACGCAGCTCGTCGCTGCTGGTCATGCCGCCCCACATGCGTGGCACCACCGAGTAGGTGCCATTCTTCTGAATGTTTGCATGCGCGCGTTCGTTGATAAAGCGCGACTGATAGTCGTCTTTGTATTCCTCCGGCCAGTCGCAGACCAGGTAGTAGTTGAGGGCGGGTCTGCATTTCGCGCACCCACAAGAAGTGGCCCATTCCAGCGATTGCATGACGGCCGGTATGGTTTTCAATTCACGAGCTTTGATCAGTCGGCGCACATCGCTGTGGCCAAGCGGCGTGCAGGCACACATTGGGGTGACTGCTGCAGGGTTGTAGCGCTCGCCCAGCGTCAATACCATTAGCTGTTCGACCAGGCCGGTGCAGGTGCCACAGGATGAAGAAGCCTTGGTATGGGAGCGAACCTGATCGAGAGTGGACAGTTCCAGCGCTTCGATTTGCTCCACGATCCTGCTTTTGCACACGCCGTTGCAGCCGCAAATCTCCGCCTCAGGCGGTAAGGCTGCAACGGCCGCCGTAGGGTCCAGCGGCTCACCCCCCTGATAGCTCTGGCCGAAGATCAGCGTGTCCCGTATATCGGATATGTCGACGCCGCGCCTGAGCATATCGAAAAACCAGGCACCATCTATCGTGTCGCCAAACATCACGATGCCGCAGATGGTGTCGTTCTCAATTACCAGCCGCTTGTAGATGCCGGCGCTCGCATCGCGCAGCACGATTTCCTCGCGCGCGTCTGTATTTTGAAAGTCGCCGGCGGAAAACAGATCGACATTGTTGACCTTGAGTTTGGTCGAGGTGACCGAGCCCTGATAATCGCTTTGAATGTCGAGCAGACGCATGGCGAGCACGGCAGCCATTTCATAGAGTGGGGCGACCAGGCCGTAGCAGGTGTCGCGATGTTCGACGCATTCACCCAGCGCGAAAATATCTTTGCACGATGTTTCCATCTGATCGTTGACGACGATGCCGTGGTTGACGGCTAGCCCAGCATTAAGTGCCAGTTCCACCGCAGGCTTGATGCCGACAGCCATGACCACCATATCGCAGGTGATGCGATCGCCGTTACTCAAGGCAACGGCCTCGACTTGCGCGTCGCCTTCAATCGCGTGAGTGTTGGCGCCGGTGATGATGTCAATCCCTTTTTGTTCCATCGTATTTTGCAGCAGGTAGCCGGCTGACGGGTCGAGCTGTTTTTCCATCAGGGTGTCGGCCAGATGCAACACAGTAACGCTCATGCCCTGTTCGCGCAGTCCGGCCGCAGCCTCAAGGCCCAGCAGCCCGCCACCGATGACCACCGCGTGGCCGACGGACTTCGCTACCTTTATCATGCGCTCGACATCATCCAGGGCGCGATACACCATGACGCCATCGAGGTCATGGCCGGTAACGGGGATCACGATCGGTCTGGAACCAGTGGCAATCACCAGTTTGTCCCAGGGTTGTACCAGCCCGCTGCAGGTGGTGATGGTTTTATCTTCGTGCGATATCGACTCGACCGGCTCACCCTTGTGCACCACGATCTGATGTCGCCGGTACCAGTCGTCGTCGTGAGTGATGATGTCCTGATAGGTCTTTTCACCGGACAGCACCGGCGACAGCATCAGGCGGTTGTAGTTGACCCGGGGCTCGGCGTTGAAAATCGTGATCTCATAGCGATCCGGTTCGGCCTCGAGCAGATGTTCGAGCATTCGGCCCGGCGCCATGCCATTGCCGATAATAACCAGTTTCTCTTTCATGGCAGTCACTCCTGTCCTGCAGCCAGTGCCACGGTGTTTGACGCAGCGCGTGACTCGATCCGCAGCCGGCGTTTGGCGGCGATGTCGTCTAGTAATGATTGCGGTGGATTAGCGCCCCCTTCGTAGGCTTCAAGAAAGTCGAGCAGTTCTTCGCGGTAGGCGTAGTAATCCGGATGTGATAGCAGTTGATCGCGCGAACGCGGTCTGGGCAAATCCACCGCCATGATGTTGCCGACATTGGCGTTTGGCCCGTTGGACATCATCACCACTCGGTCGGCCAGCAGGATTGCCTCGTCGACGTCGTGCGTCACACAGATCGCGGTGACATTGGTCTGTGCCCACACGTCCATGAGTACATCCTGCAGTTCCCAGCGCGTCAGGCTGTCAAGCATGCCGAAGGGTTCATCGAGCAATAACAGTTTCGGTGACAGTGCGAATGCGCGGGCGATACCCACGCGTTGCTGCATACCGTTGGACAGATCGGCTGCATGGCGCTGCATCGCATCGGCCAGACCCACACGCGCCAGGTAGTACTCGATGACATCTCGCCGCTCGGCACGACTTGCGCGCGGGTAGACGCGATCGACACCCAGCGCGACATTCTCGAACGCCGTCAGCCACGGCATCAGCGATGGCGCCTGAAATACCACTGCGCGATCTGGTCCGGCATCGACCACGTGATGTCCGTCGAGAATGATGCCGCCATCGCTAATCGGATTCAGACCGGCAGTCATTGACAGTACCGTGGATTTGCCGCAACCAGAGTGACCAATCAGGGTGACAAATTCACCTTTGTTCATTGAGAGTTCGAAGCCGTCGACGACCGTCAGTGGCCCCTTTGGCGTCGGATAGGTCTTGCTGACCTGGCTGAAATCCAGGTAGTGCGCCTCACGCGGTGAAGCGGCTGCATCGACGACGGCTTTGGGTATTCGTGACTTTCGCTTTCGGGCGCGATCAATCGGTACCACTGTGGGCACATTGCCGGCGACATCGCGACTGGCATCGGCGGATTCACTCAATGACATCAGATAGCGCGTGATGCGGGCGCGCAGGTCAATGTAGTGTTCGTTGTGGTTCATCGCGGCGCGATCGCGCGGGCGTGGCAGTTCGACTTTGAATGCCTCGCCAAGCGTGGCAGCTGGAGCCGGCGTCAGCGTGATCACGCGATCGGCCAGCAGTATCGCCTCATCGACGTCGTTGGTAATCAGCACAATGGTGCGTTTCTCTTGTTCCGAAATAGCTGCCAGCTCATCCTGCAGGCGTGCACGTGTCAAAGCGTCCAGCGCCGATAGTGGCTCATCCAGCAACAGCACTTCGGGTTGCATGGCGAGCGCACGCGCCACCGAGACGCGCTGGCGCATACCGCCAGAGAGCTCGGCCGGTTTGCGATCGCGCGCGTGTGCGAGCCCCACCATCTCGATGTAGTGATCAACCCGTTCCCGGCGTGCGGCGCGGCTTAATGACTTGCAAACCGAATTGACCGCCAGCGCAACATTGCCCTCGACCGAGAGCCACGGCAGCAGCGAGTAGGATTGAAACACCACACCGCGCTCGGCACCGGGGCCGTCCACTTCCTTGCCGCGATAGATAACGCCACCGACGTCGGGTTTAATTAACCCCGCCAGCAGAGAGATCAGCGTGGTTTTACCGGCACCGGAGAATCCGACAATCGCGACGAACTCACCTTCGGCCACTTTTAGATCGATGTCCTTTAACACCTGGTTGCGCTCGGCACCACTATCGTAGTGTTTGCTGAGCGCGCTGATTTCGAGTATCGGAGTCATTCGTCTGCCCTCTACCGGTTGGCCGAGAAGGTGAATGCCTGTTGCAAGGCGTACATCACGCGGTCGAGTAGAAAGCCGATCAGACCAATCGTCAGCACTGCCAACATAATGCGCGCGAGTGATTCGGACGAACCGTTTTGAAATTCATCCCATACGAATTTACCCAGACCGGGGTTTTGGGCCAGCATTTCAGCGGCGATCAACACCATCCAGCCAACCCCAAGTGAGAGACGCAGACCGGTGAAGATCAACGGCAATGCCGATGGCAGAACAACTTTTAATACGGTTTGTGGTGTTGAGAGTTGCAATACCTTGCCGACACTCATTAAATCTTTGTCTACCGACGATACACCCAGCGCGGTGTTGATCAACGTTGGCCACAGTGAGCACAGGGTGACAGTGATAGCGGAGACGACCATTGCTTTGGGCAACCATTCAACCGGGTCGATGTACAGCGCCGACACCACCATGGTGACAATAGGCAGCCAGGCCAGTGGCGATACCGGCTTGAACAATTGAATCAGTGGATTGAGTGCGCCGTTAAACGTTCGCGACAGACCTGACGCGATGCCCAGTGGTACCGCAATCACAACGGCGATAATGAATCCCAGTCCGACGGTCTTGAGCGATGTAAATATCTGATCGATGAACGTCGGCTTGCCGGTGTACTGGCGGTGCTTGACTTTGTCGGCTTTGCCCTCGGCGATCAGCTTGGCATTGCGCGCTTCCATCCGCTCGTAAAAAGCGGCGGCTTTCTCGCGCTCCTGCTTGTGGTCTTGCCACAGATTGCCAACCTGGCTCCATACCTGCGCGGGGCCGGGCACCGCTCCGAGTGAAGTATTGACCTTGGGTGCAAAGACTGCCCAGGCGGTTAAAAATACTACAATGCCGATCAGAGGGATGAATAGGCGTTGCCTGAGTTCGCCAAGCTGTTCTTTTTTGTCGTCACCTGCGGCCATCTTCAACAGCGGCAAAATCCAGCCAAAGCCAATGGCCTCGATGCCAGTTTGGCCTTTGTTGATAACACTGCGCAGGAATGAATGGCCGGCCGCAGACTGGCCGGCGTCCATCGTGAGTTCAGCTGCCATGAATCTATCCGTATGCTGTGGTGCGAGAGTGGGTCCGGTATGCCCGGCTATTCACCGGCTGCCGTCGATTCCTGTTTTAAGCCGATGGTCAGCGATTCCAGATACGCGTTCGGGGATCGACCGTCGTAGGCAATGCCATCGATAAAATCGCTAACCGGCTCGCGATAGCCATCGGTGTCCCATGGAAAGTCGTTTTTGTCGGCAAAACCTTCATCGACCAGCAGTTTGGCGGCAGCCAGATAGGTGTCTGGCAGGTAGACAGATTTTGCGACTTCGTGATACCACTCATCTGTTTGCGGCGTTTCGATTTGTCCCCAGCGGCGCATCTGCGTCAGGTACCAGATCGCGTCAGAGTAGTAGGGGTAGGTCGCGTAGTAGCGATAGAAGACGTTGAAGTCGGGAATGTCGCGCTTGTCACCCGGCTCAAATTCAAAAGTGCCCGTCATCGACGCACCGATCACTTCGGCATCAGCGCCGACATACTCAGAGCGCGAGAGAATCTCGACTGCCTCAGTGCGATTGGCGTTGTCGTTTTCATCCAGCCATTTGGCAGCCCGCAGCAGGGCTTTGGTCAGTGCCAGCGTGGTATTTGGATTTTCCTCGGTGAAGGCCTTTGACAAGCCAAATACTTTTTCCGGGTTGTTTTTCCAGATCTGATAGTCGGTGATGACCGGTACACCAATGCCTTTGGCAACGGCTTGCTGGTTCCACGGTTCACCGACGCAATAGCCGAGTATCGTGCCGGCTTCCATGGTCGAGGGCATTTGCGGAGGCGGGGTGACAGACAGCAGCACGTCGGCATCCTGCTGGCCGGATACATCACTGCTGGTGTAGAAGCCCGGGTGAATGCCGCCGGCAGCCAGCCAGTAACGCAATTCGTAGTTGTGCGTCGAGACCGGAAAAACCATGCCCATGTTAAACGGCTTGCCCTCATCAAGATACGAGTCCACTACCGGCTTCAGTGCAGCTGCACTGATGGGATGAATGGGCTTGTCGTTTTCATCGTGCGGCACGTGCTGTTTCATCTCGGCCCACACCTCGTTGGAAACCGTGATGCCGTTGCCGTTCAGATCCATCGAAAACGGCGTGACGATATGCGCCTCGGTGCCATAGCCGATAGTGGCCGCCAGCGGTTGCCCTGCCAGCATGTGCGCGCCGTCCAGCGCGCCCGTGATCACGCCGTCGAGGAGTACTTTCCAGTTGGCCTGTGGCTCCAGTGTGACAAACAACCCCTCGTCCTCGAAGTAACCCTTTTCGTAGGCAATCGCGAGTGGCGCCATATCGGTCAACTTGATAAAGCCGAGTTTCAGTTCATCCTTTTCTACGTCCAGCGGAATGGTTTCGGCTGCGGTTGCGGTAGATACCGCAAGCATTGATGCGAGTAGTACGGAGGTGCGTTTGAGTGGTGAGATTGACGATAACAATGGCTTGCCCTTTTGGTGATGTTGACTGCGGCGCATCGTATACAAGGGTTTGCCGGCTGGATTCTGCTCAATTCGCATCGCTTAGATGCAGAAATTGCAGCCCGTTGGTAAGTGCTTGATCACACGGTGGTTTCGCCTGTCGCACGGCTGCTGGCGGGTGACTGGGTAAAGTGAAACGTAGCGCTTGAAGCGGGCAGATTTGAAGGCCCACGCTGCCACTGGCACGATTGTCCGGCAATCAGCCCCTTCCCCAATTCAATGGCTGGACTGATAAAATCGAGGCAACACGACAGGATGCCCTATGAACGAACCCAAATATGATGTCGCGATTGTCGGTGCTGGTTTCGCCGGCCTGTATTTGCTGTACAAGTGCCGTGAAATGGGGCTCAGCGCGCGCATCTGGGAGGCCGGGGGTGGCGTGGGCGGCACCTGGTACTGGAACCGTTATCCCGGTGCCCGTTGTGACATCGAGAGCATGCAATACTCGTATCAGTTTGACGACGATCTGCAGCAGGAGTGGAACTGGTCCGAGCGCTATTCGCCTCAACCGGAGATTCTGCGTTATGCCGAGCACGTCGCCAGTCGCTATCAACTGCTCGACGGCATCGATTTTAATCGGCGGGTTGCCAGCGCGCGCTACAGTGAAGAAGACGCACAATGGTTACTGACGGCCGAATCCGGCGAGGCGATGTCAGCGCGCTTTTGCGTGATGGCAACCGGATGCCTGTCGGCACCGAACTGGCCGGTTATTGATGGTTATGATGCGTTTGACGGCGGTATTTACCACACGGCACAGTGGCCACATGAAGGCGTCGATTTCAACGGCAAGCGAGTTGCCGTGATTGGCACTGGTTCGTCGGGGATTCAGTCGATTCCGTTGATCGCAGCACAGGCAGAGCACCTCACTGTATTCCAGCGTACCCCCAATTATTCGGTGCCAGCGCACAATCACGCGATGGATCCTGAATTTGCCGGGCAAGTAAAGGCCGAGTACGGGCGGATTCGCGAACGTGCTAAAACGAATGCCAACGGTATCTACGGTAATTTTAATACCGGCTCTGCGATGGAGGTCAGCGAGGATAGGCGTCTGGAGGAATATGAACGGCGCTGGCAACACGGTGGCTTGACGTTTCTCGGTGCCTACGGAGACTTCATGCTCAATAAAGAGGCCAACGACACGCTGGTTGAGTTTGTCCACAACAAGATTAAGAGCATCGTTGATGATCCGCAGGTCGCGGCCATGCTGTGTCCGCCGAATATCATTGGCGGTAAACGCATGTGTGTCGATACTGATTACTATGCTACCTACAATCGCGATAACGTGCGGCTGGTCGATATCAGGCAAACTCCGATCGATAAAATCAATAAAACCGGATTGCTAACGGCCGGTGAACAGCACGATGTTGACATGATTGTCGTCGCCACCGGTTTTGATGCGATGACAGGTGCACTCAATCGTATCGATATTCGCGGCAAATCTGATGTCTCTCTGCGTGAGTTATGGGCCGATGGTCCCTCGAGCTATCTGGGTCTTGCGATGGCCGGCTTTCCCAATCTTTTCACTGTGACCGGCCCGGGCAGCCCCTCAGTACTGACGAATATGCTGCCGAGCATTGAGCAGCATGTCGAGTGGATAAGCGATTGCATCAAGGCCATGAGCGAGCAGGGGCACATGACGATCGAGGCAACCGCCGAGGCGGAACAGGATTGGTGGCAACACGTGCAGGAGGCCGGTCAGAGCGGCCTTAAACACACCACGCAAAGCTGGTATCTGGGGGCCAATATAGAAGGCAAGGCGCGAGTATTTATGCCCTATATGGGCGGGTTTCCGAACTACTGCAAAAAATGTGATCAGGTGGTAGAGAACGGCTATGAAGGTTTCCGCTTCGCGTAACGACTCGTCGGTCGCTCGCCATCGACAACAGCGGATTTGCGACCATCGACAGACACATCGTGACATCATCGCCAACAGCATCACGTGCTGTTAGCAGCCCTGACGCCACGGGCAGGCATACCTGAGGTGCAAGATGCAGGATCGACCCAACATCGTCTTCATTCTGACTGACCAGCAGCGCTACGACACGATCGCCGCACTCGGTCACGAACATATGATCACACCCCATCTCGACCGGCTGGTCAGTCAGGGCGTGGCGTTCGAGAATATGACCATCACCTCGCCATCCTGTGCGCCATCGCGTGCATCGCTGTTCAGTGGTGTTTATCCACACACCAGCGGCGTGTTTCGCAACGATGAGAACTGGAATTACTGCTGGGTTAAGGATCTTGCCGAGGCGGGCTATCGCAATGTAAGCGTCGGTAAAATGCACACCATGCCGGTTGAAGCGGCTTTTGGTTTTCACGAACGACACGTCGTAGAAAACAAGGATCGCGACCATCCCAACTTGCCGTTCTATCTTGATAACTGGGACAAAGCCTATTTCTTACGCGGGCTGCAAAAACCATCGCGGGTGTCGCAGCGCACCCGAGCCGACTACGACAAACTGCTCGGTGCCTGGGTATGGGAGCACGATGAAATACTGCATCCCGATGTGTTCGTCGGTCAAATGGCATGCTGGTGGCTCAATCGCTATACCGGTGATGAGCCATTCTTTTTGCAGGTAGGATTGCCCGGACCGCATCCACCATACGATCCGACACAGGCGTACCTCGATCTTTACGCCGATCGCAAATTGCCCGATCCGATCCCGCCCGATCCGGAATCACAGCCGCAGGCGATGCGCAAACTGCGCGAATTTCACCTGGGGGAAGATGCTGATGGAATTGTACACCTGGACAATCCCTCCCGCGAGCAATCCCGTCGCCAGCGCGCTCACTACTACGCCAATGTCACGATGATCGACAAACAGGTTGGCGATATTCTAGAGGCACTGGAACGGCGCGGCGTGCTCGACAACACCATCGTCATTTTTACCTCCGATCACGGCGATTGTCTGGGCGATCACGGCCACTCACAAAAGTGGAACATGTACCAGCAGACGGTGCATGTGCCGGCGATGATCGCCTGGCCCGGCCGTATACCACAGGGCAAACGTGTGACGGACCTGGTGGCTCTGTTTGACCTTGGACCTACGATTCTTGAATTCGCAGGTATCGCTCCACCGGACTGGATGGAGGCAACATCACTGCAGCCGTACTTTGGTGGCAGTGTCGATATTCCCCGCCGACGCGTCTACGCCGAGCACTCCAACGATGCTCTGCTGACCGGCACGCGTTTCATGACCATGATCCGCGACGGGCAGATGAAGCTCGTGCATTTTGTCGACTCCGAAGAGGGTCAACTGTTCGATCTGGATAAAGACCCCAACGAACAGAACAACCTGTGGCACCAACCGCAATATGCGCAAACGCGAGCGTGGCTTGTGGATGAGATTCTAAAGTGGCGACTTGAAAGCAGTTTGGTCACGCAGGGATTCGTGCAAGCCTGTCGACACGCTGAGCGAGCGATGATGTCGCCACCTGGCAGTCCGGCGAAAGGCCAGCATCGGGAAGGTAGCCGCTAGCGCGTGCATCCCCAGCGCTTCAATTTAAGGCGCTGGATTGCGGACGTCGAATGCCTCGTGGCCCCTGTTCGAAGACAGCACGCGATTAGCAGTTGTCGCATCATTTGAGGTATCCAACCAGTTGCCTGATCAATCCTGACACGCTGTTCTAAGCAGTCGCACCGTCTTCAAACAAGGACATCCAATCATTCCAAGGAGTGAGTTTAAACTGGGACATCCAATCTTATGTTCGTAAGTAATTACCAATGGCGATTAAAGATGGGGCGCTCATTACTGCATCTTTGAGTATTTTTCGTATGCCACTGTGTCGTATGAAAAAGCAATTGTAAACAAGGACACCCATTGTTTTGGCTGGGGTTGGAAACGAATTGGGCCCAGAGAACTTATTTCTTGAATGTGGGTAGAAACAGACATCGCCGCATCCGAGCGCTGAAAACTGGAACATCAATTTCTGGATAGAAGTGAATGCTAGAATCGCAATGTCCGAGGAGAGATCTCGATAAGCTGCTCAACCAAATAGCGCTCGACTCATCGACAAGCTGTGACATTTCTTCCAGCCAAGATGCCGACAGGCTGCGCGCAACTGAATCACCGGGCCTGCTAACGATTTGAAACTGCTCTGGAAATGTTGTGTCAGAAAGAGCCAGTGCTCAGTATTCAGGTCCAGTCGCTGCAGTATCGGAGGGGCCTGGCTATCGATCTGTCCTCGATTGGTATCTCGGATCTGTCTTCCCGTCCAGTCGACTAACTCCAGATAGTCTGTCAATCTGAAGGGCAAGCCGGGTGACATGTCTTGACTCGGGTTGCCAGCAAAAGGCTGAAGCTGTTTTGGTTGTTTCGCCAGCACATCTGTGACTCGCCCCTTTGAACGGGCGGCTTCGATGCGGCGTTTTACAGATGTATGTAAGGATGCTTCCGGTGACTTTGCTATTTTTGCCCGGATAGGGTTGAGGTCAACGTACGTCATACAGGCAAGCAGTGCCTTTTCGTCCAGAAGTGCCTGGCTCTTGAAACGTCCCTCCCAGAAGCGTCCGGTGCAACCATCTTCTGCATTGGCCATACGAGCGATCTTTTCGTTTATTACTCGCATAAACCAACTGATGTCCATAAGCCGCTGGGTCCAGGTGGAGATCTGGCTGTCTAGCAACATGCGGTGGGCACCTTCCAGGATTTCGCCATTGGCAAAGGCCTGGCTCTGAGGTGTTCCCTTGAAAAGACAATGCCAGCGCCTAACGACTTCCGATGCACCCCAGTTGGCAGTGCGTTGTTTATCTACGTGCAGGATTACATGATAGTGGTTGGACAGTATCGCGTAGGCGGTTACGTCAATTGCGAAGACGTCACTCAATCGGAGCATTTCGTCTTCAAGCCACTGTTTTCGATGATCAAAGTTCCGGCCAGTGAGTTTGTCCTTGCCACATAGGAACGATCGCCGGACTGCGCGAACACAGATGTGATAGTAGGGAGTCGCGTCGAGTGCAATCAGCGTTTTTCTTGCCCGGGTCATCGGTTACCTCTTTACTTCTACTGCGAATTACGAATACCAGTTATAACAAAGTTTGAGGTGATATGCGAGAAAAGGATTGGGTGTCTATGTTTGGATCTACTTCCGATGCACCCCAGTTGGCAGTGCGTTGTTTATCTACGTGCAGGATTACGTGATAGTGGTTGGACAGTATCGCGTAGGCGGTTACGTCAATTGCGAAGACGTCACTCAATCGGAGCATTTCGTCTTCAAGCCACTGTTTTCGATGATCAAAGTTCCGGCCAGTGAGTTTGTCCTTGCCACATAGGAACGATCGCCGGACTGCGCGAACACAGATGTGATAGTAGGGAGTCGCGTCGAGTGCAATCAGCGTTTTTCTTGCCCGGGTCATCGGTTACCTCTTTACTTCTACTGCGAATTACGAATACCAGTTATAACAAAGTTTGAGGTGATATGCGAGAAAAGGATTGGGTGTCTATGTTTGGATCTATGTTTGGAAGAGGCATACTATGGGTGTCCATGGTAAAAAATGGGTGTCCATGTTTGGAAATGATTCGCGTTTGAATCTCTTTAGGTGGCTGGTGCCTGGTCGATGTATGCGCCATCTAAAAACAATGGTACGGTGGTGCTGCAGTTTTCGTCGGCAGCGAGCTGGATATCTTCTCCAAACCCTCGCTCGTGTAACTCGCGGCCGGAAGCGCATGCATTGATGGATTGCGCGACACTGTCGCAGGAATGGTAGGTCGCCTCTGCTATTTTTGCCTCTGGCGACTTGCTGCCACTCAGGTGAGAAATGATAGCACCTGCGCCGATTAGATCTTCTATGGCCGGGCGGAGGTGGCCATCTGGCCATCGCTCGCCGGACGGGATGACGGCAATTCGCGTGTGTCTGTATGATAAATGGTGGCCTAGTGCCTTTGCGTTCCTGAGGCAGCCGGCGTAGGTGGTGGTATGTATGGCTGCTTCCAGTGTGAGGGTTGAACCATTTGGGGAGGGCAGCACCAGGCGGAAATTTTCCGGAATTGAAATCAATGAGGATGGAGCCAGGCTGTATCCCTCGTTGAACCGGAAGCGGCTGGAAGCCAGTGTCGCGTTCTTTTGCTTTGCAAATTGCTCGGCCTGGGCGCCTTTCCATGGAAACGGAAATACCGTCGCTGCTCTCTGCAGGCAAATATCTACGCATGTAGTAAACGACAAGACATCTACTATCACGATCGCTTGTACGCTTTGCGCGAGGGCTTCGATACCTTTGGAACCCCATTCCAGGCGGATGTCGTAGTGGTCTTGTGAGTAGTACATGTTTCCCTTGCGTGACGCCAATGGCACTAGTGACTACAATATATTGTTGGCTAGTCGCATTCTGGTAGGCGATCGCACGAGTAGCGGACATTCGTCTTTCATCGGATGTTAAGCAATCGCATGGGTCGCGAGTATTTCCAGTGCAGGGTCATCCGTGTATAGTTCGTTTACCGGTGCTTTTGCCGTTACTATAGGGAGATATAATGAAAGGATTTAGTCGTGTAATGCTGGCGGTTTGTTGTACATCTGTCTTATACGCCTGCGCCGTCGGTGCGCCAAAGCGTGCAGATTACGGCGGCGCGGACAATATCGCCGCGGTTCAAGACAGCATGATTTTGGGTACCTGGCGTACGCGCATTTTAAACCCGGTGAAGGGGGAAGAAACCGGTAGCTCTGAATTTACGCTAAACGCAGACGGGACGATGAGTGGGACTAGTCAGAGCTCGGCTGACGGTGGGCAAATGGTGTTTGAAATGGCTGGGACCTGGCAGATTACTGGCGAGCACATCACGACAACAATCGAATCGATGAAGGAGACGTCCGGCAATCAGGTGGCCGCATTTGCGCAAAGTCTGGTCGCAAGCCTGACCAAAGGGCGTACCACTAAACTCAATGTGTTTGAGTCCAGTGCCGATCGGCTCGTTGTGGTAGCAGAGGATACCGGGCAGGCACAGGAGTGGACTCGAATCCAGTAGTCGCCGCAGCGATATCAGCGCGGGAAGGCTCCTGCAGGTAGTTTGAGGATTGCCTTGCTAACTATAGTCACTTGCCGGATAGTCCGGCAAGTGATTGCAGTACTGAACGATTTTAACCGCCAATTGCGCCAATACGCGCATCGACCTGCTCCTCGCAGGCTGTTGCAGCATCGGCGTACTTGTTGTACCACTCATCGCCGTACTGTTTGACGTACCACTCTTTCATCGGCTCTTTTACTGCGCGGAAAGTTTTCATGTCCTCTTCGGTTGGCACGTAGATCTCACCACCGGCTTCGAGGAAGGCAGCACTCTGACGTGCTTCGGCACCTTTGTTGAACTGCAGTTGTACATCGGCCATTTGCTTGATGCCGCTGACGGTCAGTGCTTTCAGGTCATCGGGCATTGAATCGAGAAAGCTTTGGCTGACGGCCATGAAGCCATAGAGGTAAGCGTGCTCGTCGACAGTGGCGTACTTCACGACCTCGTGCATTTTGTTGGGAATGATGTCGGTTACCGCGTTTTTAGTGCCTTCGACCACGCCGGTTGCCAGCGAGGTATATAGCTCGCCCCAGGCGACGGGCGTAGGGTTCGCGCCATAGAATTTCATCATCTCGACGGGTAGCTGAGAGTTGATGACGCGCATTTTCACACCTTTCAGATCATCGGCCTGTTTAACCAGTGCATCCTTGGTGAAAAAGTTGCGAAAGCGGCCGGTGTTGCCAACGCCAAGCAGGTTGACGTTACCGGATTTTTCAAGGAAAGCCTGACGGGCTTCATCGAAAAACGGACCGTTGAGCATGCACTCGGCTACCGCGTCGTCGCGAATCACGTAGGGCAGTTCGATAACTTGTAGTTCCGGCATGAATCCGACCAGGCCGCCGAGTGCCGAGTGGGCGACTTCCAGTGTACCGGCGTTGACCTGTTCTACCATTTCGCGAAAGTTGCCGAGCTGCGAGCCCGGGAAGATCTGGACTTCAATACGACCGTTGGAGCGGGCTTCGAGAAAGAACTTCAGGAACTGACCGGCGACGTCGTCGTCAGAGTCGGGTCCGACGGGACCGGGGTGTCCGTACTTGAGGACGAAATCTGCGCTGTTAGCAGTCACTGGCATCAGTGCGGCGACTGATCCGATTGCCAGTGCCGAGGCGACAGCTACATTTGCTACAAGTTTTTTGAACATGTTTCCTCTCCTGTATGGGTTAACGCGTTATTCCAGTTCACATTAGACACCTAGGCCCAATAGCCTGGGCAGTGTCAGTGTGAGGGCGGGAATGTAGGTGATCATTAGAATGATGGCGGCGTGCATCAATAGAAACGGCCAGAGTTCTTTAGTGATATCGACGATTGAAACTTTGCCAATGCTCGATGCGACAAATAGCACCAGCCCCATGGGTGGAGTAGCCAGGCCAACAGTCAGGTTGACGCACATGATGATGGCAAAGTGCAGCGGCTCGATTCCCAGGCTTGTCAGGGTGGGCGCGAGCAGTGGCCCCAGAATCAAAATGGCCGGGCCGGCGTCGAAAAACATGCCGACGATAAAAAGCAGAATGTTCACGCACAACAGCACCACCAGCGGATTGTCGCTGATTGAGGTGAGCAGGCCAGTGACGACACCAGGCACTCCGGACAGCGATGTAACCCAACCGAATACGGTCGCAGCACCGATCACCAGCAGAATGCTGGCTGATGTCAGCCCCGCGCGGTAGAGCATCTCGGGAATTTCGCGAAGCGGCAACGTGCGTGTGATAAAAAGGCTTAGCAGTACGGCATAGGCGACGGCTGCGGCGGCTGCTTCTGTGGGGGTGAAAATGCCGGACAGGATGCCGCCGAGAATGATGACCGGTGTCATCAGTGGGAAGAACGCGCTGATAAAATTTTGCCGGACTTCTTTCATTGGCGCGCGTTCGGCCGCGCGCGGGTACTGACGCTTGTGTGAGATAAAGGCGTTGACCGTCATCAGTCCGATGCCCATCATCGCGCCCGGGACGAAGCCTGCAGCGAACAGTCCACCCACAGAAACGCCCATGATGTAGGCATACACCACCATGATGATCGATGGCGGAATGACGGGGCCGATCACCGACGAGGCGGCGGTGACTGCAGCAGCAAAGCGACGGGTATAACCATCCTTTTCCATGGCTGGAATCAGCATCGAGCCCAGCGCCGAGGTGTCTGCCACGGCCGATCCGGACAGGCCGGCAAACATCAGGCTGGATACGATATTAACGTGCGCAAGCCCTCCGCGAAAATGCCCGACCAGGGTTTTCGCAAAGTTGACCAGCCGCACTGTGATACCGCCGCGGTTCATAACCTCGCCGGCGAGAATGAACATCGGGATCGCCAGCAACGGAAACTGGTTGATACCGCCGAAAATACGCTGCGGCATCATGCTGAGAAATACGGTTTTGTCGTCGAGCCAGACGCCGACGATAGGCGCGAAAATCAGCGCGAAGACGATCGGCACACCGATGATCATCAACGCCAGCAGCAAATAGAAAAATGTCAGCGCCATGAGTGTGCCCGCTGGCTGATGAGATGGTTCATACCGCGGCGTCCGCTTCAGGCTCGCTGACGATCAGGCCTTTGTCCGGATCGGCGATACCACTCAATGCCAACAGTGCCTGCTCGAGTGCGACAAGGAAGGTCAGTGCCGAGCCGATGGGTACCGCGACGTACATATAGAACATCGAGACGTTGAAGCTTGAGGCCACCTGACGCGCACCGAGTTCAGCAAAGCTGACACCTTTCAGAAACACGATACTCATGGTGAAACAGATGATCAGGCTGACGACGAAATACATCAGCTGTTGCAGGCGTGGGGGAAGAATTTTGACCAGAAGATCGATGTTGATATGGCCGAAATGGCGCAGCGCGATGGGTGTACCCAGAAAAGTAAGCCAGACCATCAGGTACTTGCTGAATTCCTCTGCCCACGAGATGGCACTGTTTAATCCGTAGCGATAGACCACCGCGGCGATCAGCACTATCGCAATGACGGCAACCAAAATCATCACCAGATATTTGCAGACAAACAGCAACCCGGTATTGAGCCGTACCAGGCAGTTGACCATGAACCGGTAACTATTCAATTTTTCCTCCGAGCTCTCAGACGTCTGTGCGACGACTCAGAGAATTAATCATAACTGAAGTTGAGAAGCGGTATCCAGCACAGATATCAGCGGTCGTTTCAATCGTGGCAGGTTGATATGCACTGACTGATGTCGCACCTGGTTGCAGAAGGAGGTTGGCTGCGAAGATGAAATAACTAATCGTTATTGATTATTGCTTCTAGAAAACTAAAATGCGTACAACATTTCAGTCCGCGCAGACATGGCCCGTGCGTGCGCCACACAGTCAGAACGGCGATTTATCCGCGCGGATACAGCAACCATTGCGGCCACTGGGTTACTATCGGGCGTCAATCGATACGCGGAAAGCTATGTCAGACCAGGAATACGACTACATCATTGTTGGCGCAGGCTCTGCCGGCTGTGTCGTCGCGAATCGACTATCTGAAAATCCTGCCAATCGCGTTTTGTTGCTGGAGGCAGGCGGGGCGCGTCGCAACCTGTGGCTCAGTTTGCCGGTTGGCTATTTCAAGTCGATCTACGATCCGCGATTCTCCCGCGTGTTCGATACCGAGCCAGGCGAATACAATGCGCAACGCAATATTCTGTGTCCGCGCGGGCGTGGACTGGGTGGCTCAAGCGCGATCAACGGGCTGATATTTATTCGCGGCCAGCAACAGGACTTTGACGACTGGCAGGCGATGGGCGCGGACGGCTGGCAGTTTAGCGAGGTGCTGCCGCATTTTCGCAGAATTGAAAACTGGCAGCACAGCGAAGATCAATACCGCGGCAGCTTTGGTGAGATGCAGGTGTCGCCACTGCGCCAGGATCATCCACATTGTCAGGCCTGGCTGCAGGCGGCCGAGCAAACCGGCTTGCCGGCCAACGATGATTTTAATGCGGCCAGTACCTACGGCGTGGGGCGCTATCAACTGAGCATCTCCGGTCGCTGGCGTTGCAGTGCTCATGTGGCTTTTCTAAAACCCGCGATGCAACGCGCCAATTTAACCGTTATCACCGGCGCGATGGTCAATCGAATCCAGTTTGACGGCGCGCGCGCGACCGGTGTGGAATGGCAGCAGCAGGGGCAGGTTTATCATGCGCGTGCGCAGCGTGAGACCATCTTGTGCGGTGGGGCAATTCAGTCGCCGCAGATTCTGCAACTGTCGGGTGTAGGTCCGGGTGCGTTGTTGCAGCAGCACGGCGTCGATGTAGTGGCCGATCTGCCAGGCGTTGGCAGTAATCTGCAGGATCACTATCAGATACGAGTGCTGGTGCGCATGCTCGACAAACGCTCGCTCAATAATCAGGTGCGCAATCCACTGGCACTGATGAACATGGGTTGGCAATGGTTGCGTCATGCCAGAGGTGCGTTAACGGTTGGTGCCGGGCAGGTGGGTGGTGGCGCCTGTACGCCATTGGCAAAGGATGGCCGGCCGGATATTCAGTTTAATGTGATGCCGCTATCGGTGGATAAGCCCGGCACGCCGCTGCATAAATATTCCGGCTTTACCGCCTCGTTCTGGCAATGCCATCCGGCATCGCGCGGCAGCGTCACTATCCAGTCAAATGATCCACTGGTACAGCCGAAAATCGTACCCAATTATCTGTCAGAGGAAATTGATCGGCAGACGATGATCGAAGGATTGAAGATCACGCGCAACATTTTTCAACAACCGGCATTTCGCGATTTGTGGGATCGGGAGATGCTGCCGGGCGCGCAATATCAAAGCGATGAGGATATCGGCGATCAGATCGCGCGCCACGGTGGCACCGTTTTCCATATGACCGGCAGTTGTAAAATGGGTAGCGACTCAAGCGCCGTGGTCGATTCGCAGCTGCGTGTGCACGGCGTGCAGGGCCTGCGCGTGATCGACGCCTCAGTCATGCCGAAGATTACCTCAGCCAACACCAATGCACCCACGCTGATGATAGCAGAGAAGGGCGCGCGCCACGTGCTGGATGCGGCGGGCTGACCGGTCACAACGAATAAACTGAGCCACCATACCGTGCTCGCCACGGTATCCAGCAGTGGTTAGCGCTGCTGGACACCCGGGATCACTCCCGGGTGATACGATAGCTGTCCAGAGAAAACGTGCCACTGCCATTCCACACCTCGGTGCCGATTTCGATTGCACCCATGCAGTAGTGGGGCTCCAGCACATTGATGTTGCGCGTCTCGCTGTTCTCACGCGTCCAGTTGGCGGTCCACTCGACGAATCGGTTCCAGTTTATCGTGCCGCTGTTGAAAGGCGTTTGTGCGGTGAACGCGATGTATTTGCTATTGCTTCGTGGTTTGGTGTAAACGTTCCACAGCCGATTGTCGATCATGACACCGGTGAGCGTCAGATCGCCGGGAGTGCGTACGCTCGGGTTGCTGACCCAGATCATCATTTCAAAGATGCGGTTGTCGTAGGTGTCGCACGGGCCTGTGATATCGCAGGTTTCGTGAAAAAAGGATTCCAGTGCAACATTGCGCTCCGCGGCACCCTGATCGCTGAAGCTGAAATCAACGCGAAATTCTTCCAGCTCGCCGACTTTGGCCGGCAAGCCGGTCTCTTCCTTTGTGCCGGATACATGCACACCGAGTTTGTTGCCGTAAATCACTTCCGGATAGGCTTTGACATCGTAGATGCCGCCGTCTGATTCAGCCAGCCAGTCGTAACGCCACGATGCGACTGGCGATTGGTTCAGTGCCTGGTCTACACGGATGGTTTGTGACCAGCCGTCGCGATACATCGAGCGCGCATTCCAGATATTGTTGATTGCGACGAAATTGCCGTAGACGACCGACGGGTAGGCCTCACAGGCGTCCGGGTTTGAAGTGATGGGTTGTACATCGAGTGAGATCGGGGTGCTGAAATTCACGCTGGCAGAAGTCGCGATCGTGTCGCCGGCGCTGATCGATTGGATTTTCCAGTTCAGCGTATTGTCGTAATAGGCCAGATCCGGCTGCGCACTGCAGGTGCCATCGCCACTTTGACAGCCGGCGCTCAACGGGTCAATTTCATGCGTGAATCCATTGCCGGCGCTGTCGGAGACCACCAGTCGATAGAGATCGGCGCGGCTGTTGGCAGGCCAGCTGTAGGTCGGTGTGCCCGTGCTAATCGCGCCTGACGGTGACATAGCGACAGGGCTGGTAGTCTCACCAACAACGCAGGTCGCCCCGTTTTCCCAGCCAAAGCCGTCGCCATCGGGGTCTGAGTTTTCACTGGCACAGGTTGGGCGTTCAGTGGTGGTGGGGGGATTGCTGTCTGTAGCCACCACGATGCAAGTGGCATTGTTCTCCCAGCCAAAGCCATCACCGTCCGGGTCGAGCAGCGCGGAGCTGCACACTGGTGTTGTGGTGTCATTGCCGCTGGTTGGCGTGGTGCCGCCCGTTAGCGGCGGGCAGGCGACCCGGTCAGTGGCATTCCAGCCCCAGCCACCATTTATGGCGGCATCCCGATAGTCACACAGACTGTCTGGTGTAGACGGTGTAGTCGGCGTTGGCGTAGCCGGTGTATCGATCGGCGGACAACTCTGCCGAGTCTCTGGATTCCAGCCCCAGCCATCGTAGAGATCGGCACTGGAGTAGTCGCAGCCATCATCGGTGGTGGCAGGTGCCTCAAGCGGCGGGCAGCTCTGGCGAGCCACCGGATCCCAGCCCCAGCCGTCGAACAGTGCGGCGTCCTCGTAGCTGCAATTGTTGGTTTGCGCCTGTGCAATGCGATTGCTGGCGAAGCCCAGCACCAGGGTGGTGAGCAGCATGGCGTGGAAGAACGCATGGTTTCTGGTGGTCACGGTCGAATGTCTCTGTGAGCGGGTAGAGGCGGCGCAGATCCAGGCTGGCGCTGTTGTTTGCCGGCGCTGGAGGTTTATATGTCATGACAATAACAGATAATTTGGCGTCAGTACATAACAAATAAACAGCTGCAACAATTGTTTGTATCTTAGGGTGTTGATTACTTAAGCCGAAGATTGGCCGTTTTGAGCGACAGCTGCACAGCGATCAGTCTGGTAGGCGGTGGCAGATTCCGGGCAACCCTTTCCATCGCGATTATGGTGTATGCAATATGCGATCGTGTCGAGTGCCGGTGAGGCGTGTGCGGATGGCTCGCGTGGATGTACACCAGCAGAAGCCGGGGAGGCCAGCATTGTCTACGACACACTATGGTCTTATGATGGCGAACAGTGTCGAGGCATTGGCGCTGCTGACAACATTGAACCGAGGCAAGGCTACTGGCGTGCTACCGGTGAGAGCGCCTTTGCAGCGCAGCCGAGATCATTGATACCGAAACCAATGGGCATACCGAATCCACGGTGGCTACACGGTATGGTGCGGCCCACAAAATGCCGTCCTTTGAAAGCGCACCGTCAGTTTTTTACTCCGAGTTGTGCGGTAAGCAGCAACATGGGAATCCCTCCGGTGGGCGCGACCACATTAGCACCAGCATTCAGAAGCAATCGAGCCTCCTGTTCAAACTAAGCATTCAGGTGATCCCGGCTGTGGTTTTTAATCACGAAAATACTATGACAAATCGACCGCATAAGAAATTCTCACCAGCCGTTGAGACGCTCGACGATCTGGCAAGCTTGGCGAGCTACTCGCTGGTCGACACGCTCAATTGCGATCCGCAAGCGAGTGTAGACGGTGTCGACCACACGCCACGACAAGTGTTCACCGGCCACTATGTCCCCGTCAATCCCACAGCTATCGAGGAGCCTGCCTACGTCGCGCATAGCAGAGCCCTATTTCGCGAGCTTGGCTTTACCGACGAGATAGCGCAATCGGCCGACTTTATCCGCATGTTCTCCGGCGATATCTCGCAAGTACCGGCGCCAATGCGAAGGGTTGGCTGGGCCTGTGGGTACTCATTGTCCATCTTTGGTACTGAATACACTCAGCAGTGCCCGTTCCAAACCGGCAACGGATACGGCGATGGTCGGGCAGTTTCCGTGCTTGAGGCCGTCATCAATGGTCGACGTTGGGAAATGCAGTTGAAAGGTGGTGGCCCTACGCCATACTGCCGTGGCGCGGATGGCCGCGCTGTCCTGCGGTCGAGTGTTCGCGAGTTTCTGGCACAGGAGCACATGCATGCGCTTGGTGTACCAACGTCACGGTCGTTGAGTTTATACGTGTCTAAATCAGAGAAGGTCAAACGGCCGTGGTACACGGAGGGCTCACACTCGATCGATCCCGACATGCTGGTATCGGAGCCAGTCGCGATCACGACGCGAGTCGCGCCGTCGTTCATTCGGGTAGGTCAACTCGAACTCTTCAGTCGCCGTGCCCGCAAGCAAGAACACCCGAAAGCGATGGAGGAACTTCTGAAAATTGTCTTGCACCTGATCGATCGCGAGTATGGTGACGTTATCGATAACAAACTGAGCACCCCCGAAAAAGTGGTTTTGCTTGCGCGTGAGTACCGTACTCGCCTGACATCACTTGTAGCGAACTGGATTCGCGTCGGCTACTGCCAGGGCAACTTCAATAGCGACAACTGCGCGGCGGGTGGTTTCACACTCGACTACGGGCCATTCGGATTTTGTGACGAGTTCAATCCGGAATACCAGCCCTGGTCGAGAGGCGGGCGGCACTTTGGTTTTCTGTACCAACCCCTGGCAGCGGATCGAAACTTCCAGATGTTTGTGACGGCGCTGGGCGTGTTGCTAGCGTCGGATCAGGGCTATCTGCGCCAGCTTGAAGAGATTGCAAATGGTTTTTCAGAAGTAATGCAAGAGCAGATGGAAAAAATGTGGGCAGCCAAGCTCGGACTTAACAATTTTCACGAGGCGCTGTTCAGTGAACTGATAACACTCATGGTACAAACTCCCGTCGATTACACCATCTTCTTCCGCGAACTCTCGGCGCTACCTGAGGATATTGGTTCACTCAAGAAAAGCTTTTACTCAGAAGCAAAGCACTCCATGGCATCAACGCACCCGACCTATTACTCAGACCCTGAAGGGATGGACGCGCGGTGGTCGCAGTGGCTGGATAAATGGAAATCGCTCATCAGTAGTACAACAGGTGTTAATGCCACTGCTTCTCGCTCTCGAGAAGAGATCAGTCAGCAGATGAAACTCGTTAACCCGAAATACAGTTTGCGCGGATGGATGGTTGTGCCAGCCTATGAGCAAGCGGCCCAGGGAAACTATGCACTGGTTCAGGAGTTGCAGGAAGTCATGACGCAGCCATATGCCGAGCAGTCAAAGAACGTGGAGGAGAAATACTACAGGCCCAAACCAGCTGAGTTCTTTGAGGTCGGTGGATTGTCGCACTATAGCTGCTCATCGTGATTGCGCAAAAACCGTACACCGCTGCTGTGCCCTGTGTTGGGGCTGCGATTGTAACTCGGGAGAATCTTCAGGATTCATTTGAACAATTGGCTCAAATTCATAGCGAAAAGACTCAGCCACCATTTCGGTAAGCAGGTGTTTGGCTTTAGCAAAGTATGTCCTGCCATCGTCTACGGCGTGATGATAACTTTTCCAGTCACCTTTCGATTCATCATATCGTTTAACGCCTGCGCACCGTCGGCGAGCTTATAGGCAGCCGAAATATGAGGTCGAAGCTTGCCATCTGCGATCATTGCAAACATGGTTTTAATGTCTGCCGCGAAGTTGTCTTGTTCCCGCGCTGTGTAGTTGCCCCAAAACACCCCAACGATTGATGCGCCTTTAAGCAGCGCCAGGTTCCACGGCAGAGCCGGTATGCTGCCGCCGGCAAAACCCACGACCAGGTAGCGACCGCGCCAGGCGATGCTACGGAACACAGGATCCGCTAACTCGCCACCGACCGGATCGTAAACGACGTCGGGCGCGGTGCCGTTGTTGACTTCCTTGAGTGCTGCGCGCAGTGCCTTGCCATCGAGGCCGCCATAGTTCACCAAATGATCCGCGCCGTGTTCTTGACAAATCTTCAGTTTCTCGTCGGTTGACGCGGCTGCAATAACGGTCGCACCCATGGCTTTGCCTATTTCGATGGCAGCCAGGCCGACACCGCCGGCGGCGCCGAGAACGAGCAGAGTATCGCCGGCCGCAAGTGCGGCCCGGTCGACCAGGGCGTGATATGAGGTGCCGTATGTAAGGGTAAAGGCAGCAGCAGTATCGAATGGGATGTCGTCGGGAATCGGGATAACTTTTTGCGCAGGTACACGCACTTTTTCGGCAAACGCGCCATGACCGCTTGAACCGATTACCCGGTCGCCCACTTTGCAGTTGCTGACATCGGCGCCAATGGCGGAAATGACGCCGGCGAGCTCGGCGCCAGGGGAAAACGGTAGGTCGGGCTTGAACTGGTATTTGTTCTGAATAATCAAAACATCGGGAAAGTTGACGCCTGCTGCGCGCATGTCGATGACGACTTCATCGGCGGCAGGTTGCGGATCGCTTACGTCTTCATAAACCAGTGTATCTGGTAACCCGTGCTTTTTGCACACCAATGCTTTCATGTTTGTCTCCCGTTTTGAATCAGTTGGTGCCACGCAGTTATCCGCGCGCAACCGTCTGACGTATTGTACGCGACCGGGGCGGTATTCTGATCAGCTACGGTCATTCCTGTTTTTGGCGTCTTTCGTGGCGGGCGATCCAGAATGTTGCGGCAACAATTACCGCGCCGCCGGCAAATGTTGTGGGCGACGGAACATCGCTGAAAACCAGGTAACCGAGCATTGAGGTCCACACGAGATCGAGGAACTTAACCGGCTGCGCGGTCGAGATATCCGCAACCGCATAGGCTCGGGTCAGGAACCAGTGGCCGAGGCTGCCAAGGCAGCCGCTCAGCAGGAACCAGAACCACTGGGCCGTCGTCGGTGCCTGCCAGTCAAGAGCGGCTAATGGCAGCGTGAACAGGGTAACGGTTAGTGCCTGCCAGCAAACAATGACGGTCGGTGCATCATGGCGGGTCAGCACCTTGGCCAGTAAAAAGGATCCGGCGAACAGAGGGGCGGATGACAACATCACGAGGCTGTAGTGCAGATCAGTGCCGGTTCCCTGCATACGCGGGCCGACAATAATGATTACCCCCAGGAATCCGAGGCAAGTTGCAATCCAGCGTGGGCCACGCATTGTTTCGCCAAGAAACAAGGCGGCACCCAGCATAATAAAAATCGGCTGAGTAAATCCGAGCGCGGTGGTGTAGGGCAGAGGCAGCTGCGGCAGCGCGCTGATCCACACCATCAGTCCGACCGTATGAATCAGCCCCCGGGATAACTGCAGACGCAACGCGTTGGTTTTATATCCGCCCATGCCTTGCTGCAAGATGATCGGCAACATTACAACCAGACCGAATCCGTAGCGTAGAAACAAGGCCTGTGCAGACGACATTTCGAGGCTCAATTTTCGCATCACGGTATTGAGCAGCGCGAAGGTAAAGCCGGCCATCGCAGCCAGCACCATGCCCTGAATCGCCGGGTTGATACTGGCAAACATTGCGAGTGTACGATTCATTCGTGTCAACAGCGTGTTCAGGCAAGTAGCGAAAGGCCGGCACTGCCGTCTTTTCACCCGGCGCTGAGTTGGCGCTGCATGGCCGCGAGTGCGAGATGGATGCGTTTGTGCGTGGCGGGCGTGTAGTTTACCCTGTCCGGCAGCCGCAGGTTGGAAAAGCGTTTGTGTTCGGCCTTAAGGCGCTGGTGTTTTAGCTTCCATGTGTTGGCTGCCAGTGAGCCTGAGATATCTTACTTTTTTAGGCGCTCAATAAATAAAACAGGCAAGTTTTTTTAGGCAGAAGAGCCTGGATTAAGTGGGCTATAATCCGGTGCCTCGCCGGTTGTGGCCGATAGTTCTTTAAGTAAAATAACCAGGAAGTCCAATGTTTATCCTCCGCCCGATTATTTTTATCGTTACGCTTGCATTCGGATTTGTGCTGTCCCAGAACCTGGATGGCATTCTGAAGATCCGTGAAGGTGTGTTTGATTTGGCGACGTCGTTCGTTGAAAAAAGCCCGTCGCAGGAGTCAGGCGCGCTGGAAATTAGTGCGCCGACGGTGAATGTCAGCAAATATCTGGCGCCCGAGTATTGGAAGTACGGCGTCATTGTTGTCTGGCTGTTTGCCGGCCTTTTTACCGCATCGCTGGTTAGCACCCTGTTATTAGGCTTTTTGGGGGGAATACTATTCAGCCCGGAAATATCTGCTGTTCCAATTTTGAGTGAACAGGCCGTGTTACTCAGCAACGCAGTTAAAGATCTCATACGGCAGCTTGTGAATTGAATGGGCTAGAGGATCCAGGGCTGTCAAGATGAAACGCTGGGCAAGACGATGAAACAATGGCAACTGGCGCAGGTGAATATCGCGCGTGCGCGTGATGAACTCGATTCACCCTTGTTGCAGGGGTTTGTCGATCGCCTCGACGAGATCAATACGCTGGCCGATCATGCACCGGGCTTTGTCTGGCGCCTGCAAACTGACGACGGCGACGCCACGTCGATCAAAGCTTTTGACGATCCGCGTCTGATTATCAACTTGAGCGTCTGGCGCGATATCGAGTCGCTGAAAACCTTTGTCTATAAGACAACCCACCTTGAGCTGATACGCGCACGCAGCGAGTGGTTTCACAAGCCGGAAGGTGTGTTTCAGGCAATGTGGTGGATCGCTGCAAGGCATCAGCCGGATTTACACGAGGCAAAATCCCGGCTGCAATATCTGGAAGAAAATGGCGCGAGCGTACAGGCGTTTACCTTCTCCAAACCCCATCCGGCGCCAACCGGAAATTGATCGGCCAGCGGGTCAACTCCGGTATTGCTGGCCCAATTGATTGACGGTCGCGAAAAACTCACGCTGCACTTCATCGATGATCTCAGCCACCGGTCGCACCGAATCGATTCGCCCGCAAACCTGGCCGGTCAGTGCAATGCTCGCCTCCATGTCGCCGTCGAAATAGAGCGACTGCAGTTGTTTGAATTCGCCGAGCGCATTGGTATCCGGATCATTTTCCAGCCGACTGGTTTTTTCAGTGCGCAGCGCGCGCAGGGCCGGTGAGTGTTTGCGATTCAGGAATACAGTGTCGGTCTCAGCGGCATTGACGATCGCATCCTTCCAGTTTTGATGCACTGGGCTCTCTGTGCTGGACACCATGCGCGTACCCAATTGTATCGCCTCGGCACCGAGTGCGAAGCCGGCGGCCATGCTGGCGCCGTCGATGAATCCGCCCGCCGCGATGATCGGTACATCGACTTTCGAGCGGATCAGTGGCAACAACACCATGGTCGATACTTCGCGCGGGTTTTTGAAGCCGCCGCCCTCGCCACCTTCAACGACCAGACCGTCAACGCCGCATTCAACCGCTTTTAACGCGGCGGCGAGACTCGGTACCACGTGGAAAACGGTCAGGCCGGCTGCCTTGAGTTTGGCGGTGTATTTTTCCGGGTTGCCAGCCGAAGTGGTGACAAAGCGTACGCCCTGATCGATAACAAAATCGACGATGCCCGGGTCGCGCACAAAGGCCTGAGCGATGTTGACACCAAAGGGCTTATCGGTCAGCTCGCGCGTGCGGCGAATTTCGTCGCGAATTTCATCGAGCTGTCCAGAGGAGGTCTCGATGATGCCCATGGCGCCGGCATTTGATACGGCTGAGGCCAGTGGTGCACGCGCGATCCAGCCCATCGGCGCCTGCAGCAGTGGAATCTCTACATTCAGCAGGCGAGTGATGCGGTTGTCGAATGGCATAGTGTCGTTTTCTATGGGTTTATTTTGAGAGAAAGCTCGGCAGATCTGCCACGCGGTCACAGCCGAGTTGCACCATCACGTTGATCACTTCCTCGCGCAGCATCTTGAAGGTGTGGTCGCCACCAGCGGCACCCAGCGCACCGACTCCAAACAGGAACGCGCGGCCAAGCAACACGAAATCGGCACCCAGCGCCAGCGCCCGCACGATGTCAGCACCGCTTCGCACGCCACTGTCATAGATGACGGTGGCGCGACCGGCGCAGATTTGCGCAAGCTCCGGCAGCACGTCGGTGGCCGCTGGAGCAATATCCAGCTGCCGTCCGCCGTGATTGGACACCACCACGCCTTCGGCCCCGATCTGTAACGACAGCTCTACATCAGCTTCAGTCATCACGCCCTTGACCAGTAGCGGCCCCTTCCAGTGTTCGCGTATATCGACCAGATCGTCGGGTGTGGTGTGGCTGTTCAGCTCGCGACCGATGAAGCTCGTGACATCACTTAGATCACTGGCAGCGGCGTATTGTTCGAGTGTTTTTAGCCGCGGCGCGCCGTTTTTTGCCGTCGCCAGTGACCAGACCGGATGCGTGATCAAATCGAAGATCAGTTTCGGTGTGACCGCTGGGGGCATGGCGACACCGGCGCGTCGCTGCCGTTCGCGGCGACTGCCAGTCGGCACGTCGACAGTGACCATCAGTGCGCTGTAGCCAGCCTCCTGAGCGCGGGCCAGAAGATCGTGCCGGACAGCTTTATCGCGTGGCGTATAGAGTTGAAACCAGCCGCGATCGCCGCTGATTTTGCCGATATCCTCGATCGTTGCACCTGCCACTGTGCTCAGGCCATAGACTGAACCCGCATTTACCGCCGCACGCGCAAGTATTGCTTCAGCATCCGGCCACATCAGGCTCGACAGCCCAACCGGTGCAACGCCAAACGGAATCTCCATCTGCTGTCCGAACAGTGTCACGCGGGTATCGGTCGGTTCGGGGTTGATGACAAAGCGCGGCGTCAGGGTGATATGTTTGAACGCCTCGGTGTTGCGGTCCAGCGCCTCCTCGGCACCTGTTCCACTGGCGAGGTATTCCCACGCGACGTGCGCCATGCGTTGTTTTGCCTTGCGTTCAAGGTCTGAGATATTCGGATAGCGAAGCTCTGGATTCACAGCAGGCAATCTTTTGTGGGCGTGGAAGCGGCTGCGTGGGGTGATTGAACTCTCAGCCGCAATGGACGTAGAAGTTTGCCACGATTGAGTAGATGGTGACAGTCACCGTTATAGAGGCTTTGCCTGTCGAGGTGGTGAGGTCGATGGCGGATCGAAGCTTGTATAATCTCGATCCCGGATTTTTTCCGCACTGTCACTGCATGCTGCCGCCTGTTCTCAAACTTTTGCTCTCACCTCGCAACTGGTTGCCTGGCATTGGCCTGGCGATTTTGTGGCTGGTTAATCTACTTCCTTACCCGATTAAAATACGTCTCGGTTTGGGCTTTGGTGGCTTGTTGCACAAGCTGTTGCGCAATCGGCGACGCATCGCTGCGATCAACCTTAAGTTGTGTTTCCCTGATCGCACGGCCGAGCAACGCGACGATATCCTGCACCGCGCCTATCGGCATCTGGGTGCCGGGCTGATCGAGACGGCGATGTCCTGGTGGACGCCGGCGCACAAAATTCAGGCGATCACGCAGGTAGAAGGGCTTGAACATCTTCAGGCGGCGACGCAGCAGGGCAAGGGATTGATCATGATCGGTGCGCACTTTTCCTGCCTCGACATTGGCGCGAAGATGATTAACCCGTATCAACAGTTTCACGTCGTGCAGCGGCGGCAGAAAAACCCGATGTTCAACTATGTCATGCAGAAGGGCCGGGCGGCGGCGACCTTGTCTGTGGTAGATAATCGAGAAGTGCGCAAGATTGTGAAGATCGTGCGCGATGGCGGGGCGATCTGGCTTGCGCCGGATCACGACATGGGCGAGAAGGGTGCGGTCTATGCCCCCTTTTTCTCACAGCCTGCCGCCACCATCACCGCACCGGCCAAGTTTATTCGGCTGACCGGGGCGCCGGCTATTTTCTGTGCCACGCATCGACGCGCCGATAACAGCGGCTATCTGTTGCGCATTTCACCGGTGCCTGAAGACATCGCCACCCTTGATGACGAGCCGGCGGCGACGTTGCTGAACAGCATCATCGCGGACAACATCAGTCATGATGTCGCGCAATACTACTGGTTTCACCGGCGTTTCAAATCCCAGTCGGGTCAGCCCAAAGGGGCACTTTACAAGCGATCTGGCGGCGTCAGTCCTGCCAATTGACGGTGTAGACGGGCTCGGCTTCCATTCGACCGCGAATGTCGACCGTGTCGACCGGCTGAATATTCCACCCGAAGTCACGCAATTGGGCCTGCGTCGCCGCGGCAATAAGAATACGCGTGCCCATGGTTTTATTAAGTTGTTCAAGGCGCGCCGCCAGATTCACCGCATCGCCGTGTACGGTGTACGACACCCGATCGGTGACACCGACCAACCCGCCGGTGACCGATCCGGTGCTAATGCCGATTCTGACCCGATATTGCTGACCATCGCTGAACTGGTGGTTTTCCAGCGCACTCAGGATACCGACGCCAGCTTCAACTGCGCGTGAGGCGTGATCCGGGTCGGTGGCCGGCAGATTGAAGCTCGCGAGGATCGCGTCGCCCTGAAACTGCGTGACTGTGCCACCGCTGTTTTCAATCGGTGCGACGACCAGCGCAAAATACTCGTTCAGGCTTGCGATCAGGCGCTCGGGCGCCATGCGCTCGCCCATACTGGTGAACCCTTCGATATCGACAAACAGTATGCTCGCCTCGCGGGTCTGGACCTGGCCGGCCTCGCTCTCGCCCTCGCGCTCGATCTGGCGCGCCACCTGAATGGGCACAAAGCGCGACAGGTTGGACGCGGTGGCCCGATTGAGCAGCGAATCGATCATCATGCGGCGAGCCCGGGTGATCGCCAGTGCCAGCACGGCAGTGACGGCGGCAATCGTGATGATCTTGTCGATCTCGGCGCCGATCAATATCCGATTGTCCGTCATGTATTGAACGAAATCGCGGGTGATGCCGGCGTGTTCCGGGCTTTGGATCGTCGCGTAGATCACCATCAGCAGCCAGCCGATGCAGGCGACGATGCCGGCCAGAATGACGTAGCTTGCCTCGAATCGCAGAGCGCGGATTGAAATAAAGACAAACAGATACATCATGGTG
>CAZNIS010000072.1:0-36820 GCA_964573105.1 uncultured Granulosicoccaceae bacterium
AGGGCCGTGTGCGTGAGCTTGAGCCGCTGCAAAAGCAGCTGGAAGAGTCGAAAGCCAGTGTCGTGCAATTGCAAAGCGCGAATAAGGCAAGTGGCGATAGGCACGCCGGTGAAATAGCCGAACGCGAGAAGCGCTTGACACAATTGCAGGCGCAATTGGACGAGACACAAAAGCAGGCCGAAGCAGCGTCGCAACAGAGTGACCGTCGCTATCAGCAGGCGATTGAAGAGACTCGAAGTTATCAGGAGCGGCTAAAGCAGCTGGAGAGCACGCAAGAGAAACTCAAGGAATCTCAGGCGGCCGTGCAGCAATTGCAATCGCAGTTCAAGGCGACGGAGGATCGTCACAACGGCGAAATAAAAGTCCTTCAGCAGCAGTTGTCGCAAGCGGAAGCCGCGGCCAACAGTGCCAGCGAAGAGCAGGCCAAATCGCTACGTGTGAGCGAGGGCAAGGTCAACGAGATCTCCACCGAGCTGGAAGCGCTGAAGCAACGCATGCGTGATGATGCGCAGGCGGCTGAACAAAAGCAAAAGCAGGCACAGAGCGAGATCGCCGGACAGCAGGCAAGACTATCCGAGCTTGAACCACTGAAAGCCGAACTCGACGCGTTGCAGCAACGCAACCGCGCGTTGATGCAAAGTGGCGAACAGAGCGAAAAGGCTTTTCGTACCAAGCTCGCCGATGCTGAAAAACGTCTCGAGCAACTGCAGGGCGAGCAAACCAGGGCAGCGGCTCGACATGAGGAAGAGCTGAAACTGTTGCGCGAACTGGTCGGCAAGTCGCAGCGCGATGCCGAACAGGCGAATCAACAACGCGAAAGTGATATTGCGGCCAGGCAGGCTCAGATCGCTCAGTTGCAAAGTGAGGTTGAGAAAGAGCGCAAGTCTGCAGCCGACGAGCGCGGTGATTCCTCTCGCAAGTTGCAGCAGGCTATCGCCGAGTCGCGCTCTTTTCAGTCGCGTATTGGTCAGCTTGAAGCTGATCGAGAGCAACTGGATCAGCTCGAAGCAGAGTCAAAGCGATTGCAGGCTCAGCTGAAAACGGCCAGCGAGCGGCACGCGGCGGAAATCGCCGAGCTGGAAGCGAAACTGAAAAGCCTGCAATCGCTCGAGACCGAGTTGGGTCGACGCGACAGCCGGATAGCGGCGCTTGAGCGTCGCATCGCTGAACTGGAGGCGATGGCTGATACTCGCGATGCCGACAGTCGCCGTGAAATCGATCGGTTGCAAAAAGAGATCGAGCGACTGCGTGCAACGCCGGCGCCCAAAGTGGCTGCAGCTGACGCGGTTGAACGCTCCAGCCGACGAACCGCTGACGGCAAAAAGACGACGCGCAAGGACGGGCAGGACGATCTTAAGCTGATTTTTGGTATCGGTCCGAAGATCGAGCAGATGCTCAATGGTGATGGTGTGACGCGGTTTGAACATATCGCTGCCTGGAAGGCTGCAGAAGTCGAGAAGTACTCGGCGATGCTCGATTCTTTCCCGGATCGGATCGAGCGCGACGAGTGGGTTAAAAGTGCGCAGCAGATTCTTGACGGTACCTACAACTGGACCGAACGCAAGAAGGCGCGCGCAACGGCCAAATAATCAGGGGGTAAGCGTCAAACCATCGCGGTCGCGGTGGTTTGGCATACATTGTGGATTGGATTGTTCGTGCACAATTACTCGTTAATTGTCTCCGGCGAACGGTTGTGCACAGATGGTTTAATATCTTTGGAGATAGTGCGGGGCGACGATTAGTCGGCCTTACAATCGATTCTCACCCCCAATCGGGCCCGCTTCGTCGGGCCCTCTTTTTTTTGCCCGTTACTGTTCCGCTAGCCGCGGCCAATAAACGGCATCGACGATGCCATCAGGGTCATGAACTGCACATTGGCATCCAGTGGCAGGTCGGCCATCTGCACCACTGCGCGGGCGACGTGATCCACATCCATGACCGGCTCCACCTCGATTGAGCCATTGGCCTGTGGAACGCCGGCCAGCATTCTCTCTGTCATGTCTGATGCCGCATTGCCAATGTCGATTTGACCACAGGCAATATTGAAGGCACGGCCATCCAGCGAGATGGTTCGCGTCAGCCCCGTGATTGCGTGTTTGGTGCTGGTATAGGGTGCTGAACCGGGTCTTGGCACATGCGCCGAAATAGAGCCGTTGTTGATGATCCGGCCGCCCTGTGGATTCTGCTTCTGCATCTGTGCAAACGCGCCGCGAGCGATCAGAAATGCTCCGGTCAAATTGACATCGATGACCTTTTTCCAGTCTGCCACTGAAATTTCGCTGATCGGCGCGGGCGCGACATTGTTTCCGGCGTTGTTGAAAACTACATCCAGCCGTCCGAACCGACTGTCTATCGCTGCGAACAGACCATCGACAGCATGCTCGTCGGTAAGATCAGCCGGGTGGGCGAGTGCCATTGACGTATCGGCGCCGCTGTCTGCAATCGCAGAGTCGAGCAATTCTGTCCGCCGACCGGTCAATACCACCCGATAACCCGCCCGCAGAAAGCCGATAGCAGTGGCTCGGCCGATGCCGGACGTCGCGCCGGTAACCAGTGCGATATTTGATTCAGTCATGGTGTGCTCAACCCAGGTTGTTTGGTGTAGTCAATTCGATGCCGGCCGCGCGCATGGCCGTGCTGGCCGCCTCGGCGCTGCCATCCATATCGATAGCTCTGCAAGCGTCTGTCAGCACCACCGTTTCGAATCCCTGTCGGCGCGCATCTTCTGCCGAGAACCGGACGCAGAAATCGTAGGCCAGGCCGCAGCAGTAGACTCGTTCGATGCCTGCCTCGCGCAGATAGCCGGATAGGCCGGTGGTGGTGGATTTGTCGTTCTCGAAAAATGCCGAATAAGAATCGACGCTCGCGCGCATGCCCTTGCGAATGATGATGGAGCCAGCATCTGTATTCAGTCGCGAATGAAACTCGGCACCGCTGGTGCCCTGTATACAGTGGTCTGGCCACAGCGTTTGTTCGCCATAGGGCATCTGTGTGGTGGAAAAGGGCTCGGCGCCCGCATGCTGCGAAGCGAATGACTGGTGCGCGGCCGGGTGCCAGTCCTGCGTGATAACCACCGTGCTGAACTGCTCGATCAAAGGGTTGATGACGTCGACCACCGCATCGCCATCCCCGACCGCCAGAGCGCCCCCCGGGCAGAAGTCGTTTTGCACGTCGATGACAAGCAGTGCATCTTTGGCTGTAACAGGCAAGGTGATCGTCTCCGATTGGGCCCCAAGAGGCGGCGGCGGGCTGGCAGTTTCGCCTATTCTAGCGTGTTGGCCAGTTGTGTTGTGCGGCGTGAAAAATTGCGTTGGCGAATGTTTACCCCGGGCCACTTTAGCGGATATCATCTGCGGTTTTTCGAACGGGGCGAATCCATCCATGCAGCAGGCCCGGTTGTCGTTTGACCAGCTCGCGATCCGGCTGCCCGATGGTGAGCGGCGACTACTGGTTGCCGGTGTCGACGAGGCCGGTCGCGGGCCGCTGGTCGGCAGTGTGGTGGCCGCCGCTGTGATTCTCGATCCCGACCGCCCGATCAGTGGCCTCGCAGACTCCAAAAAGCTTAGCGAGGGGCAGCGCGAGGATCTCTACGATCATATTGGCGAATGCGCCAGTGCCTGGGCCGTGGCCGAGGCCAACGCCGCCGAGATAGATAAACTCAATATCCTGCACGCCTCGATGCTCGCAATGTCGCGCGCCATCGAGGCGCTTGGCACCACGCCGGATCACTGCCTGATCGATGGCAATCGATGCCCGCCAAGCGACGTTCGCTGTCAGGCAGTAGTAGGCGGCGATGCACTGATCAAAGAAATAGCCGCGGCTTCAATTTTGGCCAAGGTCACTCGCGACCGTTCCATGCACGACTTACACGAGCGCTATCCGCAATACGGCTTTGATCGCCACAAGGGCTACCCCACCAAAGTGCACATGCAGGCGATCGCTCAGCACGGCGTGCTGTCACTGCACCGCAGGAGTTTCGCGCCGGTGCGCGCTTGTCTGGCAGATGCATTAGCGCGGGAACCGACGTGCTGACAAGCTTCGTCCATCTGCGCGTGCACACCGAATTTTCGCTGATCGACAGCGTGGTTCGGATCAAGCCGTTGCTCAAGGCCGTGGCCTCCGGCATGCCTGCGGTGGCGCTGACCGATCAGAGCAACATGTTTGCAATGGTCAAGTTCTATCGCGCCTCGATTGCAGCCGGGGTCAAACCCATCATTGGCGTCGACGCCAAAATCGCCACGCCTGGCTGGGCACATTCGCCAGTGGTGCTGCTGGCGCAAAGTGACATCGGCTACGCCAATATCTCGGAGCTTGTTTCTCGCAGTTTTCTTGAAGGCCAGCGCGACAGCGAAGGTGCGGTGATCGACCACACCTGGCTGGAGGCGCATAGCGAAGGCGTGATCGCGCTGTCCGGCGGGCGTTTTGGCGATATCGGTCAGGCACTGGCGGCCGGCCAGCCCGATGTTGCGGCGGTGCTGCTCGAACGCTGGCAAAAGCTGTTCGGTGACCGCTTTTACCTGGAGTTACACCGCACCGGTCGCGAGGGTGAGGAAGAGTACATTCAGGCCGTGGTGCCGCTGGCGCGAGCGGCCTCCTGTCCGGTGGTTGCAACCAACGACGTCCGCTTTATCACGCCCGACGATTTCGATGCCCACGAGGCGCGTGTGTGCATTCACCAGGGCGAGGAAATCGCCAGTCCGCGGCGCGCCCGGCGCTACAGCGAGCAGCAGTATCTGCGCTCGGCCGAAGAGATGCAGACACTGTTTGCCGACATCCCTTCAGCGATCGAAAACACCGTACACATCGCGCGCCGCTGCAATCTGGAAATCACACTTGGCGATGTTCGGCTGCCGGACTTTCCGGTGCCAGAGGGCATGACCGAGGCGGATCATCTGCGCACCCTGTCGATCGACGGGCTCAATGATCGTCTGGCGAAACTCTTCGACACCGAGGCCGCCGACTTTGCCGCTATTCGCAAACCCTACGACGAGCGTCTCGCGCGCGAGCTCGACGTCATCATTCAGATGGAGTTTCCGGGTTACTTTCTGATCGTCGCCGATTTCATCAGCTGGAGTCGTGAACACGATGTGCCGGTTGGCCCGGGGCGCGGCTCGGGTGCGGGTTCGCTGGTCGCCTATGCGCTCGGCATCACCGATGTTGATCCGCTCGAATTCGATCTGCTGTTCGAGCGATTTCTCAATCCCGAACGCGTATCCATGCCCGATTTCGACATCGACTTCTGCATGGACAAGCGCGATCAGGTGATTCAGTACGTAGCAGCGAAGTACGGCAGCGATAAGGTCTCGCAAATCATTACCTACGGCACCATGGCGGCCAAGGCGGTAGTGCGCGACGTCGCCCGCGTGATGGGGCATCCCTACGGGTTCGGCGACAGATTGGCGAAAATGGTGCCGCCGGATCTTGGCATCACGCTGACGCGCGCGCTCGATGAGTCCGAAGAACTCAAGCGCGCTTACGACAACGAAGAGGATTTGCGCGCCGTGGTCGACATGGCGCTGCAGCTGGAAGGACTGTCGCGCAACGCCGGCAAACACGCCGGAGGCGTGGTCATCGCGCCGACCAAACTGACCGATTTCACGCCGCTGTACTGCGAACCGGATGGCTCCAGTCTGGTCACCCAGTTCGACAAGGACGACGCCGAGGCCGTAGGCCTTGTGAAGTTTGACTTTCTGGGTCTGCGCACGCTGACGGTGCTCGACAACGCGGTGGCGATGGTCAATCAGCGCCGTGCGGCCGATGATCAGCTCGATCTCGATCGGCTGCCGTTTACCGATGGCCCGACTTACGGTCTGTTGCAGGCGGCCAATACCACCGGCGTGTTCCAGCTCGAATCCACCGGCATGAAAAAGCTGATCGCGCAGTTGAAGCCCGATTGCTTTGACGACATCGTCGCGCTGGTGGCGCTCTATCGGCCGGGGCCGATGAACTCCGGCATGGTGGAAGATTTTGTCGCGCGCAAAAACGGCGATGCGCCGATCTCTTACCCGCACCCGGACTATCAGCACGAGAGCCTGGAACCGACGCTTAAATCAACCTACGGGGTCATCGTCTATCAGGAACAGGTGATGAAGATCGGTCAGATTCTGGCCGGCTACTCACTCGGCGGCGCCGACGTTCTGCGCCGTGCGATGGGCAAGAAAAAACCCGAGGAGATGGCCAAGCAGCGAGCCGTTTTTATCGAGGGCTGTGAGGCCAACAACATCGATGAAACGCTCTCCAGCAATATCTTCGATCTGGTGGAAAAGTTCGCCGGCTACGGATTCAATAAATCCCACTCGGTCGCCTATGCGGTGTTGTCCTATCACACCGCGTGGCTGAAGTGTCACTACCCGGCAGAGTTCTACAGCGCGGTGATGACCGCCGATATGGACTCCACCGACAAGGTCGTCAAGACCATCGAAGATATGCAGACTATGGGGCTGAAACTCCTGCCGCCGGACATCAACCTGTCTGAAGTCGGCTTCACCCCGCCAGACCCGCGTTCGGTGCGGTTCGGGCTCGGCGCGATCAAGGGCGTCGGTGGCAACATCCTTGAGAAAATTCTCGCCGAGCGCCGCGCTAACGGTGAGTTTGTCAATTTGCTCGACCTGTGCAAACGCCTGAGCGGGGCCAATGTCGCTCGCAGCGTGCTCGAATGTTTAATCCGCGCGGGCGCGCTGGATTGTCTGGGCAGCAATCGCGCCACGCTGACAGAAAACCTGGCGGTCGCGCTGGGGGCTGCGAATCAGCAGGAACGCAACGCCAGCAGCGGTCAGGGCGATATGTTTGGCGAAATCGCCGCCGATGCCACCGAGACTATTCGCTGGGTCGAACACGAGGACTGGCCGGAGGGCGAGCGCCTCGCAATCGAGAAAAAAACCACCGGGCTGTACCTCAGCGGGCACCCGATCAACCCCTGGCTTGGCGAGATCGCGCGCTTCACTGGCGGGCGCATCGCCGAGCACTGTGAGCGCGCCGGTCAGCCGTCCGGCGATCAGTTTCGCAGCCGTGGCATCGACGTGACCGTCGCCGGTCTCGTCAGCGATGCACGCATCTGGGCTACCAACCGGGGCGGGCGACGCATGAATGCCACGCTCGACGACTGCAGCGCCAAGATCGATATCAACGTGGTGCCCGAGATCATCGATACCGATGGCCAGAAGTTAACTGCCGACGCAATCGTGGTGGTCGAAGGGGCGCTCGCGTTCGATAGCTATCTGGGTGGATACAGCCTGCGCGCCAGGAGTATTCACAGCATCGAAGAGGCGCGCAAACGCTTCGCGCGGCTGCTGCTGGTGACCTGGCGCGGCGACGGCTCAGAGAGCGCCGTGGCGGATATCAAAGAGGCACTGACCCGTCATCGCAGCGGCAATGTGCCAGTCTTTATCGACTACGAAAACGACGCCGCAAAGGCGCGCATCCGCCTCGGTCAGCAGTGGCAGATCAATCCGACCATGCAGCTGCTCGATTCACTGAATCGGACCAATGGAGTCAGCGAGGTCGATCTGGTCTATTAGCAGCCTGGGAGTAGCAACCTGGATCTGGCAGCCTGGCTCTGGTGTGTCAGCAGGCAGTCCGCTTCTCGAAAATCGTGTGCAGCTCTACTGGCCGATTGCCGGCTCGACTTTAAAAATGTCGTTTTCGCCCCGACCTCTGCAGGGCGGACGGCTTATGCGGCCGGCGAATTCGAATCCGCGATTTGATATAATCGGCGCTCGCATCTGCACTGGTGCGCCATCCATGAACCGCCAGCGGCGCTATGCGTCGCAACAGTAGCCCGAATCCCCAATAATGAATCACAGCTATCTCGAATTCGAACAACCCATTGCGGATTTGCAGGCAAAAATTCAGGAGCTGAGCTCCGCCAGCGACGACATGGACATCGACGTCGCCGAAGAACTTTCAAAACTGCAGACCAAGTGCGATTCGCTGACCGAGTCGATCTTTGCCAAACTCACACCATGGCAGGTGTCGCAGGTGGCGAGGCATCCCAACCGGCCTTTCACGCTCGACTACATCCGCCTGATACTAAGTGATTTCGAGGAGTTGCACGGTGACCGCGCCTTTGCCGACGACCCGGCGATCGTTGCGGGTATCGGTCGGCTGCAGGGACAGTCGGTGGCGATTATTGGCCAGCAGAAGGGGCGCGACACCAAAGAAAAGCTGCGCCGCAACTTCGGCATGCCGAAGCCTGAGGGCTATCGCAAAGCGCTTCGCATCATGAAGCTGGCAGAGAAATTCAAACTGCCGCTGATCACTCTGATCGATACCCCCGGTGCCTATCCTGGAATCGGTGCAGAAGAAAGGGGGCAAAGTGAGGCGATCGCTCGCAACCTGATCACGTTGGCCGATCTGCGCACGCCGATCATCTGCACCGTGATTGGCGAGGGCGGCTCCGGCGGTGCGCTGGCGATTGGTGTAGGCGATCGAGTCAACATGATGGAGTACAGCACCTATAGCGTCATCTCGCCCGAAGGTTGTGCCTCCATTCTCTGGAAAAGTGCCGAGAAAGCACCTGAGGCGGCCGCTGCGATGGGTATTACCTCGGCGCGTCTCAAAGAGCTTGAACTGATCGATGAGGTCATCCCCGAGCCGCTCGGCGGTGCGCACTGCGATCACAAGGCTGCAGCCATGGCTTTGCGTGAAGTGATCAGCGAGCAACTCGGGCAATTGACGCCGTTGCTCTATGACGATCTGATTGCGCGCCGCAGTGAACGGTTGCGCCAGTACGGTGAATACAAGGAATCCTGACCTCGATACAGCACTTGATCGCAGCCTGAGTTCTGGGCTCGATTGCAGTGATAGCGCAGCACCTGCCGGCCTGCTGATCGGCTTCAGTGGCGGGCTTGATTCCACTGTCTTGCTGGCCCTTGCGAAGCAGCATGGCGTCGCCACCCAAACGCCCGTCAGGGCGCTGTACATCGATCATCAACTCCACGCCGACAGTGCCCGATGGCGCGATCACTGCGCCGGATTCTGTGCTGCCCTGGATATCGAGTTCGCATCGATCAGCGTGGATCTTGGCGGGGCGGCGGTGACCAATCTCGAGGAGGTGGCACGCGATGCGCGCTATGCGGCTTTCGCGCAACAGTTGCGAGGGGGCGAGTGGCTGCTGACAGCCCACCACGCCGATGATCAGGCAGAGACACTGCTGCTGCAATTGCTGCGCGGTGCCGGCGTGCAGGGCATGGCCGCGATGCCGCCGATGCGCAAGTTTGCCGCCGGGTTTCACTGGCGACCGCTACTGGATTACCAGCGCGACGATTTGCTCGATTATGCTCGCCGCCATCAACTGTCATGGATCGAGGATCCGTCGAACGATGACAACCGCTTTGATCGTAATCTGATTCGGCGCCAGGTCATGCCACTGCTGCAGCAACGATGGCCGGCGGCGGTCGCAAACCTGTGTCGAAGCGCCCGGCACTGTGCCAGCGCGGCCAGTCTGCTGGTCGATATCGCGCAGATGGATCTGGCCGACTTTGCCCAGGCGCAATCGCTGCCGGTCAGTTGCCTGCAGGGTCTGGATTCAAGTCATCTGTCCAACCTGCTGCGCTGCTGGATTCAGGCCCGTGGTCATCGTCTGCCAAGTGAGATGCAGCTGGATCAAATCCTGCGCTCACTGGTATTGGCGGGTGACGACAGAATCGGCGATGTGCAGTGGCGTGGCGGACAGATGAGACGCTACGCCGATACGCTGTATCTGGCAGCGCGCGGCGCGCTTAACGACGCGCCAGCCTTTGATCATGTCTGGCAGAATCTGCGCGAGCCGCTCTATATTCCCGAGCTGCAGCAAACGCTGACAGCGGACTGCCTGCCCGCCGATATCGGAGCCGGGCCAGTGCGCGTGCACAGCCGCTGCGGTGGCGAGCGATTCTTTGTATCGGCAAGCAGCACACAGCGCAAACGCTTGAAAAAATGGTTCCAGGAGCAGCGCATTCCGCCGTGGCAGCGCAATCGGGTTGTCGTTTTCTCGCGCGCTGACACCGTGCTCGGCATTCATGGTCCGGTCTGACTGACCGATACACCAGCACGCGCACCATGCGCTCGGCTTTTGCAGATTTCGCGGCCAGATCTCGACCGTTTCGAAGTGGCGGTGCGAGTGCAAAGCGTGCCTCGATCGGTTTGTTCGCAAGGTGTGATTCTGATAATCTGGCGAGCCATCCGGTTGTTCCTATTCCATCCATCTTTAGAGTCATTCAATGACGCGATTCATATTCGTGACGGGCGGTGTTGTGTCATCGCTGGGCAAGGGAATTGCCGCGGCGTCGCTGGGCGCGTTGCTGGAATCGCGTGGCATCAGCGTGACGCTGTTGAAGCTCGACCCGTACATCAACGTCGATCCCGGCACCATGAGCCCTTTTCAGCATGGCGAGGTGTTTGTCACCGATGACGGTGCCGAAACCGACCTTGATCTGGGCCACTACGAGCGCTTCGTACGCGTGCAGATGTCCCAGGCCAACACCTTTACCGCAGGTCGCGTTTATGAAAACGTGATCGCCCGCGAGCGGCGTGGCGACTACCTCGGCGCGACAGTGCAGGTCATCCCGCATATCACCGATGAGATCATTCGCCTGATGCGCAAGGGGGCGGGCGATGCCGATGTTGCGCTGGTTGAAATCGGCGGTACCGTGGGCGACATCGAATCGCTACCGTTTCTGGAGGCGATTCGCCAGATGGGGATAGAAAACGGCATCGGCGGTTCACTGTTCATTCACCTCACGCTGATCCCGTTTATCCGCACCGCAGGCGAGATGAAAACCAAGCCGACGCAGCACTCGGTCAAGGAACTGCGCTCGATCGGTATTCAGCCCGATATTCTCATGTGTCGGTCCGATCGCGTACTGCCCGCCGGCGAGCGAAAGAAAATCGCGTTGTTCACCAACGTTGCCGAAGAGGCGGTGGTGTCTGCAATCGATGTCGATTGCATCTATCAGATGCCGCGCCTGCTGCACGGACAGAAACTCGATGAAATCGTGCTGGCCAAGCTCAACATGCAGGCGCCGGACGCCGATCTGACCGAGTGGGATCGCGTCGTCGATGGCATCACTCAGCCCGAGCGCGAAGTGATCATCGGCATGGTCGGCAAATACACCGAGTTGACCGAATCCTACAAGTCGCTCAACGAGGCACTGTCGCACGCAGGGATTAAACATCGTACTAAGGTGGTTATTCACTACGTCGATTCAGCTACCTTGCGCGGTGGTGACATGACGCCACTGGAGCACGTCGATGCGATTCTGGTGCCTGGCGGGTTTGGTATTCGCGGTGTCGAGGGCAAGATTCAGGCGGCGCGTCATGCGCGCGAAAACAATATTCCGTATCTGGGTATCTGCCTGGGTATGCAGGTCGCGGTGATCGAATTTGCCCGTGCGGTGGCCGGTCTTGCGCAAGCCAACAGCACCGAGTTTGTCGAAGACTGTCCAGAGCCTGTAATCGCCCTGATCACCGAGTGGCAGAACCGCGATGGCGAGCGCGAGCAGCGCGACGAACACACCGATCTGGGTGGCACCATGCGGTTGGGCGGGCAGGAGTGCAACCTCGCCGAGGGCTCGATCTCACGAGCGCTTTACGGCGGCGAGATGGTCACTGAACGCCATCGCCATCGCTACGAATTCAATAACGACTATCGCGAACTGTTGACTCAGCACGGCATGATCGTGGCCGGCGAATCCAGTGATGCCGAGCCGCTGGTTGAAATTATTGAGCTGCCCGATCACCCCTGGTTTATCGGCTGCCAGTTTCACCCCGAGTACCTCTCGACGCCGCGCGATGGCCATCCGCTGTTCACCGGTTTCATCGACGCCGCACTGAAACAAGCCGAGAAGTCGGCCTCGTGAATCTTTGTGGCTTTGAAGTCGGGCTGCGCGAGCCATTTTTCCTGATCGCCGGCAACTGTGTGGTGGAGTCCGAATACACCACCATGCACACGGCAGAGACGCTAAAGACGATCTGCGATGATCTCGCCATACCACTGATCTACAAATCCTCATTCGACAAGGCCAATCGCTCATCGGTGGACAGCTATCGCGGGCCCGGCATGGAGGCCGGTCTGAAGTTGCTGGCACAGGTGCGCGAACAATTTGGACTGCCGGTGCTGACCGACGTCCACGAGGATTCGCCGATGGATGAAGTCGCCGACGTGGTGGACGTACTGCAGACACCAGCGTTTCTGTGTCGCCAGACCAACTTCATCACTCGCGTCTGTGCGGCCGGCAAACCGGTCAATATCAAAAAAGCCCAGTTCATGGCACCCGAAGACATGCAGAACGTCGTCGACAAGGCGCATGCGGCAGGTAATCGCGATATCATGCTGTGTGAGCGCGGGGTCAGTTTTGGCTATCGCACGCTGGTGTCTGACATGCGCGGCCTTGCGATTATGCGCGGCACGGGTTGCCCGGTCGTCTTCGATGCCACCCACTCAGTTCAGCAACCGGGCGGTCAGGGCAGCTCATCCGGCGGGCAGCGCGAGTTTGTGCCAGTGTTGGCGCGTGCAGCGATCGCAAGCGGCGTGGCGGGTTTGTTTATGGAGACCCATCCCGATCCCGATCAGGCCCTGTCCGATGGACCGAACGCAGTGCCATTGCCGGCGATGGCCGGCCTGCTTAAAACCCTCAAAGCGCTCGACGAGATCACCCGCGCTTGCGACTTTCCCGAAATCGACCTGGCCAGCGCCAGAACCTGAAAGGCTCGAGCCCGCACACCCGATTTGCCGATGGCACGACTTGTGGCATTAACGGCAGTGTTCGAACCAATTGAGGAGAAAAAATGACGGCAATAACTGCAATCACCGCGCGTGAGGTCATCGACTCTCGCGGCAATCCGACCGTCGAGGCTGATGTGCAGCTGGAGTCTGGCGTGATGGGCAGGGCGGCGGTGCCATCCGGTGCGTCGACCGGCGCGCGCGAGGCACTTGAGCTGCGCGATGGCGATGCGTCCCGCTACCTCGGCAAAGGTGTGCAAAAAGCGGTCGGCCACGTCAATGGCGAAATTGCGCAGTTGTTGAAAGGGCGTGATGTGTCTGCACAACAGGACATCGATCAGGCGATGATTGACGCTGACGGCACACAGAACAAGGATCGACTCGGCGCCAACGCCATGCTGGCAGTCTCGATGGCCTGCGCCCATGCGGCGGCACGTCAGAATAACCAGATGCTCTACGAGTATCTCGGTGGTGCAGACGCAACGGTATTACCCGTGCCGATGATGAATATCATCAATGGCGGTGCCCATGCTGACAACAGCGTCGACCTGCAGGAATTCATGATCATGCCGGTCGGTGCGCCTTCGTTTTCCGAAGCCCTGCGCTATGGGGCAGAGATCTTTCATACGCTGAAAAAGGTACTCGCATCCAAGGGACTCAACACGGCTGTCGGCGATGAAGGCGGGTTCGCTCCCGATCTGCCATCCAATGAATCGGCGATCAGCGTGATCCTCGAAGCCATAGAAATGGCAGGTTACAGTGCCGGCGGCGATGTCTTTTTGGCACTGGATGCCGCGAGCTCCGAATTTTACGAAAACGGCCAGTACGTGCTGGCATCGGAGAACCGCAGTTTCGACAGCGCCGGCTTTACCGATTATCTCGCCGACTGGGTCGATCGCTATCCGATCGTATCGATCGAGGATGGCATGGATGAGAACGACTGGGATGGCTGGAAGCTGTTGACCGACAAAGTCGGTTCAAAGGTGCAACTGGTCGGCGACGATCTGTTCGTCACCAATCCTGCGATTCTCGCCGAGGGCATCGAGAAAAATATCGCCAATTCCGTGTTGATCAAGGTCAATCAAATCGGCACCCTGACAGAGACACTGCAGACCATTGAGATGGCGCACAAGGCAGGTTACACCACAGTCACTTCGCATCGCTCGGGCGAGACCGAAGACACCACGATCGCCGATTTGTCAGTCGCGACGCGGGCCGGTCAGATAAAAACCGGATCCATGTCCAGATCCGATAGAATTGCTAAATACAACCAGCTGCTCCGAATCGAGCAGCACTTGGGTGATCGGGCAGTTTATGCCGGGCGTAACGCGTTCCGTCACGGCGCCTGACAGGTGCGTGGGCGGTGCAGCTTTCGGCCCGCGCATAGCGGGCTGTCGGCTGGCGGCGAGCGCGATGGCAATGTGCGGACGGGTTATTGAAGAAACTGATTTTCCTGCTCTTGATACTGCTGCTGGCGCTGCAATGGCGCTGGTGGTTCGGCGACGGTGGCATCCACGAAGTTCGCCGCTATCAGCGCGAGGTAGAGCGACTGGCCATTGAGCTTGAAGAGCAAACCGATATCAACCGCGCGCTGGCCGCAGAGGTGCGCGATCTGAAAGAGGGATTGGGTGAGATCGAGGCGCGCGCACGGGCTGAACTTGGCATGATTCGCAAGGACGAGACCTTTTACCAGTTTGTCGGTGATCAGGAATCCGGTAGCGACGAATCCACCCCGGCGTCCCCCGAGACAACAACTGCACCCGCTGGAGCGCCTGCCGGTGGGTAACAGAGACAGTGGTGGCGCGCGCCCGGTGTATGCCGTGGTGCCGGCGGCCGGGCAGGGCGCGCGCATGCAGGAGCAGATTCCCAAACAGTATCTGCCGCTTCAGGGAAAGCCTGTTATCGAGCGAACATTGCGTCGATTGCTGCGCGTGCCCGGCGTCGACACCATCGTGGTCGTACTGGCACCGGATGATGAGCACTTCCAGTCGGTGGAGGTCGCCGGTCACCGCAAGGTCGTCACCGCACTGGGTGGAGCGACGCGCGCCGAATCAGTTCAGGCGGGCCTCGACAAGCTCGCCACTATCGCGCCCGCCGATGCACTGGTGCTGGTGCACGATGCGGCCAGGCCCTGTATCCGGGTTGGCGATGTCATTCGGCTGATCGAGCAAACGGCCGCATCCAAAGACGGTGGCCTGCTGTCGATTCCGGTGGCCGATACCCTCAAGCGCGGCGATGCCGAAGATCGGGTTGAGGCGACGATCGAACGCAGCGGCGTCTGGCGGGCTGCCACCCCACAGCTCTTTCGTGCCGATCTGCTGTCGCGCGCACTGGCCGATGCGGCAGCGGCAGGCCATGTCGCAACCGATGAGGCGTTTGCCATGGAATGTGCCGGCTATCGACCGCATCTGGTCAGTTGTCACCGCGACAACATAAAAATAACGACGCCCGGTGATCTGGAATTGGCCGGCGCCTATCTGGAATTGCAAAAGCGGATCAAGTGATCTTACGTCCGTGAGCGAGGGCTGCTGGCGTTGAGCAGGCTTGGGCAAGCATAGCGATCAAATCATATGAGAATCGGGCACGGCTACGATGTACACGCCTTTTGCGACGGTGACAGCATTCGGCTGTGTGGCGTCAGCATCCCACACCATCGCGGCTTCAAAGCGCACAGCGACGGTGATGTGGCCTTGCACGCTCTGTGTGATGCGCTGCTGGGTGCTGCGGCGCTGGGCGATATTGGCCGCCATTTCCCCGATACGGATCCGGCATACAAAGGCATTGACAGTCGCGTGCTTCTGCGCGAAGTCGTGCAACTGCTGCAACAGCGCCGCTTTGTCTGTAACAACGCCGATGTCACCATCGTTGCGCAGTCGCCCAAGCTCGCCCCGCATATTGCCGCTATGTGTCAGTCGGTAGCCGCCGATCTCGGTATTGACGTCAATCGGGTTAACGTTAAGGCAACGACCAGCGAGTGGCTCGGATTTACCGGCCGGGAGGAGGGAATTGCCGCCCACGCGGCGGTGACGATCACCGATATCTGAGCAGTAAGCTACCGGGTTTCCAGGGCTGGCTCTGCGCAGGAAACAGGCAAAAAAAACCCCGCCGAAGCGGGGTTTTTTTATACGACATTAACCGCTGGATCAGCCGCCGAACATTGAGGTCAGCTTTTCCATCATCGGGCCGACAACCGGCTCGAGAACACCTTTGATACCATCGTCGCCCATCAGCTTGTCGGTGACTTCGGTCAGCGAGCCCAGTCCTTCCTTGCCGGCGCTGGCGATCGCTTCCTTGGCATCGTCTCCGGCACCAGAGACCAGTGAACCAATGCCGTCCAGTGCAGAGCCAGCTTCAGTCAGCGCTGGCAACGCAGCCTTGGCGCTGTCGACATCGGTGATGCCGCTCAGTGTTTCAGTGGTCGAGCTGAAGAATCCGCTGACCTGACCCGCGATATCACCACCGGCACCGGCGACAGCCTGCGTGGCAGTAGTTGCAGCTGACTCGACCGCGTCAGTCTTGCCGGCGACAAACTTCTGGTACAGATACCAGGCTGCAATGGCCAACAGTACCAGCAACAGAATTTTCCAGAACATACCGCCGCCACTGCTCTCGCGCGGCTGTGCCGGCGGAGGTGTGCCGGGTACCGCTTCGCGGGCACCGCCGCGACTGCGATCACCACGAGCGGCGACTGCATCATCAACGGCACCGCCAACGACGTTTCCAGCCTTATCGACGCCGCGTTCTGCGCGGCTCGCCGCACCGGCAGCAACGGCACCTGCAGCGGCCACGGCCCCTGCAGCGGCACCAGCCACAGCGCGCCCGGCACCACTGGCAGCGTCACCGGCCGCATCGACACCCCGACCAGCAGCGCCTGCTGCCGAACTGGCGGCACCAGATACGCCACGGCCGACCGCGCCAGCGGCATCGCCGGCCGCGTCAGCGGCACCAGAGACTCCGCGACCCACGGCACCTGCCGCACCGCTGGCAGCATCGCCAACCGCACCTGCTGCTCCCGATACGCCGCGACCAACCGCGCCGGCCGCATCACCGGCCGCATCGACAGCACCGCTGGCGGCATTGGAGACACCGCGTCCGGCGGCACCCGCCATGTCACCAGCTGCGTCGACCGCGCCTGATACGCCGCGTCCGACTGCACCGGCTGCGCCACTGGCCGCATCGCCAACCGCGCCAGCGGCACCCGATACGCCGCGTCCAACTGCGCCGGCTGCATCGCCAGCCGCATCAACCGCACCGCTGGCAGCATTGGAGACACCACGTCCCGCGGCACCGGCCATATCTCCGGCCTTGTCGACCGCGCCGGATACGCCGCGGCCAACCGCACCAGCGGCGTTACCGGCAGCATCGACCGCACTGCCAGCTGCGTTGGATACACCCCGTCCAGCGGCACCGGCCATGTCACCGGCTTTATCAACCGCGCCGGAAACACCGCGACCTACGGCACCGGCGGCGTCGCCGGCTGCATCGAGTGCACCGCCAGCTGCACCTGCAACACCGCGACCGGCAGCGCCAGCTGCGTCGCCGACAGCACCTGCCGCACCGGAAACGCCACGGCCAACCGCACCTGCAGCGTTGCCAGCAGCATCGACTGCGCCGCCAACTGCACCAGATACCCCGCGTCCGGCAGCACCGGCTGCATCACCAACGGCGCCAGCAGCACCCGACACGCCACGACCGACGGCACCTGCCGCGTCGCCAGCCAGATTGGCGGCGCCGCTCGCGGCACCGGAGGCTGTGCTTCCGACCGCTGCAATGCCAGCGCCGGCTGCGGCGGCACCACCGGCCAGCAGACCAGTCAGGCCGCTGCCGAAGTCAGAACCACCGAACTTGTCCATCAGACCCTGCGGCATCGAAGCGCCGATGTTGCCACTTTGCGATTTGAGCATGCCAGCCAGGCCACCGGCGTCGAGTCCGTCGCTGCGCGATTGACGCTTGAGCAGGCCCATGATCATCGGCGTCAGCATGCCGAGCAGTGAACCGGTGGAGCCTTTGCCCAGACCGGTGAAGGAAGACAGGCTGCCGATCATGCTGCTGACACCACTGTTGCCAAACAAGCCGCCGAGACCTTTGGTGCCGGCTTCGATCAGCGTCGAAGACTGGTTGCCGCCGATCATCGAGCCGATGTTGTCGACGATGCTGTCGTCTTGTGAGTCGACCATGTTAAACAGTGCGGCGGCACCTTTATCGGTTTGCGCCGCCTGGCTGATGCCGCCCAGCAGCGTGGGCAATGCGCTGTCGATCGCCGATTGTGTGCGCTCTTCCGTCTCGCCCAGCAATCCGCCAATTTGACCAACCAGCTGCTTGCTGACCTGGCCTTTGACCATATCCATCAAGTTGAATGACACAGTTTTTTACCCCTTCAAGAATTGAGTTCCAAAAATCGAATAGGCCGACATCGACGATCAGACCTGGCCGGTGCAAACGAATCGAGCGCGCGGTAAATGCGAGCGCGAGTTGCCGATCAATACAGCTGTCGTGTCTGGCGGCTGATACATCCGCGCTGCGTGTAGCGGGTGACGTTGCGTTGCGTGAAAATGCGTCGGGTTAGCAGCGGGGTGCAGCGCAGTTTCTGAGTGCGACTACTGATGCGTTCAGAATCTTGGGGGCAATGTTATCAGAAAATATCTGTGGGGTGCGGCGGGGCGGTGTAAAAATGTATAACACAATCACGAGCTTAGTACCCTGATCGCACCTGTTTTTACAGCCTTTAAGCGGATTGTTTGAGGCTTAGCCGCTCGAGCGTTTTGGCAGTGCCGAGCGGATGCCAAGCATCGCTTCAAACTGGGCTGCCGCCACTGGTGGAGAAAAGAAATAGCCCTGGCCATAGTGACAACCCATGGTGGCGAGCCGATCTGCCTGGTGGCGATTTTCAATCCCCTCGGCCACGGCTGTCAGACCCATGGATGCAGATATGCGAATGGTGCTCTCGACAATTGCAGCATCGCGCTCATCGCTGAGTAGATCGTTGATGAAACTCTTATCGATCTTCACGGTTGATACCGGCATGGTTTTCAAATATTGCAACGACGAATAACCCGTGCCGAAATCGTCAAGTGAAATGCCAAAACCTTTGTTGCGCAGCATCGCCAATTGTCTGCGACCGCTGTCCTGGTGTTTCATCGCGATGCTCTCGGTCAGTTCGAGTGCCACGCCAACAGGATCAATACCCAGCGTCTCCACCAGCGCAATAACCTTTTGCGCATAGTCTTCTGATTCGAGCTGCAGTGTCGAGACGTTGATCGACATGAACAACGGGCGTGCGGGATGAATCTGTTGCCAGCTTTTTAGATGCGAAAGACTTTCGTGCAAAATCCAATCGCCGGTGCGATTGATCTCACCAAACATCTCCAGCACCGGTACAAATTCATCGGGGTGCAAGTCGGACGGTGCCTGATCGCGCCAGCGCAGCAGACACTCTACGCCGACAATTTCGTTGTCAGCCAGTGACACGATCGGTTGATAGGCGAGAGTGAAAATCTCCTCCGGCGGGTGGTACTTCATGCGGTTGATGATTGCGCGCTGACGTGAGATCGCCGCTTGCGCCTGATCAGACAACAGCAACAGTGAGCCGCGATGATTTTGTTTGGCCCGCAGCAGTGCCTGGTCGGCCACCTTGAACAACTCTGCCAGATCCAGCGTTTCCATTTGCTGCACACTCGCACCAACGGTGCACGAAACCGCGAGCGGGCTGTCTTTGTAGTCGACCGGTTGCGAGACGCGCTGCTGAATGCGATGGATGATTTTTTCGGCGTCGCGTGGTGATGCCAGATGGCGCAACACAATGGCAAAGTGATCGGCACCCAGTCTGCCGAGTTTGTCGTCGTCGCGCAGTTCGGTCTGTACCCGCGAGCCGACGCTCTGCAGTACCGCGTCACCAGCGTAGTAGCCAAAGGCGTCGTTGATATGCCCAAAGTGATCAATGTCGAGGATGGCCAGTGCGATGAACTCTTCACCCGACTGATTGTTGTTGCGCAACTCGGACAGGAATTCGGTGATGGCGCGACGATTCGGCAGGTGCGTCAATGGATCAATGCGAGAGATGGACTTCAGTCTCGCGCGCGTGCTGGCAAGCTCCCCTTCGGTGTTGCCCATCGCCTTTCGCAGCGGACGTATCGCCAGCACATAGTAGGCCGCTGCCGCCAGTGCCAGGGCCGCCGAAAAGAACCAAGTCAGTAGAGCCGATACGCCGCGAAATCGCCGCTCGGCTTCATGCAGGCGCTCGGCGACGTCGGTCAGTTGTGTGCGCACTTGCGTCAGTGATGACGATGTGTCTGCATCGATGGAAAAGCCGGGTTTTTCGATGCGCTCGACCAGCCGGCGGATATTGTCCGACAGACTGCCACGTGTCTCTTGATAGGTGGATTTAATCTTGGTGCCGGGCAGGTTTTGCAGGCCCTGGTAACGACCGTTGGCGTTCTCCCAGTGTGCGCTCCACAACAGTCGTGCATCGTCGCGAAATTGTTGCAGTGTAGCGTCGCTGCGCGAGGTATCGCTGGCCGCGCGTTGCAGATTTGCGCTGTAGAAAAGCTGCATTTGCGTGTTGCGCTGCATGTCGGCCAGCAGACCCGAATGCCACCACAGCCACAGCGTGGTCAATGAGTGCAACAGCAGCAGTGACACCAGTGCGGTCACCAGCCAGCCGGCTCTGTTCACCCTGGTATGGCGCACCTGGTTGTCGACAGCTGGCTGCTCGCTGCCCGGCCTGTCAGGTTGCTGATTCAAAGGATGCGCACTGGCTGTAAATTGACGGAGGATACTTGAGACAACTGGGCTGGCTTGCCAGTTCCGTACCATCGGTCCGCTGGTATCGCTGTGCCGTCAGGTTCTGTGTTTGCGATCAAACCGATGCTCATGTTTGCAGCGCAGGTAGCAGCACTTCTCGCCAGCGTTCGGTCTTGGTCGCGAGGTCCATGGCAGCCATCGCCGGGCTGGTCGAAGGCAGTGTGTGCAGATTGATATCGACACCGCCAAGGCTCGGCAGTGCGAAGCGCCTGAACAGGCTTTCGGCTTTGCGGCCATTGAACAGAATGCTGCGAATCTGCCCGTGTTGCTGCAGAAAATCGCCAAAGTCGTTGCTGACAGCCGTTTTCATGTCGATCTTTGAATCCAGGCTGCCCGGACGGTGGCAGCTTTGCAGGACATCCCAAAGCGCAATGCGATGTTCGATCAGCAGGCCGCAGCGCGCCTGATAATCGGGCACAGCGGTACGGCCGAGTATGCTCAGCATCGCCGGCCAGAAGGCATTGCGCGGATGGGCGTAATACTGGTGCTGCTCCAGTGAGATCGCGCCGGGCATTGAGCCGAGCACCAGTACCCGCGCATCGGCGCTGGCGATGGGGGCAAATGCGATGGATAGCGGTTTGCCGCCTTGTGCGGAATCGATCGTTTGCTCCTGCCACTGTTAGAGTAGGCGCTCAGACTAGCACGCCGGGCGCAATGGCCCAGCCGTCTTGCGAGTATCCGGCTTGCACAGCCTTCGAGGGTGACAATGAACGACTATGATGCAGGTTTGCAACAGTTCCGGCAGATGGTGGGTGATGCGCGTATCGATGCGCTGATTCAGCGCTTTGGGGCCGTCTGTCCCGACTTTGAACGCGAGGTGGTGAGTGTCGTTGGCGGGCGAACCTGGACGCGCCAGGGGATTGATTTGAAAACCCGATCGCTATGCAGCATCTGCGTTCTGGCTGCCACCGGCAGGCAAAATGCGCTGGCGCTGAACTTCGAAATGGCGATCAACAACGGCGCCGAACTGACTGAGATATTCGAGGCGATCATGCAGGTGGCGGTCTACGCCGGGTATCCCGCCGCCTGGGACGCGCTGGTGATGCTCGAACAAACGCTCGAGGCGCGATCATCATGAGCCCGACGACAGGCCCTCACTGAGCCGCCGAAAGTACTCGGCCGCCTGGCTGCTGTAGCCACTCGGATCGCGCGCGCCTCTGGCGGTGCGAATACCTTCGCCCTCAGCCTCCAGTGCACTGCGATTCAATGCCAGTTCCAGCTGTTCGATCTGGCGCAGCAGAATGCCCACCTCGCGGTTGATGCGGCGCTCGTTCTCACCGCTCTCACCGGGCTGCAAATCGCGTGCAATCTGTTGCAGCGACTCGAGCATCTGGGCGGATAGCTGATTTTGCAGATCGGGCAGGCTGTCGGCCAGTTCGCGCCGCGCCTCTTCCACCAGACGCGAGTCACCCGGCGCCAGATTGTCCAGATTGAGCGGTCCCTCGCTGCCTTGTCGCAGGTCGAAACCGCCGCCCGGTGCCGAACTGCCAGCTCGTCGCTGGCCGCCCTCGGCCAACTGGTTGGACTGCTGCTGACCATCGCCGCCGCCGCCCTGTTGTTGGCCGGACTGGCCCTGTTGGGCGTTTTGCTGTTGGCCCTGTTGGCCGGATTGCGAGCCACTTTGCTGAGCCTGCTGAGTACGTTGGCCAGATTCGGCATCGGATGATGTCTGGTCACCTGCCTGACCGCGCTGCATGGCCTGATTCAATGCCTCGCGCATTTGTTGCAAGGCGCGGCTCGCATCGGCGACAGTGCGCTCCTGCGTCACCGGTGCACCGGTTTCCGCCTCGGCGATACTGGCCGAGTCGAGCAGGTTGTTTTGCAGATCGGTCAGCGCCTCGGTGATCTGCTGCTCGCGCAAGGCCGCCTGCGGTGCGCGTCCCTCTTCGATCATGTCGCCGGAGATGCCCAATAATTCGGAGATCTTGCGCTCTTCCAGATCGTTGAGCGCCTGATCGATGCGCTCGGTGGTATCCGGATTTTGCGCGCGAAAACGCTCGGCGGCATCGCCTAGTTGCTCGCGAATGTCTTCGAGGTCGCGCTGCATCTGACGTTTCTGCTCGGCCAGTTCCACTTCTTGCTGTGGCTCTAAACCGCTTTCAATCACACCCTGTTCGCGGGCGCTCATGGCGCGTTCCAACGCATCGCGAAGTTGTTCTGCGGTTTCGCGTTGCTGGCGGGTCAGGTCGCGGGTCTGCTCGACGGCATCGGTCAGCGCTTCGCGCAATTGCTGCTGCCTCGACTGGTTGATACGTTCGACTGACTCCTGCAGCTCGCGGCTCGCACTCTCCAGTGCCTGGCGCATTTCCTCGGCGCTGCGTTCTCCGTCCTGGCTGCCGCGAAGCTGCTCCAGCGCCTGCTGCAGATTCTGCATCGCTTCGGCGTTTTGCTGATCCTGGCCCTGCTCAGTTTGCCGATTGGCATTTTGCTGGCCGCTGCTTTGTTGTCCGCTTTGCTGCCCGCTTTGTTGTTGCGAGCTCTGCTGTTGTCCACTCTGCTGCTGGCCGCTCTGTTGTTGCTGAGCGTTTTGCTGCTGGCTATTCTGGCTGGCACTTTGTTGCTGGCGTTCGAGTTCGCGTTGCAGTTCTTCGAGTTCTCGCTGCAGGCGCTCTTGTTGCCAGCGCTCGGCCATCGACAGCTCTTCATTGCGTTGTGCCGCCTCGGCAAGCTTTTGCTGCCGGCGGGCCAGGTCCTTGAGGCGATCGAATGCGTCGTCCTGTTCGTTCTGTGTGGCGTTGCTGCTCTGCTGTGCCGCGTCCGGTGTCTCGTACTGATTCTTGGCCAGATCCATTTCAAGCTCATACATCTCGGCCATGTCGCGCCCGGCGTTGCCGCCACCGCCGCCACCGCCCGACTGATTGCGGCTCACGCGAATATCATTGAATACCGACTCTGCACGTTTCAAATACTGCAGCGCGCGTTGCTGGTGTTTGACGGCCTCGTCAAACTCCAGTGCCGCCAGAGACTGTGCCGATGGCTGCATCGCCGTGGCCGCCTCTTTCATATATTCAACAAAGCGTGCGATGTCCGGGTCATCGTCCAGCAGTTGCCTGGCGTCTGCGCGCTGGGCGAGGGTGTCGGCCTGGCCTGCGAGGGTACTCTGCAGGTCGGCGAGCAGGGCAGCGCTGTCTTCCGGTTTAATCAACGAGCGAGTGTTTTCACGCTCTTCGCGAATAAGGTTCCAGGTTGCGACCAGAATTTCCTTTTGCCGCTGTGAGATCTCCTGCTCGGCCTGCGAACCCGATCCTCCGCCACCGCCAGCCTGCTGTGACTGGCTGAATCGCCGGTCGAAAGGTCGCACGTCGATGAACAGCATGTCGGTGGATACCGACTGTTCGCGATCGTGGGCTTCTGCGTAGTAGCTGATCAGATCGCCTGGCACCAGTGCCTCACCGTCGCTGCCAAAGTCTTCGAGATAAAACACGTGCTCCATCTCGGTGTCGGGATCGAGCGCGATCGTCTGCCAGGCCTCGCCGTTGACGGAGTAGTGCAGGTCGACACGCTCGACCGCGAAATCATCGTTTGCGGTGGCGCTGACGGTGACTTCCTCGATCGGGCTGGCATTCCAGTCGGCGCCGGGACGGACAAAGCTGATTTCAGGCAGCGCGTCTTCCAGCACAATGATCGGCTGCTTGTCGCTAAGCGGGATTCGGTCGTCGTCGAACAGATCGGCCAGTTGATACTCACCCTCCTGTTTAACCAGCAGACTGGCGCGGTACTGGTTGTCGCCGGTTTGCGTCACTTCTGAGGTTGTATTGTCGTGCACCAGAATCCCCTGTCGCAGGGCGCGGTCCGTGGAAAAGATCAGGTCGACGCGAGTACCGGCTACTGCGGCGATCTGTGATCCGTTTTCAACCAGCTCGGGCTCGGCCCCGGTCCACTCTGGAAAGTGATACTCGAGATCGAGGCTCTCGATGCGTGCCGGCACCACGACCTCGAGAGAAAAGGTGTCACTGTTAGTGAAGGCGGAGGAGACAAAGTACTCCAGCGGCGATGTCACGCCGTACAGCGTATAGCCAAACCGGCCCGAATCATCGGGCGTCATTTCCAGTTCATTCCAGTCGCCGTCCTGCTCGCGGATATGCAGCGCGGCAAAGGCGGATTCAAAGCCGCTCAACGTGGCGTTGACAGTGAAGCTGTCGCCGTAGCGAATCTTGCTGTCGCCCGGCGTCACGGTGACGATGCGCTCTGGCAATATGTCCGTCTTGAACCAGCCCAGCCACAAGTGCGCCATGCCGGCGCGCATGTTCAACGGCACCGCGCTGTAGAGCCAGCCAGCCAGAACGATCAGAAAACCTGCCGCCACCAGCGGGCCGTAGACATCGGCTTTGGGCAGCAGTTTATGCATCGGCGAACCGCTGGCTGCGCGCATCGCATCGCGCGCCAGTAAGCGGCTGAACGGTGAGTCGACCTGCTTGCGATTCAGGTCGTCATAGGTTTCGGCGCGACCCTGCAATTCGGGCACGCGCTGTTCCAGTTCGGCGATACCGTCGGTGCGTGCGAAAGCCCGCAGTGGCAGCCACAGCAGGGCGGCGATAATGCCCAGCACAAACAAACCCAGAACGATTCGGGCCGGAATGTACAACAGTGGCGAGTAGGCCAGTTGCTCGCCCAGTACCAGCGTGACCAGCGAGATCAGTACCGCGGTGAAGACCAGCGCGGCTACGCCGATCGCGACGGTGCGCAACCGGAAGCGCTGACGAAACTGCGTGAGATATTGATCGAAAGTGCCGGTGTGTCCGTTTGAAGATTTCATTCAGGCTTCCCGTCTTATCCAGAGGTGCCGATGGCTAAACAGCGCTTCCAGCAGTATCAGTAGTGCCAGCAGGGGCAGCAACCAGCGATGCATCGACGATGTATCCGCAGGCAGGCCAGCCGCAGTGACATCGGACGCTTGCGCATCCGATGACTCAGTATTGTCGCCGACCGCTTGCCATTGTGCGCGGATGTTGTCGTCAATCACTGCAATATCTGACTCGCGCGGGTCGATTCCAACCGCCAGAAAACGTCTGCCGAGTGCATTTTCAATGGTGTAGATGCCCGGTGTATTCAATTCGATGGTGGCGCGCGAGGCCAGCTCAGCCAGCGGTCTGATGGCTTTACCGTCCGGTGCCAGCACCTGCGTGCCGCCACCGACGCTGAGTGTCTCGCCGATCGCGCGTTGTGCATCGACGCTGAAATCGTCGGAAAGATATTCCACCGTGCGAAGTGCAAACGCGACGAATACCGGGCTCACCGCCAGATCGCTCCAGCTAGAGCTCAACGCCGCCGACAGCACCAGCAGCCGACCACTGCCCACTTGACGCTCAACCAGCAGCGCGGAGCCGTCGGACAGACCGGCGATGACGCGGGTCTGGGCATCCGGCTGCAGGCGCACGCGCTGGCTTATGACCAGATCGCGCCAGTGATCGGTCAGTCCGGTGATCACCGGATGGGTGCTGTCGACCTGCACCACCCGCAAGGGCGTGAGCGAGCGCTCACTGGCAGTCACCGGCGCCTGGCTTTCGTTTAGCAAGCGCCGCATCTGCACGCTGTGCGCACGCGAGCCCGCAACGACCAGTGCGTTGCCACCGTTGTCGAGGTATTCCTGCAGATCGCTGGCCGCGTCATCGGCGAGTGCCGCCGCATCAGGTATCAGCAACAGTGAGCCCGCAGCGGCCGATGAAATGGCAGACGGGCGCAACTGGCTGGCGGCAAATCGTGGGTCTGATTCGATCGCGGCACTGATGTAGAGCGCGGCCAGGGAGTTCTGGCTTGCCTGCAGCACTGCGACATCGGTACGTTGTTGTGCGGGCAGCGCGACCAGCGCGCGATTGTCGGCGTCCAATTGGTCGGCCTGCTGGCTGGTTTGCGCCAGCCGAATCTCCAGATGACTATCAGCTTCGCTGATATCCAGATCGCCGATTTGTTGGGTGGTGCTGGCGTTGGGGGCAAGTGTCAGCTCGCGGCCGGTCAATTCGTTTGCGTCCGCGTGCACGCTGATACGTGTGCTGACTTCGGTGTTGCCATTGTTGGTCAGTACCGCAGCAACTGCCGCACGCTGGTTGCGAACGCCAATCAATCGCGCGCTGACGGACAGATTGCGATCACTGGCCTCGGCGCTGTTGTGCAAGGTGAATGAAGTGGCGTTGTCGATATTGAGTTCACTGAAGTTTTTGGGTACTCCGCTAGCCTGTTGATCGGTAATCAGGTGCACGTGGACGGGCACGCTGCTCGACTTGATCAATGGCTCGACCGCATTGGCTATGCGACCAAAGTCCAGCCGCGTCAGATCCGGCTTCAGGGTGGCGATCGCCTCGCGTGCGGCATCGGCGCTGCCGTCGCCGTCGATCAGCCGGAGATTGGCCGATGCCGCAACCACATTAACCGTGTCGCCGGTGGCTGCTTTGTCGATGATGTCAGTGGCGATCTCGCGACTGCGCTCGGCGCGGCCTTGCAGGTTTTGTGAAAAGGAAGTGTCGACGACGATCAGGTGGTGCGCGCTCGCATCGCCGACGATCGCGCTGAGTTGTTTGAAGACGGGCTGAGCGAACAATAGCGCCAGTAGAGCCAGCAGTAGCGTCCGCAGCGCAAACAACCAGCGAAAGCGCAGCCGGGTCTCCTGACTGGACAGCGAATCGGCCGGCTCCAGCAGCATCGTCGAGGCAAAATCGCGATGTGGCGGCTGGTCGAGGTTCAGTCTGTGCAGCCACCACGGCAGCGCAATGGCGAGCATGCCGAGCAAAAACAAAGGGGCCAGCAATGTCACGTGCAACTCCCGATAAAAGTGCCAGTGTGCGCTCGCATCTAACTATTTCTGTTGTTGCCGAAACACAAGGTATTCGTGCAGCAGCGTATCCAGTGGCTGCGACGTGTCCGCCATCACGTAGCCAACATTCGCACGCGCTGCACTGTCGGCCAGTTGCTGCTGATGTTCGCGCATGCGAGCCGGATAGTCGTGTTGTAAAAAGTTGGCGGAGACTTTTATCTCATCGCCGCTCTCCAGGTCCTTCATCGTCGCTGGCGCGCGCAACTCGCGTACCTGAGTTGAAGGGTTGAGCTCGGCGGGATCCAGCAGGTGAAAGAGCACCACTTCGTGGCCGGAGCGAGACAATGGCTGCAGGTTGCGAGTCAGTTGTTCCGGCTCGCAGTAGAAGTCCGAAATGATCACAACAATCCCGCGACGGGTAACGCTTGCTGCCAGCTGTTCGATACCCTGGGCGATGCTGGTGCCGTTGACAGCCGTGGCATGTTCCATCGCGCCGAGCAGACGATACACCGTGTCCGGGTGCGACGATGGCGGGATCTGTTCCCTTATCGATTCATCGAACAGGGTCAGGCCGGCGGCATCGTGCTGTTTTTTTGCAAGCCAGGCGAAGGTGGCACCAATAAATTTCGCGTAGTCGAGTTTGCTTAGTTCAGTTGTGCTGTAGCCCATCGACGCACTGACGTCGATCATCAGGTTCAACGCCGTATTGGTCTCGCCGTGGTAGCGTTTAATGTACATGCGATCGGTGCGCGCATAGACATTCCAGTCGATAAATCGCAGGTCGTCACCCTCGTTGTAGGCGCGGTACTCGGCGAACTCCTGACTGAAACCAAAATACGGCGATCGATGCAGGCCGGTGAAGTAGCCATCGACTACGGTCTTTGCCACCAACTCAAGCGAAGACAGGCGCGCCAGCAACTCTGGCCTGAAATATCGCAACGGCCCGGTATCCTGTCTGCGCGTGTCGGCATTCATCGTGCGCTTAGCCCAGCGAGCGGGCGACGTCCTGCAGAATGTCTTCCATCCGCACGTTGTCGGCCTCGGCAAAATAGTTTAGCAACACCCGGTGGCGCAGAACCGGTGCGGCCAGTGCAACCATGTCTTCTCGGGTCACGTGATAGCGACCCTGCATCAGCGCACGCGCTTTGGCAGAGAGCGTTAGAAACAGCGTGGCGCGCACACTGGCCCCAAATTTCACGTACTTTTTTACCGACTCTGGCGCCAGCGGGTCGCCCGGTCGGGTGGCGCGCACGAAATCGACGGCAAACCGTGCGACCGAATCGGACACCGGCACCTGTCTGACCAGATGCTGGAACTGAATGATCTGCGCGGCACTGGTGCAGGCCCGCGGGCGTGCCGTCGGCACCTCTGAGGTGAAGCGGCTCACCACTTCCAGCTCATCGGCGGCGGGCAGATAGTCGAGCATGATGTTGAACAGGAATCGGTCGAGCTGTGCCTCTGGCAGTGGGTAGGTGCCTTCGAGTTCCAGCGGGTTTTGCGTCGCCAGTACAAAGAAGGGATCGGGCAGGCGGTGCATGGTGCCGCGAACCGTCGCTGACTTCTCCTGCATCGCCTCCAGCAGCGCCGCCTGCGTCTTGGGCGGGGTGCGGTTGATTTCATCGGCCAGCAGCACATTGGTAAAGATGGGACCAGAGACAAAATTCCAGTTGCGCTGGCCGTTCGCATCTTCGGCGATGATGTCGGTGCCGGTGATGTCTGTCGGCATCAGGTCAGGGGTAAACTGAATGCGGTTGAATTCCAGCCCCAGCGCCTCTGAGAGGGTTCGCACCAGCAGCGTTTTGGCCGTGCCCGGCATGCCGGTGATCAGGCAGTGGCCGCCGACCAGCAGGGTGACCAGCAGGTGCTCGACCACTTCGTTCTGACCGACGATAACCTGGCCGACCTGCCCGCGGATATCGTCCATGACATAGCGAAACTCCTCTATGTCGCGCGCCGCGGCTTCGGTCGGGTCAGTGTGATCGTTACTCATGAAGCATCTCCGGTTGTCAGTTCCAGCAGTAGATCCTGAGCTTCGCGAAAAAACGGCGCGTGCTCAAGTGCCTGCAACACGCTGCGACGCGCGCTCTTGATGTCGTCCAGTTTCTGGTGTGCGCGAGCGACATTGAGGTGGGCGACGGATTTGTCGTGCGGCTGCAGTCCCAGCAACGCGCGAAACTCGCGCAGCGCCTCCCGATAGTTGCCGCTGGCCATATAGTCCTTGCCCAGTCGCTCGTGCAGATCGATGTTGTTTGGCGCCACCCAGTTGATCGATTCGAGTACCTCAGTGGCGCGTTCGCGACGGCCCAGATCGCGCAGGCGATGGGCCAGCTGGTGCAGCATTTCCGGGTCGTGGCCGCCGCGCTCAAACCAGGTGTCGAGCGCGTCTACCGCCTGCGCCTGCTGACCGAGACCAGTGTAGGCGTCGTGCAATGTCAGCCAGGCGCTGGAGCGGGCGACGTACTCTGGATAGATCTCGTTTGCGGTGTTGGCAAGCGCGATGGCGCGCTTGAATTGTTTGTACTTGATCGCATCGCGCGCGCTTGCGATGGTGTCGCGCCATTCTTCAAAGCGCGAGAGAATCGTGCCATAGTGCGTTTCGATTTCGCTTTGCAGTTCTGCGTCCAGCTGTTCGGGTTCGATGCCGAGAATCTGTTGCACCGCGGTTCGCGTGTCCACCCGATCGCGAAACATCACCAGCATGTCAACCAGTTTGTCATGGCCCCATTTACGGCTGATCAAATCGCAGATCAGGCCGGCCTGCATGTAAGAGACGGTGACCTGATTCGGATAGGTCGGGCGCACAAAACCGTTGTCCAGTTCAGTGACGGGCAAGAGTTTGTCATCGCGAATAGCCTCCAGCACGGGTAGCGGCAGATGCCGGCCTCGCAGCGGACCGGTGTGCCACTCTTCATAGACCGACAGACCTTCGGTAAACCAGCGCGGCATCAGATGGTTCGAGGTCTTGATGGTGAACACGTGGGCCAGCTCGTGCCACAGCGTGCTGCCCCAGTGGAATTCGCCGGGCGCCCGGGCGCTCGGGCTGTCCATTGCCAGCAGATAGCCAAAGGTCACGCCCAGCAGACCGACGCCGGGGGTGCTGACGGTGCGCACGGCGAAGTCATCGTGATTGGGGAAGAGCTCGACAATCAGTGGTTGTTGCAATTCAAATCGATAGCGGCGAGTGAAGGTCTCGACTGCGCGGCGAGTCAGGTCCTCGACATACGGCCCCAGGTAGTCTGCCTCGTCGCGATGCAGACGCATCACGATTGGGGTCTGCACCGGGTCGTCACGGTCTGGCAGTGAGAATATCGCCTCGGTATCGATATCCTCGAATTCGTCGAGTGTGTCGAGCAGCCGCAATGTGTTGACTGTCGCGGTGTCGTAGGGGTCGCCCTCGTAGGCGATAGACAGATGCTCCTTCGCGCCTTCGATATCGTTCAGACGCAGCAGATTGATGCCTAGCTGCGAATGCGCGCTCCAGTGCGTCGGCTGCACGGCCACCGCCTTTTCCAGCACCTCCACCGCCTCGCGGTAGCGATAGTTGATCAGGTGATAGTGGGCTGGGATGTAATAGACGTCACCGTATCCCGGATTGATCGCCAGCGCCTTTTGTTCCCATTGCTCGTCACCGCTGTTGCGCAACATTTCAGAGGTGGCCTTGAGGGCGTAGATGTCGAGTGGCGGAACATTCTGCGCCAGCGCATTCTGCAAGGCGCGATCAAGCAGTTGATCGGCGGTGTCGAGGCTGCGCGTTTCCAGCTGCAAGCGCGCCAGCAGCAACAGCGCCTCAACCGAATCGGGATGATCGATGGCCACTTGCGCCAGTATCTGGCGCGCCTCACCGCCGGCACCAGTCAGAAGAGCCGCGGCCAGGCCGATCTTTGCGTGTACGTAGTCCGGATCGAGTTGCAGCGCTTCGTCGAACAACGGCACCGCCTGGCTGGGCTGGTGGGTGCTGAGAAACAATCGTCCCCAGCGCGCGCGGATGTGCGGGTTGCCGGGTTGATCGGCCACGGCGCGACGAAACAGTTCATTCGCCTCGCGGGTCTGGCCCAGCGCCCAGGCGGCCTCGGCAGCCACATGCAGCGTGCCTCGATTCAACAGTGGCCGATAGCAATCGATCGATGCCTCAATCTGGCCGCTGTTGTAGATCTCATCGCAGGCAAGCAGCGCGTCGTCGCGATTGGGGTCGTATTCGACGGCGCTGGCGAGCGCGCTGAACAGATACAGCGCGCCGGCTATCAGTGCCGGGCAATGGAAGGGCGGTCTGATGCGCATGCTATTGACTGCTCCGTTGGTCGATTTCGCGTTGTACCGTGCCCAGTTCCAGCATCAGCGTCTGGAGTTGATCGAAGTACTGGTCTTCGCCCAAATCGTCCTTGCGCTCGCGCAGGCGATTGATCTGTGCCGAAATCTGCGTGCGTTTTTCCAGCAGCGCAGGGTCGATTTCACCGGCCTGGTTGAGCAGGGTGCCATAGTGTGCGGTGGTGAATTCAGCGGCAAAGCTGCCCTGCAGGCGGGGATGTTCGGATGCCAGCAGCTTTTCGCCTTCGTAGTGTGCAGCGACGGCGCGTTCAGCGTATTGAAAGAGTTCCTCGGCGCTGATGATTTCGTTCTTGTCGGTGTCGGCACCGATGGTGCCGATCGCCTCGCTCAAGTATTGCGGAAACAAAACCGCATTGCGCTCGCGACCATTCTTGGTGGCAGTGACCACCACGCGATTGTCAGCTTCGAGCAATTCCAGCAGCGCTCCGCTGGCGCTGGTGGCAACCACCACGAACTGGCGCTGCGAACCGTCGCCGGTCAGTGCCTGCTGTAGTTCTGCGCCAGTGATGTCGGGCCCGGGCACATTGTATTTGTAGTGTTCGCCATCGTGGCTGCCGTGGCCAATTAGATACAGCGCAAAGGTGTCGGGCCGTCGCGCCATCACATCCTCGATGGTGTCCAGAATGTTCTCGCGCGTGGACGCGGTGCCTGGCAGCAAAATGGTGTCTGCCGGGTTGGCCGACAATTTCCTCGATTGTTCCGCAATCGTGGCGGCGTAACGATCGAACTGTTGCTGATATTCTGCGTTGCCGCCAAGTCCACTGACCACCATCGTCACCTGTTCGGCCAGCGCGGGTATTGCAGCGACGCCGAGCCACAACGCGATCGCGCCAGAGGACCATCGGCATCGTGTGCGGTGCAAGCTCGAGCGCGCGTTCACAGTCGTCTCCAGATCAGGCGCAGCAGCCATTCAAGTAACTTCAAACCCAACAGCAGCAAAAAGAAAAATGGCGCGTTCCACAGCGGGCGGGTCTGCTGACGGGTCAGGCCGCTGCTGTCAGTCTGCAGCGTCTCGGCCAGTGCGTCGGTACTGCCGGCCGACCAGTAGCGGCCGCTGGTAGTGTCGGCGATGCGCTGCAGAAAATTGCTGTCACGCGCCAGCGCAAATACCTCTGCGGTGCCATCCTCGCGCGAGAACCATCGCGTCGTCTGCAATGGATCGTCGCCAAAATTCGCCCGCACATCGAGCTGCCAGCTGCCGGTTTGCGGCGCCTCAATCGTGGCTTCGTAGCGGCCTGGTTCATCCAGCCTGGCAGTCATTGGCAGTTCGCGCTCACCGCCATCGGGCGATTTGATCGTCAGCGTCAGTTCGGCGTCGGTGACGGCATCGAAATTTTCATCCAGCGCATTGGCGGACACCTGCACGCGCGACTCGTCGCGAAATACCTGGCTCGGCAGAGAGACTTCCACTCGCTGCGGCGCCGTGGTGGCCAGTGCATTGAGCAATTGACGCCAGAATATTTCATGACTCAAATCCTCTGACGGCAACTGCATCTGCCAGCGCCAGGTACCGGCGGTGGCGAGCACATAGCTGTGGCCGCGACCATAGCGCTGATGCGATAACAGCGGCTGGCTGCCGGCCGGCAGATCCAACGCCAGCAGCGCCTGTGCGCCGGGTTTGAGTGGCCCTGTGAGCTGGTAGTCGGCAAGCTCCGGCAACTGCGACCACAGGCGCAGATTTTCGTTGCTGTCGTCGTCGAGCCGGGTAATCGGCGAGAAGCTGCCCTCGCTTGTCAGCTGTACTTTTGCCCGCGTGCGGGCGTAGGTGGCTGGCCCACTGCGTGGCAACACCACCGGCAGCGCCGCTGCCAGCGGGCTGTCCTGCCAGCCACCGTCAGCCAGCGCACTGGAACCGGCCAGCATCATCAGGCTGCCGCCGCGCTCGGCGACATAATCGTGCAGCAACTGCTGTTGCTGTGAGTTCATCGATACTGATTCGACGTTGCCAATGATCACCGCATCGTAGCGGTACAAATCGGCCTTGGTGCTCGGAAAGCCGTCCTCCAGTTCGCTTGCGTCGGTGATGCCCTGACGGTAGAACTTGTTTGGCGTAGTACGCAACAGGCTGACTAACGAAAGGCCGTCCGCATCGTGGATGGCGCGCCGCATAAACTTGTATTCCCAGCGCGGATCACCCTCGAAATACAGAATGCGGCGTTGGTCATCTGCCACCTGCAGCAGGCGCTGGCGAATGTTGTTTTCAGGCACCCGGTCATCGGCCTCGCCAACCACTTCGAACCGCAGTTCCTGCAGGCCTGGGCCGCCTGCCGGCAAATCGATGCTGCGGCTGATTTCGCTGGCACCCTCTTGAAGTTCCACTTCGTCGACCGCGACCAGATCGGAGCCAGCGTAGACGCGAATCCTTGCTGCGCCCGGGTCACGATAACGCAGCGTCACGGTGGCGCGCTCGACCGAGCCTGGCAGCGTGCGTGGCGCGAGATCGACCTTCGCAATCTCGACATCACCCGCGATCAGGTCTTCGCCGTAGCCGATCGGGTGCACCGGCACGCCGAAACTTGCCAGGCGATCCCAGAAATCGGCTGCAGGCGCGCTGTCGGTATCGTTGCCGTCAGTCGCGACGATCACTGCGGCAAGCGGGGTTGCGCGCGCCTGATCGAGCACGGCGAGCAGTGAGTCGGCCAGATGGGTGCTGTTGGTGCCGGCCGGCAGTTCAGCAAGGTTCTCTAGAGGCAGAAGCTCATCACCGAACGCGAACGTCTCAAGCTCGAAGGTATCTGCCAGCGCCGGTGCCAGTTCATCCGACAGCAGCTCAACCGCTAGCTCGCGGCGGGGGGTGTCGTCGTCGGCGAATGCCATGCTGAGCGAATGGTCGAGCACCAGCGCAACCGAGTTCTCACCGGCTCGAACGCTGGTCAGGGTCAATGCGGGTTGCCATAGCATGACCAGTGCGATCGCCATGACGGCCGTCTGCAGCAGCCACAGGGTGGCGAGTTTAAATGTCGACAGATGCTGGCGCTGACGCCACAGGCTGACGGCCAGTACCACAGCAATCGCCAGCAGCAGGACGGCTGCAGCCCACAGTGGCCAGCCACTGGTGAAAGATAGTTCACCTGCCTCGTAGGCGCTGCGAGGATATTTGAAAAGAAACTCGAACATCAGCTATGCCTGCTGCTCACAGCGCGGGCCAGCGTCAACGCGTGCCGCGTAAATTTAGTGAGTGAACGCATAGATGATGTAATTGATTGCGAAGCGATAGGCCATCGCGGAGTAGTTTTGCGGGTACTCGGGCCAGTCGGCGTGCTCCCAGGCATCGCCCAGATCCATATTAAAGTTGATGATCACCATGACCCGTCCCTGATCGTCCAGAATGCCGCGCCAGTGAGGCACGTTGCCGCCTTGCTCCCAGGTGCGACCATAACGCAATGGCTGCAGACCTGGAATCTGCTGTCGCTCGTTGATCTCATACAGAACATGAAAGACTTCGTGGTCCGCCTTTAACTCTACAATTTGTCGATTCGGGAACACGCGCCGCATCACGCTCTCGAAATTTTCCCACTCAAACGGGCCATGAAAATCATCGACCATCAAAAACCCGCCGCGCAGTAGATATTCGCGCAGCCTCGCTACTCGAAGTTCGTCCAGCGCAAGTGAGCCGACTTCCACCACATAGAGCCAGGGATACTCGAACAGGCTGTCATCGGCGAGATCTAGCACCTGGCCCTGAGATGCGGCATCGAGCCGGGTCAGACGCTGCACGCCACGCAACAGATGGTTCTCAGCCTCGGGCCAGTCAACCCGCCAGCGCGGTCCCCAGTCATCGAAGGCAGAGCCCTGATAAAACATCCGTGCGAATGCAAATTCGCTTTGATTGATCGACGCGGTGGCAGAGCTTTTGGCCGTCTCTGCGGGTACAGGTTCAATCGCCAGTAAAAAAGTGCAGGCGAGCGTTGCAAGAAACAGGACCAATCTGCCTGCGTTCATCCGTCCAGCGCAAGCAGGATACAGGTACAACAGCGTGGCGTGGGCGTCGGGATTATGACGATCACCATAGACTTGCAGGCGAGGCTGCGACGCGATCAGTATACAAGATACCATGCGCGCAATTGCCAAATTGGCGCAACCCGTTTGGCCCTGACAATTGTGATTCGTCCACAGGACAAGTGCCCTCCATGACAAGCCGTTCGCCCGAGCCCGGACCACTGATGGTCGATGTAGCGTCAACTGAACTCGACCCGCAGGATCGCGAGGTGCTGCAGCACCCGGCTGTGGGCGGCGTGGTGCTGTTCAGTCGCAACTACAGCGATAGACAACAGCTCGTCGAACTGGTGCAGTCGATTCGTCAGGCGCGCAGCGGTACGCTTTTAATCGGTGTCGATCACGAGGGCGGTCGAGTGCAGAGATTTCGCGACGGCTTTACTGCCATTCCGGCGATGCGTCATTTGGGCCGATACTATGATCGTGAAGCGCAAGGCGCCATTTCTCTGGCGTCAGAGTGCGCCTGGCTGTATGCCACTGAGCTCGCGCAGTGCCAACTCGATTTCAGTTTTGCACCCGTGCTGGATATTGATCGTGGATTGTGTGATGCGATTGGCGATCGCGCGCTGCACTCGGACGCCCGAGTGGTCGCAAGTCTCGCCGGCGCCGTCATTGACGGATTGCATCGGGCAGGCTTTGCCAGTGTGCTGAAACACTTCCCGGGACATGGCGGGGTGTCGATCGATTCACATGAATCGCTGCCGCAGGATGCGCGCGCCATCGCCGACCTCTACGAGGACGACATGCTGCCGTATCGCGCCTTGCTGGCCGAGCCACGCGTCGCCGTTATGCCGGGCCATGTGGTGTATCCGGACGTTGACGAGCGACCGGCCAGTCTGTCATCGCACTGGTTGCAGGATATACTGCGCAAACACATGGGGTTCGACGGGCCAATCATCTCCGATGACCTGCATATGGGCGCCGCAACCGAATTCGCCGGGCCGCACGATGCGGCACCGCAAGCGCTGGCCGCCGGCTGCGATCTGGTGCTGGTCTGTAACGATCGCCCGGCTGTCCTGCATTTACTGGAAACTGATGCACTGGCAATTGGCGACAACGGCGCGGTACAGCGACGCAGGCAAATGATCGCAACAGCGGCCGACCCGATTGACCACGGGCAGTTGCAGCTGATGCGAGCAAAGCTTGCTGACTTCATCACCAACTGGTGCTGATCCGCCGTCTAATCGCTCGCCAATAAAATCAACAGAAACGACTATGGCACATTTGGGAATTATCGGCGGTACCGGGCT
>CAZNIS010000073.1:0-36557 GCA_964573105.1 uncultured Granulosicoccaceae bacterium
AGATCTGCCACCTCGGCAGCATCAAAACCGGCCTGCACTGTGCGCAAATGTGATTGTCTGGTCGCCTCACTCATTAACGCTTGCATGCCTGTCTCGTTCAGATTTTCAATCGCTTTTTCTACCTCTTCCATCCGCCGTTTGGCGTGAACAAGATGGGTGACGGTCAATGTCTTTACCCAGTTAGAGAAACCAATGCTGTCGACATCACCCACATTGTCGAGCACCTGATCCACCAGCCCCTGCCGATGCGCGGCGACCAGGCATTCCACCGACAGTGCCTCGATGCCCTTCATCATGATGGAGCGCAGTATCTTGACGGCACTGGCATCACCAACTTTCTCGTTGAGTAATCGCGCAGGAATGGCGACTGAGTTGGCCCAATCGGTCATGTCTTGTGCTCGTTCACCTGCCACCAACAAGGGTGCGGCATGGCCACTAGCCATGAACGATCCCATGACAGCCACATCGACGAAGTCGATGCCGCTTGCATCAAACACGGCAGCCACACGCCTGGTTTGTGGGCCGGTGATGGAATTGTAGTCGGCGTAGAGAGTACCGGATTTCAGCCAGGGCTTTGCCATGTTCGCGGCTGCGGTAGCATCCTCCCCGGTGACCACCGATATCACCAGATCGGATGTGGCAATCGCGTCAGTATATTCTGCTTTTACTGCAACGCCGTACTGCTCTGCCTGCCGTTTCATACGTTCGCCACGCGAGCCCTGGTGCAGATCGGTGTCAACGGCCTGCAACTGCATCGCATCCACGCCCTGCTCACGCAGTCCGCGAGCGATGGTGGAACCTGCTTCGCCGAAGCCAAGGATTGTGATGGCCTGAGGTTCAAACACGATTGTCGTCGCTCTGGTCTATAGCAATGTTGGCCAGAATTTCATTGCAGGCAGCAACTGCAATGCCGGCCAGTTCGTCTCTGGTACGATTTTGAATCGGGTGCGGCACCCAGACAATGGCAGGCTGTATTCCCAGTGCACGCGCCTGTGCGGCAGCGGCCTGCTGAAATGCTTCAGACGCCACCACACATCCGGGTATACCGCGTTGATCGAGGGTGACGATGTCATGCAAACTGCACGACGTACACGACCCTCAATCGGCAAGCCCTTCGACTACCACATCACACTGGCCGATAATGTCGGCAATCAGCGTTTCGGGCGCCGGCTTGGTATGGGTGGGTTTTTCAAAGCGCAGCACGGTGGCACCGGTATTGGCAAACTGGCGCTCTATTTCATCGAGAAATTCGCTACTGCGTTCTTTCGAGATACTGAACAAACCGATGGTTCGATTGGCCAACGTTTCAGGTGGCGAGAGTCGTTCGCGCATCAGCGGCGACGCCTCGGATGTGGGATCTCGCATGGTGTAGGTCATTGGGTGATATCCTGTGTCACAACTTGTGCCTCACGTTTTGCTCTTCGCATGTACGCACTCCAACCACATCTTTTTCATAGGGGATCAAAGTTCTGCCAGCTATCCGCTTTTGCTGTTGTTCGAGTCAGGATCGCTTATTAGTGAACGCAATGCGGCGTTGACCGCCTCTTCCGTAGGAAAAGCGGCGGCTACATCCGGACTAAGCAGCACTATATTGTTCTTCTCCTGAAACTTCGCGTAGTGTTTTCCGCGTGTACCGGTTCCAAGATCGGATCGACGATACTCAGACCTCAAAGAGTCTTCTTTAACCATTTTCGTATATCCCTCTCTCGTTTTTGGTTGCCTCACGCGCACTGATTATTCTGACTGTTTCACCGCTATCAACATGCGCTACGGTCAAAAGCTTCTGAAACCGCGACATACCGAATGTGAGATAACGATACTCGTTTTCAGAATGATCAGGATCATAAAAAGTAAATGCTAGTGGATCACCAAAAACAGTGGCAGCTTAGTGAAAAGAAACGCCGTGTTTGCGCTCATTACTCAGCGCTTTGCCCGGATCCCATTCGAATATCATAGCCCAGTCGTGTGCCCAAACACCATCCAACCCAAGCATACGACACATCATTACAGAGTGCGTTGAAAATCACCAGATTGGCCTCTGAAGGTGGCTACACTATCGGGAATATGCGGCAATCAGCACAAAACATCTTGTGTCACAATCTGAACCTCTTTCTTACGCCGCTGCGCGGACCAGCCTCCGATAATCGCCGACATGCCGCCACCTTTGCCACCGGCGCGGACAACCAGCAGGTAGCCGGGGTTAAATTTGTCAATCATCGGCTCACTAATCTGTGGATCGATGCCTTCAGCGATGCCGCCGGCACCTGCCAGCAGATCTTCGCGGGGTCGTTTTAACGCCTGGTGCAAACTCGATTCAATTTCGATGCGTCCCCATCCAGCCTGTTTGAATATCTCGTAGTGATCCGGACACAGCACTAGAATGGCACCATTTTGCATAGCGAATTTGGGATTGCCGACCGACCAAAGTGATGCGGCGAGTGATTGGCAAAGCTCTTCAGGTGTACGTGAATCGCGGGTGTGGGCGGCCTGCACGCCATCACCGTGAAACAAGGTGACTGACGAACTGCCTGGTTGCGCACCACGTGCGATGTTGAGCGGTTGCCAGTCGGGATCGGATTCGTCTTCGGCAAAGCAGAAAGTGTACTTACCGGGGTTACCGAGTACCGAGCGATCGATTTCACCGGGCACGCCGCCGCCGACGTTTCTGATTAAAAGCTGTAGCGCACGGCCGATGGTGGCATTGGCACGATTGCCCTGCCCCAGCGCGTTGCCACCGCTGTTCATTCCAATTTGCCTGGCGACAGGTCCGTTAACGATCACGACCGGGCCGGAATACCACAGCGTAGCGAGCAGGCCGTGCATAGAGAATTCGGGTTTCAGCGCGGCCTCGACAGTTGCCAGCACCACCGGAAAATATTCGGGCCGACAACCGGCCATCACGGCATTGATCGCGACTTTCTCGATCGAACAACTCACGAGGTTAGGCGGGATGTCGCCAATGATGTCATCGGGCTTGCGATCGGTGGCTGCCAGCATGCGAGCCACGCGCAGATCGGTGGCTGGCACGATGGGCAATCCGTCGCTCCAGCCGCGATCGTAACTGACTTCTATCAGGTCCTGTTCATCGGCCACTTCAACCTGACGCGCAGTCAGTTTGATGTCACCGTAGCGCAGTGCCAGGCGCTCCGGCATACCAGGATATTGCGACAGGGAACCACAACCGGGACGAAATGCCGGTAGTGATTCGCCAAGACCATCCATACCACTGATCGTGCGCCACTCTTCGCGTACCCAGCCTTCGGTGCGCTCTACCTCATTGCCGTTGACGAATTTAATCAGCGTGGGCACAGACTCGATGCGATAGCGCCACGATTGTTCCAACGCAGTGTCATCCAGTGCGCCACCGGTCTGCCCGGGAAATGTTGTATCGTCTTGCGAATAGAGCGTCAAATCAGTCGACTGCGACAACTCTGCCAGCACCTGGCCAATCAATTGGCAGGTTTCGCAATCGCGTTTAACAATTGCGATGAACCGCGTATGCGCTGTCATTGCGTGCCAGTCAGCAGGCGAGCACAGTCCTCAATGGCAGACCTTGCGCGCAGTTCAAGCCCTTCACTACCCGCACTGCTGATCGGGTGTTCGATGACGATAAACGCAAATCCCTCTGCTCCTAATACGCGCGCCATCAGTTCAGCCGCACTGACAAACTGTGAAGTCATGATTCCCGCTGCCGGTACACCCAGGCGTTCAGCCGCCACTGCATCATGCAAACTGCACGATGAGCAACTGCCTCAGTCGCCAACTCCGGTGATGATGACATCGGCATTGGCAGCCTGCTGCATGACCTCGGCCTCGGCCGGCGCGCTGTAGTTGCCCTTCGTTAGTGCGACGACACTGGCTACGCCATGCTGTTCCAGTAGCTGTCTTTCCAGCGTTGAAAAAAAGTTACGCGTGCCTTCCTTGCCGTTGGAGATGAAGGCGACGTTCGCACCCTGCAAGCTCTGCAGTCGAGGGGCTGCGACAAAGTCCAGCGATTCACCCTCGTGTGTTGGATCCAGGAATTGCATTTTTAGTTTTGCCTCTTTGCTTGTTGGTGAGGTTCGCACTACACACCGCACTCCACAGTGGTACTTTTTAATATCTATTTCACAGGGTGTCGGTCAGCGAAGCGAACCGCACCATTGCGTATCAACAGTCTACACAAGCGCCAACTGCCATCGTAACGGCGCGGCTTTTGTGGCCGAGCCAGGGTGGTATCACGGCACCAAAGCCACCGGCCGGCCCACCGGCCGCCACGACCAGCAGTTGATCAGCATCCGGCAATGCCGCGTATTCCTGATTGGCCTTGTGTTTCACTACGGCTCCTTTTCCACAATTGGCCCAGTCGCCCCGCAGTATGCGTGCATGCTCAAACACATAGTCGGCGATATGGCGTTTACTCCAGCCGGCGCTTTCAAAGTGGGTGCGCAGTTGCGGCGGTATGACAATCGCGTAGTTGCCCGGCCAAATCGAATAGTGACGCATATTGGTTTTGATTTCGGCAACGAAGGTATCGAGAATTTCCTCAGGCTTTGTCGTCCATTCGTTCATCAACTGGCGCGGAGCGCCCGCAGCCATTACGGTAACTGCCGAAGCGTGCTCCGGCACGCCGCGCATCTGCGCCAGCGGTGTCCAACTGGTATTGGCCTCGTCCTCGCCAAAACAAAAGCTGATCTTTCCTGGATGGCCCAATGTGGATCGATCGACCTGACCCGGCCGAACATCCATCAGGTTGCGCAGTGCGAGGCGAATGGCACGGCCAATCGGGGCGGTGGCGCGATCACTGGCGCCCAATACGCTGAAGGTACAGTCGACACCCAATTCGGCCAGTACCGGCCCGTTGATAATGATCAGCACAGCGTTGCCACCGGTGCTGGCAGTAGCGCCATGCAATAGATAAGGCTCCTGCAGCATGGCGGTAAATGCGGTGACCACCACCGGAAAGTGGCTCGGCAGGCAGCCGGCCATAACGGCGTTGATGGCGAGCTTTTCTGCGCTGATCGCGCGCTCGCGAACCGGTTCTATTCCAACCAGGTGATCCGCTGGCAGCAGTGCGTATTCCAGCATCGCCTCCACAGCATCGTCGGTAGGGGGCACGACGGGCAGACCATCGGTCCAGCCGCGGCTGTGCAGATACTCCTGCGCTGCGAAAAAGTCACTGGCATTGTGCCGACGCGATGACAGCATCATTCCTCCGATGGCAAGGACAGTTGAGTCACTTTAGCACGAACACTGCAACATCAGAACGTCAGCCTTGCGCTACCATGCCAGACACAATCGGACCTAGGCTTCCAGCAGATGCGCGATACTGTTGGCGTAATAGTGCAGTAGCGACAACTCTTCCGGGTTGACACGGTACACGCCATCAGACTCCAGCAGAATGCGCCGCAAGGTCAGCATTCGTACGCCAACGGTCACCGCATAGTCTCGATCGGCACGCGGGATATAAGCGCGATGACCGCTGTGTTCCAGACGCTGCAACATTTGAAATACTGCACCCTTTAACTCCAGTTCAGTACAGGCTCGCTCGGGATCGGCGGCGAACACGCTGGTAACCAGCGCCACCGGCAGTATCGGTGTGATCTGGCCAACGCGTTGCATTAAATCCTGTGCGAGCGGCGCGGCATCCTGCAGCGGTTCAGAACGGTCACCGTTGTGGTTTTGCAACCAGGCTTTCAACGATACCGGCCGGCCGAAATTCACGCAGGCATAGCCATATCGATAGCGGCGACCCAGCATTGACTGCCACAAGTTTTTTGCGACAAATCGAATCAACGTCAGCGTGGTGGGTAGTTTGCCGCGTCTGGGCAGACCACCGGTGTGGCGCAACAGGGTGCGGTCCTCGAACACGCGATCGTAATTGATGCCCACCGGAATGAATACGATATCGCGTTCACCGGCGGGATCAAAACCACGTACCAGATAACCCAGCAGGCCAAGCCGCGGTGGTGCGAGCCTGCCGTCACGAGTCAGCCGCCCTTCCGGAAAGATCGCCTGCGGCACTCCGCCCTCGGCGGCCATTTGCACATAGCACTGCAGCACCCGGCGATACAATGGATCGCCCGAGTCGCGACGCACGAAGTAGCCACCCATGGCACGGATCAGTTGCTGTAGTGGCCAGACGCGCGCCCACTCACCCACTGCATACGACAACGCGGTGCGCTCAGCGGCCAGATAAGTGGCGACCACATAATCCATATTGCTGCGATGGTTCATCAGAAACACCACACTGGTTTTATCGTCCAGTTGCGACAGCGCTGTGTCGTCGGCAAAGCCGAGCCGGATTCGATACAGTGCGTGCAACAAGCGGCGTGCCAGCCAGTAGGCTGTTTTGAAATACAGCAAGGCGTTAAACGCCGGCACGATTTCGCGCGCGTAGGTTTGTACCTCGCGCATCAACACTTCACGCGGCATCTGCCGTTCGGCGGCAAGCTGTGTCACCGTTTCCATCACATCCGGATGAAAGGCGATGCGATCGATCAGCACTTCGCGCCGGGTGAGCTTGAACGACGGAATTTTTAACTGCAACCGGGTGTTGACTTCATCGATAACCCGATTGGCACGGCGATGCACAATCCAGCGCGCCGATGGCAGCACGAAATGCTGCAGCAACCACAGGCCCGCCAGCAGCAGCGTGGCCAGCACCAGCCATACCGGTAATTCGACCGTCGCGGTCACGGCTTATCCCGTCGCTGCAGTCGCCTCGGCGATGCGCAACCGCAGATAGTCGACTTCGATGTCGATGGTGGTGGCAATCATGAATTCGAAAACGCTTACCGCATGCTGCGGTGGCAGCTCGTAGTGTTCGGCCAGACGCTCGGCCAGTTCCAGCACTTTGACTTCGCGATCGCGGCGTACAATTAGCGCGAGCATGGCCTCGCGATCGCCACCGGTTTCAATAAACTGCGGCTGCAACTCGAGGAATTTGGATTCGGCCACCAGCTTGCCAAGATTAACGCGCTCCATGATCGCAAGCAGAGCCACCGCATCGGCAGTGACTGTCTCGCCGTACGTGCTGCTCTCATCTCCTGCCTCACAGGCATTGTCGATCCACTGGCGGTAGAAATCGATGATGCGATCACCGACGCCGCTCGGCATTTGTCGCAACGGGCTCTGTGGTGCGTTGCGAGCGATGACCGACTCGATGCCGTGCACATCGGTAAAGGCATCCTGCTCGGCGAACGTATAGCGCCCAAGCTCGGCATGGCTGTGTTCAATTTTGCCAAGCGTGTACATCAGCAGCGACTGGCTTTCATCGCCACGCAGCAGACCGGGCTCATAAACCGCGCCGTTGACGACAAAGCGCGTGCGCTTTTTCAGCGCGATGACGATCTCGTTGGCGAGAATATCCAGTCCGGGTCGGATGCGACCCTGCAGGTCAAGGTCCGGGTGGTGTGTGCTCATGTCCGTTCCTGTAGGTATGCAACGTCACGGGGTATCGTCGACGACCGGGGGCGGTTTGTTCAGTTGATCTTCTATCGCATCCTGCGCGGCGCCGACAATGGCATCACGATTGGCACCGGGATCCCCGACCACCTCAACCTTGACACTGCGCTCGGCAAAACTCAATCCGTTCTTGTCAAAGGCGTCGCGTATGGCCTGATACGCGTCCCGGCGAATCGTCCACTGCTGTCCCGGTGCAGACATAAACTTCACACCGACGACCATATTAAATTCTTCCATCCGTCGCACACCCTGCGACTTCAGCGGCTCTATAATGTGATGGCCATATACTTCATTTTGCTGCAGCTCGGCACCGATCTTCTTGACAATCTTTTTGACCAACTTCAGATCGGTTTCAAACGGGACCCGAAACTCCATTTTGATAATCGCCCAGTCGCGGCTGTGATTGGTCAGCGACGCCAGCTCACCATAGGGGATGGTATGTATCGCCCCCAAATGGTGCCGCAGCCGAAGCGATCGAACCGAAATGGACTCGACCGTACCACGCAGGTCGCCCATCTCGATGTATTCCCCAACGCGAAAGGCGTCTTCGAGTAAAAAGAAAACACCCGAAACAATATCTTTCACCAGGGCCTGCGCACCAAAGCCGATTGCGATGCCAATTACACCGGCACCGGCAATCAATGGTGCGATGTTGACGCCCAGTGACGACAGCACCACCAACACCACCATGATCGCGATCACCGCGAAGACTATCTTTCGAAACAGTGGTAACAGCGTGGCCATGCGCGCACAAGGCCCTGGCGTCTGGCCGTGTGCCGGCGCCTCGTAGTCCGCCATGCGCCGATCGATCAGCGTTTTTGCCCACACCCAGAGCAGATCTCCCATCAACAGCACAGCGGTAATATCAATCGCGGCAGAAACCAGTTTGCCGGCCGTGTTGGACGAACTGTAGAGCTCCCACACCGGCAAACCCATCAGCGCAAACAACAACAATATCGCCAGCACGATAACGACAAAACGAACCATGCGCTGGGTAACCGGACGGTAGAGCTCGTAGTGTGATGATGCGCTGGAATCACTATCGTCGACATCATCGGCTACTGCGTCATCGGTCGTCTCCGGTGGTGGATCGACGTCGTCTTCGAGCGATTCAACCGTTTGCGGCTCGATGATCTGCTCGGCGGTGGCTCGATCGAAATAGTAATTGACCAGCCGTCGACACACGGCAAGCGTTGGCACCAGCAATGCCGCCGTGACCAGCAACCACATCAACTGATGCATGCCCAGCGTATCCATCGCCAGAACCACCAGTGCCAGAGCGGACCACAGCAGTGGTTTTACGATGGTGTTGCGACCGCGCTCGGCGATCGAGAATTGCGCGTCGGCCGGATCGTTGTCGGCCAACGCTACCGACGTCTCGCGCCAGCGCCAGATGGCTGCGATGACGGCCAGTGCCAGCGCCAGTGACGCGGTAAACCTGAGCGCAATCGAACCGCTGTCAGAGATGTCCAGTTGCGTGAAGGTATCGGCAGCGACACTGCCGGCCAGGCCAACGGCGCAGATGGCAAAAATCCATCGCACGGCGTGCCTGGCTCTGCGTCGCTCCATCGGCACCATGCGCAAGTGATCGGACGCAGGCGAGAAAATGACTCGCGCAAGCACCAGGACCATGCGCAGCACCACGGCGATAAACAGCACGCTCAAGACCACTTTGCCAGCCAGGTCCGGCCAGTCGAAAAAGAGATAGGTGCCAATACAGCCGACCGAAAATACTGTCGCACCACCCAGCCGCAACAGGCCAACCGACACGGCGCGCCGCGAGCTTGCAGCCAGGCCCGATACGTTGCTTAGTTCCAGCTGTTTTAATCGCAGCGTGGCGTAACACCAGTACAGCCACTCCAGCCCGCAACCGATAAACACGAAGATGATCAGATAGATCACACTGCGCAGAGTCGTGTCTGAGGTCATGCCTGACGTCCAGCGCTCGCTCAGCTCTTGCGGCAACCCTGGCAACGCGGTCGTCGCATCGGCAACATCTGCAACACGGGCGCGCACCGCTTGCAACCGCCGATTGGCGAGCTCGCGCAGTGTGGCACCGCCGGCCTCCTTGTTGTCTTCCTCGCGCGCCTCGACCAGCTTGTCGCGCAACCACTGGTTGATTTGCTGATCACCCAACAGACGCAGCAGCTCGTCTACATCCTCGGCATCAGGCGCTGTGACCTGCTGCGGCGGCGGCGTCGACACCTGCTGGATGGGCAGTTGCGCCTGAGCCAGCGGTGCGAGCAGAAATAGCAGCAACAGCACTGTGAAGTGACGCATCAGCCCTGCTCACCACCAGCCGCAGACACCGGCTGCGCAACCGGCATATCCTGCGCCTGCACATAGCCGGGCAATACGTGTTGAAGCCTTATGTCACCGCCCTGCACACGCGCCTGACAGGCCAGACGGATGTCATCCTGCGCACCAATTTGACGCAACTTGGTGCGCTCGATATCGGTCATCGAAGTGAGGTGTCCGGCGCCATCGAGCACTCGCACCTGACAGGTACCGCAACGCCCCTTACCGCCGCACAAACTAGCGTGACCGATATCGTTCATGCGGCTGATTTCAAGCACGGTCATCCCGGCCCGGTTATGGACGACGGGCTCGCCTTCAAAGTGCACCGCCACCATCGCACCGCGACCACTGACTCGTATCTGGCGCGCGAGCAGCGTTAGCACGAGTACAGCAAAATAGCCAAGCAGCGAATAACTGATCCATTTTTCCAAAGCTGAGTCAATGTCGGCGCTGAAATAGTACTTATCGGCAGCCGCTGAATCCGTACCGTAACCACTGGCGTCATCATTGCCGTACCCATAACCACCGGAGCTGTTGTTCGAGTAGTCATCAGTTGAGGAGTAGTCGCCATAACCACTATCTGTATATGAGCCGCCTGAATAAGAGCTGCTGTAACTGGACTCACTGCCATTGGCATGATCGGCAATGACCGACTTGCCCGCCTCAACAAAGCCCAAAAGTGCCAGAGTGGGCAACAACACCACGGTGGGATATACCAGCAACGCAACCCTGCCCCACCAGCTTTGCATTCGCAGCCAGATAAAAAGCCCCATACAGCCATGCAGCCAGACAACCAGAAGCCCCAGTACCTGCTGCAAACCCAACCACGGATTGGTAATCCACATCAGCTTTAGCACCCCCTCATAGGTCAAATGCATATCGCCGATCGTCGGCAACAGTGAAGCGGTGATGATGTGTGGCAGCATTAACACGGGTATGGACAGCCCGAGCAATAGCTGAAACCAGTCGAACTGACTGAGGCGAAGCGTGTTGCGCCGATACAGCGCACGCATGCCAAGAAAAAAGTGAATCAACAAACTGGCCGACAGCAACCAGCCGCCAATGTCAGTATTCCAGGGTGCGAGCAGCCATGATTGAGCATCATGCATGGCCTGCATCGAAATGAGACCCAGGGAGTGATTGAGAAGATGTGCAAAGACAAAGACAAACAGATAAACGCCACTGATCAGACTAATCTTGCGGGCGATCAATATTCCATTCTCCTAAGGTATCCATACACGGTGCGCGTGATATCAATCGATCGCGTTCGCGCGAAAGCGGTCCATCGCGGTGACACCATCAAACGAGTACGGGAATGCCAGCGGCAGCGATTCGGCGACAATTTTCACATTCGCAAACACCGGTCCGGTCTCAGTCCGCACGAAGTTGGACAATTCATCGATTTCAGACTCTTTGCTGAACTCACGCGTTTTGGCAATGCCGCAGGCCGCGGCGACGGCGGGCAGATTAGTGGCACCCGCGGTGGCAGTCGGCTGATTGCCGGTCTCGACGTAGGATTGATTGTCGAGCACCATCAACCCCAGATTGCCGGGTGCCTTGTTGGCGATTGTCGCCAGTACGCCCAGGCTCATCAGCAGCTCGCCATCACCGGTGATCAGCAGGATGCGTTTACCGGTTTGTGCCAGCGCCAGACCCAACGCAAATGGCGCAGCCTGCCCCATCGCACCGATAAAGCAGAAGTTGCTGGCGTGATTGCCTACCGAAGAAACGTCCCAGGTCGACGAACCAAGTCCGGACACGACCAGCAAATCGTCTGGACGATCGGCCAGTACTTTTGCAACCAATGGTCTTCTGTGCAACATCGCTATCCCTCCACAAACTGTTTGGCGCCGATCATGCGCTGTGACAACAACACCGCGGCAGACTGACGCGTATTGAACGCAAGCCGCGCTGCGGCGCTGACTGTCGCACCCACCTCATCCTGCCGGTCGGCACGGAACAGCCGCACATCCATGGCCTCCAGGACCTTGGGCGTGCCGAGCCCCATCGGCACCTGCCAGGGTACAAACTCTCCCCACTCCCCGCGCATCGAAATGATGGTCAGGAAAGGAATCCGGCAGATACTCGGCAGCGCAATCGCATTGATGCAGTTGCCAACGCCACTGGATTGCATCAGCAGCACGCCCTTGCGACCACCGGCCCACGCGCCACTGATAATGCCAACCCCCTCTTCCTCGGTGGTCAGGGTGATGGTCTCAATGCTGTTGTGCGCCTCGCAGCGCTGGATCAGCGGACCGTGTCCGGCATCCGGCACGTGAGCGACGACATCGATCTGCTCCTCGAGCAACACATCAAAGATATCGCCATGCCAGTCAATGGCGTCAGTAGCAGTCATGGTGCGATCCGAAGTGGGCGTGAGCGTCGAGTATATCGCCAACTCGAGCGCCAGAGTGGTTCAGATTAAATCGCCATGCGCGGGCCGGATCAGCCCCGCGGCCTCCTGAGGTGTGGTTTCGGTCAATGGGTGGGCAGATGGTCGAGTGGTCGAGCGGGAGATGAGCCGCAGCGTTAGCGTGGCATCGTAAGCTTTACATTCCTCGCTCACGCGTCGGGCTTCCACTACCGCCGAACTTTGCCACCACTGGCAACCCGCTGCGTCAGCAAGGCAACTCAAGCTTTACACGCCTCGCTCACGCGTCGGGCTTCCAATACAGCCTAACTTTGCCACCACTGGCAACCCGCTGCGTTAGCAAGGCAACTCAAGCTTTACATTCCTCGCTCACGCGTCGGGCTTCCACTACTGCCGAACTTTGCCACCACTGGCAACCCGCCGCGTCAGCAAGGTAACCCAAGCTTTACATTCCTCGCTAACGCGTCGGGCTTCCAATACAGCCGCACCTTGCCACCATTGGCAACCCGCTGCGTCAGCAAGGCAACTCAAGCTTTACATGCCTCGCTTACGCGTCGGGCTACCCCATGGGTATAATCTTGAACGCGAAGCAGGTACCTGAGCCATCTCAGCATCAGGTTGAAAGCACCGACGCCACTTGCGCCTGATCAAAGTTGGCACCACATAACACCACGGCGCTGGTCTTTGCTGCAGTATTCGATGAATCGAGCCAGGCGGCCAGCGCCAGTCCCGCCGAACCCTCGACCAGCATTTTCTCCTGCCAGGCGAGCACGCGCATCGCATCGGCGATCTGCTGCTCGGTGCACTCGATGATCTCATCCACCGCTTCAGTGGCCAGCGCCAGGGTGATGGTGTCGGCATCGATGCCTCCGGCGCAGCCATCGGCGAGTGTGTCGCTGTGTTCGACCTCGACGACCCGGCCAGCGCGAACGCTGGCGGCCAGTGCTGCTGAGTTGGAAGCACTGACGCCAATCACGCGAGTGTCGGGCGAGAAGGCTTTGATTACGCTTGCCACGCCGCTGATCAGACCGCCACCGCCCATCGAGACATAGACCGCATCAAGCGCGGTCGCCTGCTCCAGCAGTTCCAGCGCCAGCGTTCCCTGCCCGGCGATGATGTCGGGATCGTTATAGGGCGATACATAGATTTTGCCCTGTTCCTGCGCCAGTTCCTGGGCACGAATCTCAGCCTGACCGGCATCATTGGAATATAGAATCACTTCAACGCCCAGCGCACTGATTTTATCGAGCTTGTCGCGCACGACGTTTTCCGGCAGTACCACACTGAGTTGATGACCGGTGAGGCTTGCAGCGGTTGCCAGTGCCAGCCCGTGATTGCCGGAAGATGCGGTAATTACCGGCGTGTCGGTGGCGAGCGTCGTCAGTTTGGACAGTGCGCCGCGAAACTTGAACGAGCCTGTGCACTGAAAATTCTCTGCCTTGAACAACAGCCGCGTGCCGTCATCGAAGACGCGCCGCGACTCCAGGCAGGGGGTAGCTGTCAGCCACGGTTGAATCCGACGCCTCGCGGCAACCGATAGCACGGCCTGTTGCAGTACTGACGGTGAAACCATTAACCGGCTACCTTGCGATGCTGAGTACGCAGCCACTCGGCAACCATTTTTGGCAAGTGTTTAATCCTCGGCAATGTCTTCTGCCCAGAGTTCGGGTTTTTCGCGAATGAACTTTTCCATCAGCGCGATGCAGTCCGGGTCGTTGGCGACTATCACTTCCACTCCGCGCTCGCGCAAGAAATCCTCGTTGCCGCCAAAGGTGGTGTTCTCGCCCACCACGACGCGCGGGATGCCAAACTGCACAATGGTGCCAGAGCACATCATGCACGGGCTCAGCGATGTGTACAGCGTGGTATCGCGATAGGTCTTTTGCCGCCCGGCCTTGCGCAGTGCATCCATCTCGCCGTGCGCGATCGGATCCCCCTTTTGAACCCGTTGGTTGCGACCGCTGGCGACTAGTGCGTCACCGCGAGCAATAGCCGAGCCGATCGGACAGCCGCCCTCTTCGTATCCACCCAGCGCCTCTTCATAGGCCAGCCGCAGAAATTTACGATCGGTATCAGTCAGCAAGTTTGTGCTCCTAACGATTGAGTATTTTCAGCCAGCCACCGGGCCGGCGTAGTATGGCAGCTCATCAACCCGAGCCTGGTAACCGTTTCTACGTTCGACATCGAGGTGGGCGGAAATTTCGGCAAGCGGGGCGAACCAGACATTCTTATCGCGCAGCGTGTTCTCCAGCCACTGCTCAACCAGTCGCCAGCGCGCCAGTCGACCGGTCAGAAACGGGTGCACGATCAACATGAAAAAGCCACCGGCTTCATACATCGCATCGAACTCTTCCCAAAACCCCTCTAGACCTGCCGACGGGCCACGCACCGGCATCATGTAGCCGATCTCATCGTAGTGGGCGAATGGCGGCCAGTCATCGGTGCCCCAATGCACCGGCATTTCGTTGAGCTCACCGGCGCGGGTTTGCAGCACATAGGGGATGTCGTCGGCCATCATCGAGCTGTCGTAGGCAAAGCCGTGTTCGATCAGCAGATCGACCACGGTTTGATTGATGTTATACACCGGTGCGCGATAACCCTGTGGCTTGCGCCCGACGATGCGCTGATGTGTTTCCAGCGCGCGTTCAAACCACATGCGCTGCTGATCGCGGGTCTCGATCGGATCTTCGTGCAGATAGCCGTGGTGGCCGATTTCATGGCCATCAGCCAGTATTTGCTCAACCGTTTGCGGATATTGCTCCAGACACCAGCCGGGAATGAAAAACGACTGTTTGATCCCCAGGCGTTGGTAGGTGTCCAGAATCCGAGGCACCGCCACTGTCGGACCGTAGCGCCCCATGCTGATCGGATAGAGCCGATCGTGCGCATCTTTCGGACGCGCGATGTGAATCAGCGAGTCGGCGTCCATATCGAAAGTGATGGCACAAGCGCAGCGCGCGCCGTCTGGCCAGCTGATCGGATTGGCTATCATGGTTTTGCGAGGTTCACCCGTTGATTCTGGTAACGCGAACTGCTGCAATCGCGCATCGCGGCCCGCTGACGGCAATCTACCAGATTCGTCGCGCCTAACGCCAAATCATTGGTCGTGGCACTGGCTGGGCTTATAATCAACGCCACGCGCAACTGTCGAGGAAACCTGCTTGAGCGCCGAGAAAACCAAATTCAACCGCCGCAGCCAGGCCTGGTTCGACAACGACTCGAATCCGTCGATGACGGCTTTGTACGTCGAGCGCTACCTGAACTATGGGCTGACCCGTCAGGAGCTGCAGTCCGGCAAGCCGATCATCGGCATCGCACAGACCGGCAGCGATCTGTCGCCGTGCAATCGCGCCCACCTCGAAAACGCCAAGCGCGTGCGCGAGGGCATACGCGAGGCCGGCGGCATTGCGATCGAGTTCCCGGTTCACCCGATTCAGGAGACCGGCCGGCGCCCGACCGCCGCAATCGACCGCAACCTCGCCTACCTGGGGCTGGTGGAGATCCTGCACGGCTATCCGCTCGATGGCGTGGTGCTGACGACTGGCTGCGACAAAACCACACCGGCTTGCCTGATGGCGGCGGCAACCACCAATCTGCCTGCCATCGTACTGTCCGGCGGGCCGATGCTGGATGGCTGGTACAAAGGCAAGCTGGCCGGGTCCGGCACCATTGTCTGGGAGTCGCGGTTGCGACTGGCCGCAGGCGAGATCGACTACGAAGAGTTTATGGAGATCGCCGCGTCGTCCGCTCCATCACCCGGCCACTGCAACACCATGGGTACAGCGTCTACCATGAATGCACTGGCCGAGGGGCTGGGCATGTCGCTGCCGGGTTGTGCCGCAATCCCCGCGCCCTACCGCGAGCGACTGCAGATCGCCTACGAGACTGGCAAGCGCATCGTCGAGATGGTTGAAGAGGACCTAACGCCGGCGAAGATCATGACCCGTCAGGCATTCGAGAACACCATTGCGCTGAATTCGGCTATCGGCGGTTCAACCAACGCGCCGATTCACGTCAATGCAATCGCCAAATGTATGAATGTACCGCTCGAGATCCAGGACTGGGAGACCCACGGCTACGACATTCCGCTAATTGTGAACATGCAGCCGGCCGGCGAGTATCTGGGTGAATCCTTTCACCGCGCCGGTGGCGTGCAGGCAGTGTTAGGCGAGTTGATGCGGGCCGGCAAACTGCACGGCGATGCCACCACCGTCAACGGACAATCCATGGGCGAGAACTGCGGTTCAGCCAGTACCGCGGACGAGCGCGTGATCAAACCGTACAACCAACCGATGCGTGAAAACGCAGGGTTTCTGGTGATGTCGGGCAATTTGTTTGATTCAGCCGTACTCAAAACCAGCGTCATCAGCGAGAGCTTTCGCCGGCAGTTTTTGAGCAAACCCGGCAGCGAAGGTGTGTTTGAAGGGCGCGCGATTGTCTTTGAAGGCTCGGAGGACTACCACGATCGCCTGAATGATCCAGCGCTTAACATCGATGAAAACTGCATTCTGGTGATACGCGGTGCCGGACCGGTGGGCTGGCCTGGCGGTGCCGAGGTTGTGAACATGCAACCACCCGATGCGCTGATCAAAGCCGGCATCACCGAACTGCCCTGCATCGGCGATGGCCGTCAGTCAGGCACCTCAGCCAGCCCCTCTATATTGAACGCGTCTCCGGAATCTGCTGTTGGCGGCGGGCTGTCGCTATTGGCAACCGACGACATCATTCGCATCGACATGAACAATCGCACCGTGAATATGCTGTTGGATGATGCAGAGCTTGAAAGCCGACGCGCCAATGCCAAAACCGATTATCCGGCCGACCAGACGCCGTGGCAGAACATTCATCGCAACACCGTCGGCCAGCTGGCACATGGCGCCTGCATTGAACTGGCCGAGGCCTTTCACTGCGTGACCGACACGCTGCCCAGACACAACCACTAAGCGGATATCCCCTGTTGAGAATTCTGATAACCGGTGGTGGTGGTTTTCTGGGTCAGCGAGTCGCGGCCGCACTGTTGCAACGCGGCGAGCTGGCGCTGGACGATCAACCCGCAACTGCGATTACACAGATTGTACTCAGCGATATTGCAGCACCTGCCAACTGGCACCCCGGGTTGCAGGATAGTCCGCTGCTAACATTTGTTGCAGGCGATATTGCCGATCAACAGTTTGTGCAAACACTGTTCAATGACAAGACCGATGTGGTGTTTCATCTGGCATCGATTGTCAGCAGTCACGGCGAGCAGGATTTTGATCTGGCGCTGCGGGTAAATCTGGATGGCACGAGACACCTGTTCGACAGTGCGCGCCGGCAGGGCAACCGCACGCGAATGGTATTTACCAGTTCGCTGGCGGCCTTTGGCGGTGATCACATGCCAGACACCATAAACGATCACACCAAGCAGACTGCCACCACCACCTACGGCACCACCAAAACCATTGGCGAATTGCTGATCAACGACTACAGCCGCAAGGGTTTTCTCGACGGTCGCACCGCGCGTTTGCCAACCGTCATTATCCGTCCGGGTAGACCGAATAAGGCGGCGTCGAGTTTTGTCAGCGGCTTGTTTCGCGAACCGCTCAATGGTGAGGATTGCGTGATACCGGTTGACCCCGCGATGCCGATGGCAGTGCTGGGTTATCGCAGCATTGTCAATGGCATCATTCGGCTGGCTGAAGTGCCGGCTGAACAACTGGGCACTGAGCGCGCCGTTGGGCTGCCGGCGTTGAACGTCACGGTTAAAGATCTGATGGATGCAGTGCAGAATGCCGATCACGGACGCACACTTGGCCGGCACGTGATTCAACACGATGACAACGTCGCGCGTATCGTCGGCAGCTGGCCCAAGGCGATCGATGGCAGCCGCGCGCTGGCGCTCGGTTTGCCCGTCGAGGCAGCGCTGGAAGATATCGTTCACTACTACATTAAAGATTACCTGGCCGATTAAATTTCCGGGTCCGCGGCGGATCCACCACTCAAAGAGATCAACATGGCAACCGATGACAACGTAACGCCAATCACCTTCGCCAAAAAGCCCAACCAGAACGTTGGCTATGTGGTATTGGCCGACAAAGACAACGTCGGCGTGGCACTGCGTGACCTGAAAGCCGGTGAGAGCGTCGATGGCGTAACACCCATCGAGGATGTCCCCAGTGGCCACAAGCTCGCACTCACTGACATGAACAACGGCGACAAGGTGATGAAGTACGCGCAGATCATCGGCTACGCCAACGGTGATATCAAACAGGGCGCGCACATTCATACGCACAATCTCGAGTTTCGCGGCACCGACCACAACTACGATTTCAGCGTCGATACATCGCCCGTTGATATTTTGCCGGAAAACGAACGCGCGACGTTTCAGGGCATCAGACGCGCCGATGGTCGCGTGGGTACGCGCAACTACATCGCAGTATTGTCCAGCGTCAATTGCTCGGCCACCGTCGTGACGCACATCGCCGATGCGTTTACCCCCGAGGTCATGGCGCAGTATCCGAACATCGATGGCGTCGTCGCGCTGGCACACAGCACCGGTTGCGGCATGGCCGATCACGGCGAAGGCTACGAGAATCTGCAACGCGTACTGTGGGGCTACGCCATGCATCCGAATATTGCCGGCGTGCTGCTGGTAGGTTTGGGTTGCGAGGCCAATCAGATCAGTGCACTGGTTGAGAACTACCAGATGCAGCGCGGCGTGCTGTTTCGAACCATGAATATTCAATCGGTTGGCGGGCACCGCAAGACAGTGGCTGCAGGTGTGGCGCGAATCAAGGAAATGCTGGATGAAGCAAACGACATCAAACGCGAGACCTGCCCGGCATCGGAACTGATGCTGGCGCTGCAATGTGGCGGATCTGATGCCTGGTCCGGTATCACGGCCAATCCGGCGCTTGGCTACGCGGTCGATCTGCTGGTGAAAAACGGTGGCACCGCTGTCCTTGCCGAGACACCTGAAATCTACGGCGCCGAACATCTGCTGACCCGACGCGCCATCGATGAGGCGACCGGCAAAAAACTGATCGATCGAATCCTCTGGTGGGAAGACTATGTCGGCCGCAACGGTGGCTCTATGGACAACAATCCATCACCGGGTAACAAGCTGGGTGGACTCACCACAATTTTAGAAAAATCACTGGGCGCTGTCGCCAAAGGTGGCACCACCAATCTCAACGGTGTCTATTTGTATGGTGAACAGGTGGATCGCAAGGGTTTTGTATTTATGGATAGCCCCGGTTACGATCCGGCGTCTATCACTGGCGAAGTCGCCGGTGGCAGCAATATTGTGGTGTTCACCACCGGACGCGGATCGACGTATGGCTGCAAGCCGTCACCAAGCATCAAGATTGCCACCAACACCGAAATGTTCGAGCGCATGGACGACGACATGGACATCAACGCCGGTCGCATCGTTACCGAAGGCGCCACGATCGAAGAAGTGGGCCAGGAGATCTTCGATACCATGCTGAAGATTGCCTCCGGTGAGCGCACGCTCAGTGAGACGCACGGACTGGGCGATCACGAATTCATTCCGTGGCAAATTGGCGCGACCATGTAACACCATGCGAAAGTACATGGTGATCGAGCGTTTTCGGCCAAACGCGATGCAGGCTGTCTACGAACGATTTGCCACCCGCGGGCGACTGTTGCCCGCGGGTTTACACTATATTGATTCATGGCTGAGTAGCGAACGCGAAGTTTGCTACCAACTGATGGAAACCGGCGATCCATCGTTGTTTGACCAATGGATCGCGCAGTGGTCGGATCTGGTTGATTTTGAAATCGTACCGCTCGACAACTAAGCCAGTACAAAGTCGCATCGATCACAAACTGCTGCAAAAGTACTAAAGTAGCGTTTGCCGCCATTCCCTCCCCGATATTTCATTCCTTCACTCCCGATTGCCCGGATAGTGCGACGCCAATTGAACCACGTCCGGAATCGGGCAATATTGACTTAACAGTCTGATACGTAGATCCGCTAGCGTTGAGAGATGTGGCGATAAATACCCTGCGGGGCCGGCCCATCCACGCCATTGCTGCAGACTCCACTTTCAGACGAGCGTCAGGTGCCCGTACTCGACAAATCACGAAGGTATCTTCACCGTGCTTATCGCGTCTGGCGCGATGTCACACTGTGGCTTGATATCGGTCTGGCAAAACTGCCGCATCGTGTGCGCGCCATGCGCCGTACCTGTCGACAGCGCCTGGCTGCGATCATGCCAGCAGCCAATTACAAATGGACCCGTCTACTGCCAAGCCCATTGGTGCTGCTGGGTATAGCGACCGTCGCGCTGGCGTTTTTCCTCGCATTTCAGCGCCAGCCACCGCAAACGACACCGTCGATGACTGATAACCTGGCAGGCGCCAATGGCTCTGGAACCATTTCTATTGAGCTTGCCTCGTATGCCAAACCTCCACCTGCAGCGATCGAGGCTACACCGGACACAAGCCAGCCTGAAACGCCCGAGACCAAGACGGTTGGGCCCGCGGATGCCGCAACACCCCCACTGTCTACAGGTGCCGTCGCAGAAGAAATGCCGAGCACCCGCGAGATTACCCCCATTGTGCAAACAGCGGAAAAACCTCAAACAGTAGCTTCTGTTTTTCCCGGGGCTGGCGGAGAGAGCATCAGCCTGGATAATCTTCCAGCTGACAGCACACCGACGATTCAACGCCCATCCGCTGTGGCGGATACGGCAAACACGCCGAGCGTTCCGCCGAGCATTCAGGTCGATACGATTGAAGCGTTTCCGATATCTTTGGCAAGTGATACCGACGGCATCGCGGTCAACGTGCAGGGCCACGACGTTACGTCACAACTGGTTCGAATACCGAGCCAGGCGGGCAGTCGTGTCCCTGTTCCACCGCTGATCGTCACCGACAACAGCAACGTCAACTCAAGACCCGTTTCTGTCGGCATCGTGACGGCAGAAGTTACTCCGGACCCTGTCCCTGTCATCAGCATTCCGTCAACGTCTCGTTCCGAACTCCCTGACGCCGGCGAAAATGAAATCACCCGGTATCTGCGCGAACTCGATCGCATCATGGCCACTGGACGCCCGGGTGATGCCACCAGTGCACTGCAGCGAAGCTGGCAACTCTTTGCATCGATTGGGGACAGTAAAACCCAAGTCGCTGCCGGTTGCGAATTCGCCAGACGCATGTTGCATCTTGGGCACTCAGGACACGCCGTGCTGTACCTCGACGCCGCGGTACAAGCTGCGCTGGATCTAAACGAAACCGAATCGCAACAGGCGCTTGCCCGGCTTGGCCTGTGCGAGGCACGCAGTGGCCTTGGCGCGCGCGCCAATCTGCGCCTGTCCCAAATGGCGGACGACTACCTGAAGACTGTCACGGCACTGCATATCAGCAGAATATTGCAAGCGCAAACGCAATTGCGCGAGTCCCAGCACGCACACGAACACGCCTATCGCGCATCGAAAGCAATCGTGGAGTTAGATGTCGACCTCAAACGCGCGCTGCGCAGGCACCCCAGGGCTGGCTGAATCACAGGAACGGGCCGGGGTTTAAATTGTTCCAACAGTCTGCCGATAGCCTCGATCACAATCAGGCGTGCGATGCGAGCAATCCTCGCAAACTGTTGATTCCTCGCATCCGGGAAGTAGAACCTGCGACTGTTATCGCTAATCGATCGCACGCCAGCACGACCACCATAGAATAAGAATACAAGGTAGACAATCGTGACACGAGTAGTTGAGCTAGTTGTCAACGCCGCAAAGGAAGGCATTGCAGAACAGGATCTGCAAGCTGCATTGAGCAAGCTGTACGACAAGCCTCCCGAGCACTTCGACAAGCTGATCGACCAGATCTTTTCAGTCAAACAGCCCTATACACTGCTGAAAAACATCAAGGAAGACGTTGCCAACAAGCACATGGCAAAGCTTGAGGAAATCGGTCTTGAGTGTTCGATTGAAGTCGCCCTGGCGCTGGTGCCGGTTGGCGGCGAGTCTGCCGATGACCCAGCCGCGCCGCCAACACCGACATGCCCGGTGTGCAAAGAGCCAACCACCAGCCAGGACGAATGCACAAGTTGTGGCGTGAACCTGCGCAAAGCGACATCCGCGAAGCAAAGCGCAGACGCGATCCAGCGTACACTCGAAAACGCCAAAGAGGAGCTGGAAAAGAAGAAGCAACTCCAGGCGGCAGAACTGGAAAAGCAGCGCAAAGAGAAAAAAGCGCAAAAGGAAAAGGCCGAAAAGGAAAAGACGGAGGCTGCCAATAAGGCCGCTGAAAAACCCGAAGTCCAGGACGTCTTCACCGCAGAGTACGCGGACGAGGATGATGACAAGAAACGCAAAGTCGCACTCGCAGGCGCCGCAGCTGTTCTGGCGGCCGGCGTTATCGCCTTTAGCACCGGCACCTTTACCAGCGACCCGCCAATCGATTCTGTCGCCTCAGGTGACACAGACATCACGGCGGGCACCGACAATATCGCTGAGGGCAGCGACGAGGCAGCCGAGGCAGGCAATGCCAGTGAAACGGGTGACGCCAACGGCGACAGCGCTACATCAACGGCCGCCGAATCAGACGCCGTGGCCAGCGCTGCACCCTCCGCATCAAGCGCCGCCGACTCGGCTGCGATGACGCAAAGTGTCGTCGCCGCTGCGACCGCCAAGGTTGAGGCGGGCACAGCTGGCGCCGGCGCTGCAGACAAGTTCGACGAAGTAATCGCCAAGTTCGAAAACAAGGCGGAGATGATGGGCGATAATCGCTCGGCCGAGGAAATGGCCCAGGACCTGATTGCCAACGCGCACAGAAACAAGGCCTTGTTTCAGCAGGCGGCCAGTCGCACTGGTGGCGCCAAAGGCAACCTGCAAATGCCCTCAACCATGAATGGCGCCTCGGCTGAACTGCAAGCCGCCGATACCGTCCAGCAGCTTGAGGGAGACGGCTCTTTGAACCTGGGTGCAGCGATCGCGAAATACTCAGGCAAATCCAGGGACGCATCCAGCCAGTCACCGTCACTTCAGGGCGTCGCCAATTCCGGCACCTACCGGGATGCCTATCTCGATCATTGGGTAAGCAGACAGGCCAAAGCGGCCCGACTCGCCGACCTGGTGACAAAGCTGATGCAAAAGGGCAACGCCGATATGGCTCAGCAACTGATTGACGAGACCGACGACACCTGGCTCTCTATTCATGGTCAGCACAAAATTGCGATTGCCGAACAGATGGCCGGTGATGTCGATGGCTCTCAGGATCGCATGATGAATCTTTTTATCGATCTGATGGCGGTCAGCGACCTGCCGGAAAAAATCGCCGCACTGGCCGATCACGCACAGACATGGCACCTTATGCTGAGCACCACCCAGGCTGACAATGCGTTCGATCAAATGAGAAGCATGGCGGCCGCACCGATGAAGCCAAGACAGTTGATCACCGCTAACGTTGCGATGGCGCGCAGTCTGAAAACCGCCGGTGAGAAAAGCGAATCAAGAAAACACTTTGACCAGGCGCTGGAAGCAATCCATCAGGTCAGCACCCAGAACGGTGCTCGGGACGAAATGATTCACTTTATCGCGCTGGCCGAAGCGGCGAGCCGATTTGGAGACGAAGCGTTGTCACACGCAGGCAAAATCAAGGACAAGAACCTGCGAGTAGCAGCGTATCAAAGTCTGTATCAGACCTTCTCGGCCAAGGGCATGGACCGCCAGGCGAGTGCCGCGTTAAAGAAAATGGGCGGTGCCAACATGCCCAACATTGATCGGGCCAAGCTTGAAAAAATGCTCAAAGGCGGCCCGACGTTATCTGGACTGGAACAATAGCGTTCAGGACTGATTGCAATGACACCCCTGTAGCGCAGGGGCGTCATTCGCGACTAACCGTAGTCGCCACCCTCGTCTGATGAGTTATATTTGCGCGCCAGATCGTCTGCCATTGCAGCAATGCCGGCCGCGGTGATCGCGCTTTTTCGCAACGTATCGACACTATCCTGCAGCGACTTTTTACCACCGGGCGATGAGCCAGCTGTGGCGGTAGCGGGGACAGCTGCCGGTGCAGGTGCCGCCGGAATGCCAGCCGTTTCAGCCACTGGCATTGGGTTTGAGTCAGGCGGAGACTCCAGTGCCTTGGCTGGCTCCGCTGCGGCTGGTGGTGCCTCGAGACCGGGTGCCGCCTGATCCTCCGGTATGTGCACGCGTACTTCACGGTGCGCAAAGTGAATACCGATCTTTGCCAAACCGTCGCGAATTTCCTGATACGCGAGCCTGCGTATGATCCACTGATCGCCAGGGCGGCAAGTGAATTTGACGCGCACGATCAAAGCGGATTCTTCTACGCGATTAACGCCCTGCGATTTCAGCGGCAGGATAAACTTCGAGCCGTGTTCGGGGTGCTCCTTCAACGCCAGACCAATCTTCTTGACCGTCTTTCGCAACTTTTCGATATCGGTGTCGTAGGGCACACGCAATTCGAGCTTCATCGTGACCCAGTCGCGGCTGAGGTTTTTAACCGTAGCCATCTCACCGTAGGGAATTGTCTGCACCGCACCCAGGTGGTGCCGCAGCTGCATGGAGCGAATGGAAATCTTCTCCACCGTGCCCCGCATTGAGCCAACCTCAACATATTCACCCATCCGGAAGGCATCGTCGACCAGGAAAAAGATCCCCGATATCACATCTTGCACCAGCTTTTGCGCACCAAAACCAACGGCAATGCCGATCACGCCAGCACCGGCCAGCAGCGGCCCGATTTGCACACCCACGACATAGAGTGCGGTCAGCACCAGAAAGATAGCCAGCACGATTGACATGACGGTACGCAACAAGGGCAGCAGTGTTTCGGTTCGGGTACCGCCCTGCCCGCCACCGTCGAGTTCCAGTGCGGCAATCGGGTCGATATCCGACTCGGGCATTTTGCTTTCGGCCCAGCCCTGTACGATCTCCCAAATCGCAAAACCGACAACCGCGACCACGCCGAGCTCGACGACCACATCAAAAAATTGCTGCACCAGTGGGTGCCCGACAAACTGACTCGCGCCCTGAAACCCCCAGGCCTTGGTAACAGTAAACACTGCAAATGCCAGCAACACCAAACGAAACCCGGTTTGGATCACTTTAATGAAGCGCTCACCCCGATGACGATTGATCGGCGAATTGAACACCTTGGCTGCGACCACCTTTTCAAGAAACATTCGAATCGCGCGATCAAGAATCGGAAAAGACAGCGTGATCCACCAGCACACGGCGACCTTGTCGGCACGCTCTTCGTTGCCGATGAACAGATTGAACGACCAGATAGCCCAGATCACCAGCAGCCAGACGCTCAGGATAACCGGCCAGCTTCGATAAATACCCGCTGTTACCGGACTGGTTTCCGGGTCGGGCCTGCCTTGCGGGTAGAAGACCTGGTTGAACTGTTTGCGCGATAACCAGATGAACGCTATAAACGCGAGGTTGACCATCAGGGTTAGCGCCGCAGTCATAGCCACCACTAACGGCTGGTACATGCCCATGTGCCCGAAGAAGGCAATCAGCGCGAGCCCCAGCTGCAACACGGCGAAGGTCGCCACCAGACTTTTGTAAGCAAAGCGCGCTTCACGATCCTGCAATGGCATCAGGCGCAGATTGGAATTGTTGGGTGACAACACTGCGCGCATCAGTGCGTTGAACAGCAACACCCAGGTTTGCGCCATGACGATGCCGTCGACCAGGGCGCGATTGGCGGTGCCTGCATCGAAGAAATAGACTGCTGCCGTGTTGGCAAAAAAGTAGAAAACCCAGACACTGATTAACTCGAGCACCAGCGACAGCGCACTGTAGAGGAGTGTTGTCAGTCCATCGCCGGAATCTGCTACATTTGCGTTGAGCTTACGCCGCGTGCGTCTCGGCCCGATCAGCAAAAAACCGCACCAGCCGATGGCGAATACGATCAGCGCGTTGATGGCGGGTTTGATGAAACCCGCCATACCCTGGAAGTCTGTCATCGAATACCAGATGACGACAAACAGCGAGCGGGTGTGTGGCAGCGCATCAAACAGCTCGAACAGGGATGCACGAAACTCTGCAGCGGTGTTCTCAACCCCGGACGAGAGCGATCCGGCCCCGGCACCCGCCGCTGCCGCGTGGCTCGGCATCACAATCATGAGTACCAAAAAAGATACACAGAGAATCCACAACGACTCTTTGTGTGCTGACCTCGTTGACCCGTCTTTGAGCTGCATAATGCCTTAACAAGCTAAATCCCCGAACCAGCGAATTCTGCCACAAAACTTAACAATTAACACGGCTCAAACTACGAGGTTTTACTTATAAAACGTAAAATAACCCATATTAATCAAATGTTTATAAGGATATTCCTGGCAATAAAATCGGAGTTTCAAGTGATGCCAAGCGTCTGACGTCTGCCTGCAACAGACACCGAAACTCACCATTGGCACAACAATCGACCAATGTTCATGCTTACCAGCAATTCAATAAACACTGGTTTTCACCGATTCAGGCCTGTGACAGGGACAGCAAAAACCGGCGATGACAGCCCACAAAACCGGAAAGTCGTAAGTGCTTCAAATTCTGTACACCACGATCAATCTAGACTGCGGTCGGATCGAATCTGTGGCTCGACGAGGGCATGCATATGAACAAGGGTTACTCCAGGCAGCTTCAATCAAATTACCGCCTGCAGCAACAGGCGGCCGATGGATCGACCCTGGCAGATGTACCATTCACAGAGGCAGATCTGGCTGACAGCCTGCCGCCCAAACGCTACCGCAGACTGAAAGGTCTGAAGCCGCTGGCGGTGCTGGCCTTTTGCGCATGCTCGGGTGCCGCCGTGATGCTCGGCACCAAGTCGGTGAGCAAACCCCTGCTGAGCGCCGCTGATATCATTCAAATGGACGGCTACGGTGGTCGACAAAATGTTCCAGAACTCGTCACCATCCAAAGCCTGAGCGGCCCGGCGCTTGTCAAAGAGACTGGTGAAGTGCTGGAAATTTCAGCCCGAAATCTTGCGCCGATGGCAAAGACCATCGCCCCACAGATTATCGACAACCATTTCAACAGCCAGCCACCGGTGATTGCTGCCAATCGCGAAATTCGCATGCGGGTACAACAGCAATGGAGTAACCTGCGCGCCACACCAGCCATCAATGGCGCGATCATCACCTCACTCGATCGGCGCGAAATTGTCACTGTGCTGGAACAGACCGATCGATGGATGCGTGTGGTAACGGATCAAAACCAGCATGGTTACATGCATCGCTCGGTATTGCGCGCCAACTGATCAACCACAAAAAGCGATCTTCGTCGCCCTCATCCTTGCCGCGGGCGGGATGATATAGTGCCAGTTCCCTTTCGGGTCGACATGTGCTGTCGGCCCATCGACTCTGGCGCCTCTCTCTTGTCGAATACTCTGCTGAACACCTGCAGCGCTTAGTGGCCGCTCACCACAAAAGCGTACTGCTCGGTTGCGCCATCATGCTGGCCTCGACCGGCTTGTTCTCTTCGATGCACGCCTGTGTGCGGTATCTGAGTGCCGACCTGCATCCGTTTGAAATTGCTTTTTTTCGCAATCTGTTTGGTCTTGCCTTTCTGATGCCCGCGTTGCTGCGCGGGCGTTTCGCGATCCTGAAAACTGATCATTTCAACTGGCACTTGTTGCGCGCCTCGATCAACGTTTTCGCCATGCTGCTTTTTTTCTATGCGCTGTCGATCACACCACTGGCGGTGGTCCAGGCTCTGAGTTTCACCGCACCGCTATTCACCACTGTGCTCGCCGCACTGATTCTGCGTGAAAAAGTCAGGGCACGGCGCTGGGCAGCCATTCTGATCGGTTTTGCCGGTGTGATGATCGTGTTGCGTCCGGGCGTGCAGTCGATCGACACCGGGGCGTTGATGGTGCTTGGCTCCGCGGCGATCTGGGCCATGACAATGATCATCATCAAGAAACTGGCCGAGCACGATTCACCTGTGACGATCACCGCGTATGTCACCCTGCTGCTGACGCCGATGTCACTGATTCCGGCACTTTGGTACTGGGTGTGGCCCAGTGGCACGCAATGGTTGTGGCTGGCAGTCGCCGGCGCGGCTGGCACTCTGGGACAATATTGCATCGCCAAGGCGTTCGCCTATGCCGATGCAACCGTGGTGCTGCCCTTTGATTTCGCGAAAATCATTTGGGGTGCGGCGCTGGGTTATCTATTGTTCGGTGAGCTGGTATCTATTTACACCTGGCTTGGCGGCGTGGTTATTTTCAGTGGCGCGCTATACCTTGCCTATCGTGAACGACAGCTGGAACGACTGGCAAAACAGGAACAATCTACCTGACAAAACTGCCAGAATAGGCTTTGCCATCCCAAATGGAGCCCGGCACCATCAGCTCGCCTCGCGCCAACAGACGCGCGGTGCGCGTCAGACCGGCACTGTGCAGGCACAGATCACCATCGCGGCAATCGTAGTCGACATCCAGCTCAATCGTGCCGGATGGATGCTCGATGCAGACCCGCGATGAGTCGGGTGTGGTGCAGGCGAGCTCACAAGCAACCGTATTGGGCGACAGCGCACAGGCGGCTACACACTGCGATCCGGTAACCGCCATCGACGGATGGCAATTCCATGGCATGAAATAGCGTGCGCGAATGGTGCCGCCGGCCGCCGGTGCCGACAGCAGACCAATTTTCGGAATCACTGACTGGCTGACATCACCCAAACCCATGCGCTGCCCAGCCTGCAAGCGGATTTTTTCCAGACGCTGCATCAGGGGTTCGTTGGCATCGAGTTCTTCCGGGGTTTCAGCACCGGTCAGCCCAAAAGACTCGGCGCGCGCCATCACCATCGGCATGGCGACGTCGACGCAACTGACGGCAATATCATCGATCACTTCAGCGCTCGCGCCAGAGGGAAACAACGCGCCAGTCTTGCTGCCAACGACATCCATGAATTTCATCAACACCGGTGCTGCGGTACCTGGTACACCATTGATTGACGCATCGCCCTCGTATTCAACTTGTCCGCACGGGGTCTGAACAACTGACTCTATCCGCGCGCCGGTATTGACTGCCCGTATGCGCACATCCGTTGTGTCTGGCTGTGCATCGACCAGCCCCATCTCAATCGCGGCAGGGCCCACACCGGTCAGCATATTGCCGCAACTGGGCTCATAGTCGACCTGCCCGCTCTGCACCGTCACCTGAGCAAAGAAGTAGTCGACCTCAGCCCATTCATCGTCTGAACGCGACAGCATGGCCACTTTGGTGGTCACCGCCGTGCCGCCACCGATGCCGTCGATATTAATCGCGTGGCCCGAGCCCAGCGCAGATACCAGCACGCGCGACAGATCAGAAAGATCTTCGGGTAGATCGCGCCGATTGAAATAGGGGCCGCGAGACGTGCCGCCGCGCATAAACAAAAAGGGTATAGCTGTTTGAGGCATCAGAGAGGAACCTGTACCGGGGTGTGAAGTCACCGCAGGGCCAGCCACGACGACAGCAGGAATGATACCGCCTGTGCTGGACAAGTGCGCACCGCGCGCGACGGCAAGGGATGGTGTAAGGTGCGGGCACATACGCTCAAAACCATCCCGTGAAACAGCATTCTGCGGATACAGACCCATGAACACAATTAACGTGACAGAACTACTCGGCGACGGCATTGGCCCCGAGCTCGCTGAGTCGGTGCATGCGATCGCCGACACCATGCCCGCCGACATTCAGTTCGAGCCGGTCGACTGGTCACTGGACCGACGCGAGCGACTGGGCGAGGCGGCAATCGACGAAGCCGAGGCCTCAATGCGCAAAAACCGGCTGGCGCTGAAGTATCCCACCGTGACCAAAACCACCAGCCCGAACGCACTGATCAGGCGCCGGCTCAATTTCAGCGTGATTTATCGACCGGCGATTTCGATCGAAGGGGTCGACTCGAATTTCAAGGAGAACGTCGGGCTGCATATCGTCAGAATCGCCACCGGCGGCACCTACGATGACCCGGGGCAACTGGTCGGCAAGGATGCGGCCGTGTCATTGCGTATGGTCGAGCGCGGCCCCTGCAAACAGGCCGCCCACTTTGCCTTTGAGCTCGCCAGACGCAAGGGACTTGTCCATCACGGCAAACCGTTTTCGGTCACCTCGTCGTCAAAGCACACGATTCAGCGCGTCACCGACGGATTGTTTGAATCAGCCGTTGCAGAAGTACATGAATCACACCCGGACGTCGAACACTACGTAGAACTGTTCGATGCGCTGCTTGCCAAGATCATCATCAAGCCGCAGGACTATGAAGTTGTGCTGGTACTAAACGAATACGGCGATTTCCTGTCCGATATGGCATCGGGGCTGGTGGGAAGCCTGGGCACCGGCGCAAGCGGCAACTATTCCTTCACCGACGACTACAAAGTCGATATCGCAATGTTCGATCCGGCAGGCGGCACCGCCCCTGATATCGCTGGCCAAAACATTTGCAACCCCACCGCCGTATTGCTGGCGTTTGGCATGTTGCTCGATCACGTCGATCGATACGATCTGGGCCACGCGTTGCGCATGGCCATTCTTGCCTGCATCAAGGAAGGTGTCTGTACTCGCGATCTGGGTGGCAAGCTCAACACCGATGAATTCACCCGGGAAATCGTACAGCGATATCCCGAGTGGCTGCCAGAAGATTTACGCTAAAAAGCAGGATCGCAACTCAGGCCGGGCGCTCGAAAAAAATCACCTCGCCAGCACTCAGGTATTCACCACCTCCGAGCCGGCCTATCGGATCGACCGCGTCAGCCTTCACGGCTACGCGGCCCTTGGCATCCTGACCCACCACCGAATCATCCAGGTACAGGTGCTTGAGCTCGGCAAAGACGATCGCCTGGTTTTTAATCATGTGCATATCGGCAAATTCACAGGCGTAGGCAATTCGGCAGTCAGCGACTCGCGGCAGATCGGTGCCCGGCATCGGTGCGAGTTCAAGATCCAGCATATCCACCTCTGATTCACCGTAAGGCATGGTGGCAGATGATTTAGTCATCGCCTCGGCCTGTTCCCGATGGGCGATGTTGATAACGAATTCCCGATTCTTTTCGATGTTGCGGCGGGTATCCTTTATCGAGCCATCAGGTGCCAGCCCGATCGACAGAAAGATCATCGGCGGATCGCTGCTAATGCCATTGAAGTAGGAAAATGGTGCCAGATTGTGCGAGCCATCGTCACTGCGCGTCAGCACCCATGCTACCGGTCGCGGAATAATCGTCTGCGTCATCATCGCGTACGCCTGAATCGGACTTAAGTCACCTAGATCAATATGCATCAGTCTTCCTGCCAATTAGTAATGAAATACGTCTACCGGGCACAAGCGTAACAGTATACAACCCGGCAGCGCTCCCATATTCCGACCAAACGCTAACCCTGCCACGCAGCCGACATATTGTTGCCAGACACAGAATATGACACCATTAAACCGCTACATATTGTGATGTCCAACCGCTAAAGGAATTGATAATGCGCTATTTGCTGACTTTGTTTTGCACTCTCTTGTCATCCACGGCCTTCGCCGGTCTTGCGATCAACGGCAAACTCGCCGACGTTCAACATCTGCCCGCTCAATCGATTGAGGGCAAAATAGAATTTGTCACCGGCGATTCGGATCTCACCACCTATGGCGGTCGATTCAATCTCAAATACTCTGAAAAACTATTGCTCACCGGCACACTGGCAGCCGTGTCTGCCGATTCAGACGACGGCACACTCTATGGCGTTGGTGCACAGTACGTCATCGACGGTGTACTGGAGACCATGGACTTCGCCACCTTTGGCTCTTACCAGAGAATCAGCGGCGATGGCGACGCCAACCTGCTGACTATTGGTGCGGTTGCCAGCAGCCGCGATCCCATTGGTGCGAATAAAAATCTCTACTGGTACGGCAACCTGTTTATCGCCCGCGCGAGTGGCGATGGCAGCGAAACCGATCTCGGGTTTGGTGGCGGCCTGGTGATGCCAACCGCATCAGGCGAGTGGTTCGGCGGCATCGACATCGTCGAAGATCCGATAATCGGATTCGGCTTTCGCTACTTTTTGAAATAGCCCGCCCGCAATCAGCACCGCCGACCCATCCGTGGTCGGCGGTCAACGCCTCGGCTGCTACAATCGAGCGTAAAAACAAAGCAACGCTATGACATCCCCACATAGCACTGGACCATTACAGGTCACACCTGCCCTGCTCCCGCGTCACCGACCATTCACCGCTCAGGCCTTGCATGAAAATCGAAATACTCTGTACCGGTGACGAGATTCTCACCGGCAAAACGATCAATACCAACCACAGCTACATTTCACAGCGCCTGACAGAAGCGGGGCTGCAGACCTACTGGGGTACCATCGTCGGCGATGATCGGGAAAGCCTCGTCAACGCCTTTCAACAAGCATCGCAGCGCGCCGATGCGGTAATCGTAAACGGTGGCCTGGGGCCGACAGTAGATGACCTGTCGCAGGAGGTCGCCGCAGAGGCCGCTGGCGTTGAACTGGAATTGCACGAACCCTGGCTGCAACGGCTGCAGGATTACTACACCAGCCGCGGCAGAAAGATGCCGCCGAACAACAAAAAGCAAGCGATGTTGCCGGCCGGTTGCGAATTCATTGACAACCCGATCGGCACCGCCTGCGGATTTGCCGTCAACATCAATGGCGTATTCTTTTACTTCACACCCGGCGTGCCACGCGAAATGCGCCGCATGATCGACGAACAAGTCGTCCCCAGAATCCTGAAATCCAGCGGACTGCAGATTGTCACGCAACTCAAACGATTTCACTCATTTGGCATTGGAGAATCGCGCGCCGATGAAATGCTAAAGGATGTAGAGAGCCTGGCCCCCAATGGCACCGTCAAACTCGGGTTTCAATCCCACTATCCACAACTGGAAACCAAACTTGCGGTACGCGCGGCCAATGAGACTGAACTGCAGCAAGCGTTGGCCCCCATCGAGGCAAAGGTACGCGAGTGTCTGGGCAATTTTATTTTGTGTGAAGACGCACAGACACTCGAGCAGCTTGTACTGGAATTACTGGCAGACAACGGCGCCACACTCTCCATCGTAGAGATGACCAGTGGCGGCGCGATCAGCAAACGATTGGTGAACGCTGATCACAGTGGCACAATTACCCGACGAGGTATTGTCAGCCGGCAAATGTCAGAACTGGCATCCAGCCTGAATGCAATACTGCCAGATGAAGCCTCGAATCTTGAAAACGCTTGCAGGCTGGCAGATCAATGCAACACCATCACCGGCAGCAGCCATTCATTGGTGCTGCTGCAGTCACTGGAGCCAATCGACGACAGCACCCGCTCCGGTGCCGACATATTCATCGCCATCGCCACGCCGCAAGGCACGGTTAAACGCCAGGCCAGATTCATGGGTGGGAATGAGTGGGTACAGCTCGGCAGCGTGGAGATGGCCCTGGATTGCCTGCGCCGCTGCCTGTTGAATCTCCCGGTTGACGAAAAGATCGATTTTGAACAACAAGGATAGGCATCAATTCCTAAAGGAGTCAGTACATAGAGCCAGCTGCAATAGACGCAGCTGGTTATGATTCGCGGCTACTGCAGCACTCCCCGACATACTCAACAACCGATACATTCGATCGCTAGATGCCTTACATCCTTCGACGATAACAGGCACCAACGCGTCAGGAAAAACCGATAGAAAGATCGATCGCATCATCCAGTGCGAGGCTATGAACTAGCGATTAAACCAGCAATCTCAACGCGCACACTACAGATATAAACTGCGGAATCGAGTGCAGTCGCCCAACCGGATATTCACGCTCGACTAACGTACGATCTGCCTGCTCAGGCGAGTTCGTCTTTTGCCTCGACCAGAAAATGAAAGCTCACCGATCCGTTTGTACGTGCCTGCAGATGCGGCGCGTAGTCAGCATCGGCCATGAATGCCTGGGCTGCCTCCTTTGACGGCCACTCAATGACGATGCGCAGCGCCGCAGCCTGTTCTGCGCCCTCAATTTGCTCGTGATTTGCGGTGCGGGCGAGATACTTTCCGCCGTGTTTGGCGACCAGCCGATTGGCAGGGCCGATGTAGTCGGGAATCCAGTCTTCAGAGGTTGGTGTTACAGCCAGTATGGAGAAGTAGCTCATGGGTCAATGCCTAAGTAAATAGAATGAATGGTGGAGACCCGCCCGGCCGCGCGCAGTACCCATAAGTGCTAAACGCTGATATCACTTAGCCGTTCAAGATCTGACGTCATCCTAATTACCCCAATAATTAGTATAAACAGCCTCTTCACGAATTCTCTATTTAGATTTCGAATATAAAACACCCAGCTCTCGCGCGCACCCTCGGGACAATCGCTAAAACGGATTAATCACGCCGCGTGCGACCACAAGCGCGATCGCCTGAGAGCGGTTGCGCGCCTCGAACTTCTTTGACGCATTTATCAATTAAAAGGCCACCGATGTTCGGAGCAGCCAACGATCTAGCCGAGTTCTTATGCCATGCCAATTCTGGTAAATAGGCGCTTATTTTTCTACCCCGCCATGTCGTTAACCACACTCTGTTACTGAAGAAATCTGTAGATCGTGGACGATGGAACAATGCGTACACAGCTCGGCTACGACGGTATTAGATGAATCACATGGTTAAGCTAGCGGCATTCGTCACCGCACAGTTCGCCCGTGAATTAATTGCTTAGCTCTCTGTTTATAATTCTTCGTCGAAACGGCCAACATATGCTCCTCATCAACCCGCAGTAGTCCACTTCGGTTTTATAAGCGCGCAATTGGCCTGCAGATCGAAGCATGAATGGAGGTCGCCTTGTTTCACCGCGAGCAATGAGACGGAGGTTTCTATTTGTCGCATAAGCAACTCCGGCCTCAATCGACACATCCAAATTGAAATCTCTATCGCCAGAACCACTTATATCAGCGATAGTCAAAAACGACTGACCGATTGAATCAACAATGCGCCGAGGCAAATTCTCACCTTCGATATCCGATCCCACTACTGTAGCCATTCCTGTAATCGCCTCTATCAGCCTGCGAAGATCGCTGTTGTAACGAGCTACTTCACCGTCCAGATCTGTGGCCAAAAAGACATAGTGAAGCGTCTTTGGTGACTGCCACGTATCGTTCAAACCTCGTATCTTCTTTAAACCACTACTGTCAATCTGAGTTGAATCTGTAGGCAACTCATTCCATGCAGATTGCGCACCCTCCAGTTGTTTAACTCTTGGATCAGCAAAAACTAACGTGCTCAGACCGAGTTCTTTCGCCTTGTTCACTTCACGAACAAAGTATTTATATTCTCCTGAAATCTCGCTGACCGCCTCCTTTCCGCGAAACGGAATAACGCAAACCAGCGCACCGCAGCTGCTAATAATTTCCTCGACTCGATTGTTGCCATAACCCTTTTGTGTTTTCGAATCACCGATCAAGCGAAAGCCTTCGGATGCCACCGCCTGACATGCCGCGACAGCGCTAGTGTTGTCGTCTTGGTGCCACGAGGCACTCATATAGACATCTCTACTGTTACGTGGATTTGGTACAGCAGCAGTAGGATGCAGTGCGCGCAGAATATCAATAGCGAGTTGAAAATTTAGCTCCGCCTTGGGCAGGATAATCCACGATACGCCGCGCAATGCAGCGTCAGGCTGCACATCTCCGATAATGATTGGCACCAAGCGGAATTCCGAGTGCCTTGACTGTTCGTCCTGAGCGACATTTATCTCCTTGCGCACCCAACCGCTCGTCAATGCTGCTTCAGATCCAACGACTATGAGGCCGCGACAACTTTCGATCCCACCATGCAGACCCGAAGCTATCGCCATTCCCGCCGGCATTTCCTTGGAGTCATACCAGATCTCAAGGCCGGCAACACGTGTGAGCCAATGGTAAAGCTGATCGACGAATAGCTTGTCAACGTGAGCATGACTAAGAAAGGCGTCGAAACCTCGTCGATGTAACGAAATATCCATACTGCCCTCCAAATTAATGACCGAAAAGCAGGCCCAAACCCGCCTTCGATCTACAACCATTGCTGCAATCGACCTATTATGGCCAGCATAGATTCAATATTCAATCATGCGCAAGCGGATAACGACACTGGATCCGTGCACAAAATACTAAAGCGATTTTGGCCTCTAAACAGCGATGGTACTAACTATCGCGGGCTGATTGCCTTGGCACTCGCTGCTCAGAACAATCAAATCAACTTGTCGCCCACACGCGAGCGTGTATGACTATTTGAGCTGTTGCAGTAGATTCCTGCTTTGCCCACCCGCCAACCGCGCAAATTCATCCAGCGCTTTCTTCCCACCTGCCGCATACACTGCCGCTGCATTCAGCAGCTCGCCAAGCTGCGATGCACTGTTGTAATCAAGCTGGCAATGCGCTCCACCACTGAGCTGGGCAAATTGTTTGAAGGCGTAGGTCGCTGTGGGGTTGTTGCCTTCCTGAAAAATAAGCATCGGCAATTGATATAGTTTCAACTGGCCGGCGAG
>CAZNIS010000074.1:0-36421 GCA_964573105.1 uncultured Granulosicoccaceae bacterium
ATCGGTGATCACTTTGTTCCAGAATGGGTGATCACAATGGGCCGGAATACACACCTCGCGCATTCGCTGATATGACTGTTGATGAGCGGGTGAGAGCCTGCTTCCACCATTCGATAATCCAGTATCTGAGTGGCGGCGGGAGAATGAAAAATGCTTCTTTGTGTGAGCGATTCGGAATCGACAAGAAAAACGCGGCACAAGCTTCGGTTGTTATAAAGGCGGCAATCGAGCGTGGTTTGATCCAGCCAGCGGATCCAGAGCATCCCCGAGCAGGATATCTCCCTGGGTGGGCGACCTTGATTTCTTGATTGTATTGCTGAATTTGCTGTGAAATTAGTGCGTCAGAGACAAAAAGAAACGGGAATTCAATGGGATAGCGGCGTTTTAGTTTCTTGATTGGGTTTTGATTGGGACAGTAGTTGTCGAAACAACATGCATGTCGCTTTGCACGGTATATGCGAGGCCCAGAACGAGATGCCATGTCAAGTAGACAGTATTGTCTGGCAACGGTAGCCCGTAGTGTCAGCGACGTATCTGAAGTGTAGCGTTGCCTCGCTTACGCGTCGGGTTTCCTGAGCTTGAGAGCGTTGTGGGGTAGGGGTGGTAACCCGACGCGTCAGGTGTGTCCCAGCAGTAACGACTGAGTGGCAGGAAGCCGCGAGGGAGTGAACGAGAAGCTGTAAACGTGATGGAGGCAGGTCCTCCGGAGTCTGCCTGCAGGGGTCGGCTCCAAACCACCGCTGAGCGGCATTAGCTGAAGACTGTTGTCGTGAGCGTCAGCGGAAAAGGCCAGTCCTTGAGGCAGGTCAGGTGTGAATCAAGAAGACGAGTACAGGCGAACCATCGTGCAAGCGTCGATACGGGATAAATGGCATCAAAACCGGGGTCTCTTACATACCCCCGGGACAAGGTGCTGAAAAACGGCAGGCGCCAGAACATGAACGACTACACGCTGCCATCGACCTCACTCTTCAAGGGCAAACGCTTCTAGGCTGAGCTGTTCAAGCAGGTCGGCTTGTGACGGATCGATTGCAACTTGCGTTGACGGATCGATGGTGGGGAATTCTGTCTGTTCCGTCGATTCGATTGCATCGGAAACTGTATCTGAATTGCTGCCTGAACCGCAGGCTGCAATTAATAGAATTGCCAGTGCAGCACCAGCTGCACGCCGGATAGTGTTCGGGTCAATGAATGGCATCGCTAGCACCCCCTGCAGGTAGTGTGTCGGGCAGGGGCGTTGCGTTGGTGATGTATCTAGGCCCCGTGTCTTCGACACTCAGGCGATGGCTTGGTTCTATGTGAGTCTTGCCGACACCGAGCCGTAGATGCCAAGATCAGCACGTACCGAATCCCCTTTTTTTACGGGGCTGGGCTTGCCGGTCACACCGGTGGTGACGAATTGACCGGTCGACAGACCAACACCCAGTTCGCTCAAGGTGTTTACGATCCAGACGAGGGCGTTCACAGGCCCATCAAGCGCGTCTGCCCCCTGTCCGTGAGTGACGGGTTCATCATTGACGTAAAGGGTAGTAGGGTGGGCCGCCAGGGTTTCGGCGTCGAATGTCGCTGCAGATGCTTCGCCCAACACAAAATGTGCGGCACAGGCATTGTCGGCAATCAGTCCGGCAGTTCCGGGAAGGGTGAAATCGATAAATCGCGAATCAGGAAATTCAAGCCCGGGGTGAACTGATTTAATCGCCGTCAGTACTTCGCTATCGCTATAGGGCAAATTTCTTGGCGGCAAGTCCGTGCCCAGGGTAAATGCAAACTCGGCTTCCGCCACCGCCATGCGGTTGCGTCTGAATGGTACCGCGTCGCCGTCGCCGTGGCAGATCGACGGGAACAGGCGCCCGGCTAGTGGCCGATCCACGTTAATATGGCTTCTTCCAGCTATGGCAGTGGCTGCGATTTTCCATCCAACCACGGGTTCGCGTCTAAGTTTTGCCAGTTGTGCCTGGACAGCATAGCCCTGTTCGGCGGTATCGGGCCAAAGGTCCCCTTTTTTGTATTCGATAGCGTCATTGTGTCGCCAGCATTGGCGAATGACTTCTGCAGCGCGATCGATGTCGGGCATATGTGAGCCTGTTGCTGTGGAAATTATTACGCAGAATACCAGTTGTGATAAAAATGTGAAATTTGGCTGGCGGTACCGCAGCCTGGCTGGTAGCGACAGTCACCACCCACGTTACCATGAGTATGGTGAAGAGCTGCGATCGCTGGAACTTCAATTGCAGGGTAGAGTCGATAGAGAAACCGAAAACAACCTGCGAGCAACAATGAAATTAGTCATCCGTTCGGTAGCAGCCGCTCTGGTACTGGTCATATCTCCCGTCACTCAGGGTTCGGACGGGGGTGGCTTCAACCAGGGTGGATTTTCTCAACGCAAGATTGACCAGCAATACGAACTGGGCAAGGCACACTACAAGTCTGGAAAGGTGGATGGCGCGCGGCTGCAATATTGTTTGAAAACCGCAGATGGCTTAAAGAAATTGAGTCGCAAATCAGTGCGCCCGTTCAAACGAGGACCAGCGAGTGATTTTGTTGCAAGCCTGTACAGCTGCGATAACGCGGATCTTCGGATTTCCGAAGTAATTGACGAAGAGCAGGGTCAGGCGGTTCTGTACTATTTAAACAAAAGATTCAAATTGCGGTTGCGCTAGTCTCGTTCATGGCTGAGCCTGCATTTCGATTTGGATAAATTCTAACAGATTGTTCAAATTTTACTGCTTAACGTTGGCTGGCTGACGTTTTGCAGCACCACACCTGAGCTATGGATATCGCCCAGCCAGCGAGTATCAGGCCGTACTCGATAGACATTATCAAAATAGACGATTGCTGGTAACCGCTGCCCGGTGCGCCGACGTAAACACCGTAGTGATACGACAACAATACAGCCACGCTGGCGATCCATACCCAGGTGCTGCGGTACAAAACGGCGAATGGCAACGCCCAGGCCAGATACCATGGGTTGGCTACCGGCAGACAAAACAAAAACATTATGAAGAGCCGGTCTCCGCGGAAACCGGCTTGCGTGTTTACCCAGGCGGGGTCAGTTGTCGCTGGCCGGTCGCCGCTCCACCAAACCCAGGCACGAGGTACAAGCATCATCAGGGCAGCCATGCAAAACAAAGCCAGCAGCAGGAGCTTTACGGCCTGGAACGAAAGGCCGTGTAATAACAGCAGGTAAAGCGGTGCGTTGAAAAGCCAGTCCCGCGCCATTGCCTGCAGGCCTTCCGGGAACCAGATGATCAGATCTCCGTACCAGGCGGTGATGCCGACCAGTGTTGCCGCGAACGCCACCGTAATTTTGATCGAGGCACGCAATGACAATGTCGCAGTTAACAGAAACGGAATGACCAGCACGGCAAACACCTTCGCCGAAAAGGCTAATGCCAATGCAATGCCACAACTAATCAAGTGGTTGCGGTGCAGTGCGAGAATCCCGAGGACCATGCCGGCTATGGCGTAACTATCCGGGTGCGCGGTTAGTGAAAACTCTTTTAACAACAGGGGTGACCAGGCGTAGAGCAGGCACGCATTGCTGGCGCCCAGTGCATAGAGCGCACACAACACCAGAATATCGGCGATACCGGCCAATAGCTGCAATGGCCAGACTGCAGCCGCATCAATGTGATAGGCCAGTGCAAATATCCACTGGCTAAACGGTCCGTAGACGGTTGCGACATCAGGGTAGTTGATCAGAGACAAGATCGACTCGAATTGATCGGGCACGTTTTCATCGAAGAAGTGCGATGGTGGAAGCAGGTAGGGGTTGCCGATGGTGGCGGTTTGGTAACCGTCCCACATATAGCGGTAGTAGTCGTCTTCGAAAAGTGGGTCGCCCGTTAGCGAAATGAGTCGAAGCGCAATCGCACTGAGCAATATCAGTGAGAACGGCAACCGGCGTTGATGATGATGGTAAAAATACAGTAACGCTAGCGTTATTAGCAGCATTAGGGCCGATAGGGTAAAAAATTGCAGCACCGCATAGCGGCCCGGATCACGCGAGATGACGCATACCACTGTCCATAAGGCCACGATTAGTGCGAGCGAAAGGAAAAATACCCGGTCTTTGAACTGGCCGGTAAAAATTGATTCAAGTGATGCTTTGGGCCCGGGGGTTTGAACCATCGACGTACAAGCTGATCAGAGTGAGTATGTATAAAAGACGACAGGTTAGCATCATAGTTCCGGCTTTGAACGAGGCTCAATCAATAGGTAAAGTCCTGTCCGAATTGAACTCGTTGCGCGTGTGTCGGCATTGTGGCGATGCGTTAGTTTCGAACGGACCCGCGCAATGCCCGGATCAACAGGGAGGCCTGTGTCGGGCCGATTCGAAACCGCTGGTTGACCTTATAGTGGTGGGCGATAACGGCTCAACGGATGGTACAGCCACCATTGCCCGAATGCATAGTGCCGTAGTCGTGCATGAGCCGGAGCGTGGGTATGGTGCTGCCTGTCTGGCTGCGTTGCATTATCCCGCCATGCATGACCTGATTGTGTTCGTTGACGCGGACGACTCCAACGATGTACGCGAATTACCACGGTTGCTCGATCCTCTGCTCAGCGGTTCCAATCTGGTTGTCGGCTCGAGAGCGATCGGCCACTGTGAACAGGGCGCGCTAAGTCTCCCGCAACGATTCGGAAATCGGTTGGCCAGTGCCCTTATACGCCGGCTTTGGAATGCACCGGTTACGGATCTTGGGCCATTTCGGGCCATTGATTATCGGTCGCTCAAGCTTCTCGATATGCGTGATCGTCAATACGGCTGGACGGTCGAAATGCAGGTCCGGGCACTGCAGTTGTCTTTGCAGGTGTGTGAAGTACCGGTCAGCGCATTGGTGCGAATCGGTCAGTCGAAGATCAGCGGGACCGTCCGAGGGGTAATCGGCGCAGCCAACGGTATCCTGGGGACTATCGCGCGGCTCTACATCCGCGAGCGCTGGATGGCGGGCAGCAATGTGCCGGCCGGCACCGCTGCCACCGTCGGTACCTCGGCCGCATCAGAGGAACGTCGCGCTGCAGCCCGGCTGCCCGTCACCCCGGTAAGCCGAAAACCATGACAGCCCGCATTGCAGATGCCAGAAAGCAGTGGGCCGGTTGTGGAGAATGCCATGCGTAATCGACTACTGGTTGTGTCACTGGTGCCGGTGCTTCTGTTCGTTGCGGTGTTTTTGCTGCATCTGCGTCCGTCTATTCCACCCGTGCTTGATGAGCGCTTCAGCGCCAGTGATGCAGGTAGTGATGTGCGGGTCGATCATACGAGCTGGCAGCAGCTGCTGGACGATTATCTCGTTGTTGATACGCAATCCGGGGTCAATCTCTTTGACTATGAGGGATTGCTGGATGATGGCCATGAATCACTCGACGAGTACATCGCGATGCTTGCAGCGATTGATCCGTTGACGCTTAACCGCAGCACGCAAAAGGCTTACTGGATCAATCTGTACAACGCGCTGACGGTGCAACTCATTCTGCGCAACTATCCGGTATCGAGTATCACAATACTTGGATCCAGTGTGAAAAGCTTCGGCCCCTGGGATGATCAGGCGGTGGCCGTAAACGGAATCGATCTGTCGCTCAATGATATCGAGCACCGAATCATCCGGCCCCTGTACGATGACTATCGAATTCACTTTGCTGTCAATTGCGCGAGCATTGGTTGCCCTGATCTCGCGGCTGAGGCGTTTGACGCGGCAACGCTCGATACCCAACTCGATGATGCGGCTGCGTTATTCATGCAACACGAGCGTGCTATGCGATTCGACGGCGACACACTCTATTTATCTTCTCTTTTTAAGTGGTATTCCGGTGATTTTGGCAATAGCCTCACGCAAGTGCTTGCCACATTGTCAAAACACCTGCCTGAGGCTGCCGCCCAGCAGCTGACCTCGGCCGGCGGTCTGCCAAAATATGAATACGATTGGTCATTGAATGGTTACTGCCACGAAGAGGCCAGCTGCGGCGAATAGGTCTTAGGACTTGTTTCATATTTCCAACGATTTGATTTTCATGATGAAAAAAACACCAGTTTTCGTAATTGCGATGTTCGCCAGTAGCGCTTGTTTTGCTGATGGATCTCCCTGGTTGTTGGGTCACGAAGAGACGTCGCTGCGGGCGGACGTGGTCTCGGGGTCGACCGATCGCTTCTTTATTGGGGATACGAGCACCGAGTTGCCTGGAGATATTGAGGGTAGCTATCTGTGGATAAATGCCAGTCGTGGTTATGACGATATCTGGGCTTTTGACTTCCGCACAGGCTTTGCGCGAACAGAGTTCGGCGATAACCCGGACGATCAAAGCGATGTCGCCGATACGACGTTTGGCGTGACCTATCAGTTTTTAAACGAGTTCGAGTTAGATGATGGAACGCCGACTGTATCTGCACGGATTGCCTATACATTTGGTGGTGACTACGACACTAATATCGTTCATGCAATAGGCGATGGTGGTTCCGGCATTGATCTCAGTCTGCTGGTTGGCAAGTCTTTGACCAATGGCGTTGCAGTATTTGGTGATCTAACCTATCGCCAGCGCGACAACGGCGTGGCTGATGGCATCAAGTTTCTTGCGAGCCTCTATTACAACACGCCGATCGCCGGACTCGGATTGTCCGTCTCAGCTGCCGGCATTCGTACCAACAGTTCGTTGGATCTTGACGACGAAGGTGGCTTCGAACGGTTTGCTGAAACCGATCGTGACTCCAACTGGCTAATCTTCGGCGCCAACTACGGTCTGGCCAACGGGCTTGGACTGGGGCTGTCGCTGGCATCGGTGATTGACGGCAAGAATGTCGCCGACAGCAATATTGCAACGCTCAGTCTCAGCTACGGCTTTTGATAACTATTGCTATTTCCCAGCTTCCCAATAGAAAGAATACAAGTAAGGTGCGCAACATATGAGAAACGCGAACGTATCACTGAGCCTGACTATCGTGCTCGCTCTTGCAGGCTGTGGTGGTGGGGGCTCCGGCGGTGGTGCTGAGGAGGAAACGACTGGCCAGGGAGGCCCGCAGGCCGAGGGCTTGTTGAATGGTCGTTTTGTCGACTCGGCGGTCTCTGGTTTGTCCTTTAGAACGGATACGGCCGAGGGGCTGACAGATGAAAACGGGGGTTTCAGCTATAGCGCGGGCGAGACCATTACCTTCTCCATTGGCGATATCTCGTTGCCACCCATTGCCGCGCAAGCGCTAGTAACACCGTTGGATGTATTCTCCACCGAAGACATCGCAGATGCCCGGGTAATCAATCTGACTCGATTGCTGCAAACACTGGATGTGGATGGTAATCCCGACAACGGCATCGAGATCTCGAACGAGGCAACTTCTAATGCGTTTGGTTTAAACGTCGATTTTTCGTCTGACAGCTTTGATCAGTCAGTAATCAATCTTGTCGCCAACAGTGGTTCCGTCAGTACCAGCCTGATAGATGGCGAGACGGCGCTGGATCATTTCCAGGAGACACTGTTCGATGAGGGTATACAGCAGCGCCCCACAGTCGACAACACGCAGCCACCCGCCGTGGATAATACCAATAATGCAGCCGATCATCCTCTGGTTGGTGTGTCTGCCGAATTCAGCAACCTTGCACATGACATAAACGGCACGCTGACGGTGCTTGACAACCGAACACTTGAGATCAGCAATTTCAGTTACGATGGCGGCGGTCCATCCGTCTACTTTTATACTGGTGTCGGTGGTAACTATCGAAGCAGTGCCGGTGGGCGGCTGATCGGGCCACAACTCAACGGCCGGGTGTATGAAAACGAGACGATTCGCGTGACCTTACCTGATGATCTGACGCTGGACGACTTCGATGGCGTGAGTGTATGGTGCGATATTTTCTCGGCTAACTTTGGTGATGCGAGGTTTTAGAGTACTGGGGGAGTAGCTACTCACCTCGCTTACGCGTTGGCTTGCGCGTCTTTTCTGTCGGTGGGCAACCCGATGCGCAGTTGGCAGGCTGGGCAGCCGCTTTGACGCGCGTATGCCGTCATACCGCGCCTACCTCATGCCGGACTTGCTCCGGTACGCGGTATCCAAAAAGTTCGCGCATGGTGAGTAAGGTGCCTATCCCTGCGCGATACGAATACGAACTGGTCCTTTGAAGTTGTCCGGATCAACGGGCTCACCGCGTTGTGTAATTATCACATCGCCTTGCCGCGCTAACATGCGAGCAACCAGTCTGACAGGCTCCATCAAAGTGCGCCAGTCTGATTCGTCGGCCAGTGCTCTGGCAACTTCGCTGGGGCAAATCGATTTGTCTGGCCCGCGTTTCTCCAGCAGTAGAAGCATCCGCTTGGCTATGGTCGACGCGTCGCACACGTGAGGTTTCTTAGGCACTAGATGCGTATAACTCCCGGTAAGGAAAGTCTGATCCCAGCTTTTCAAGCTCGCCAATACAGAATTCGTCAATCTGCTGTTGATCCTGTGTACTGAGCAGTTCTTTTGAATTGCCGCTCTGTCCGCTGCGAACCATTGGAACGTGTCCGGTATCCCAGGCTGGGGGGGCGAACTTGGCGTCGTTGGCTTTCATATAGCGAAAGCTGCTTTTGTCCAGCACTTTGTTGAATTGCTCGGGCGTGAGCGCTACACCCAGAAATTCAGCAACCTGACTGATTGCCTGTTGCGGATCGGCTTTCATATCTTCGTAAAACATCACCAGCACATTGTCGCGATTCCGCAGCTTCCACCAACTGTCTGTCAGCATTGCCCAGGGTTGGTAGATAAAACGCTCCGTCTGGAATGCGGCCACCCATTCTTCCACCGGGATGGTGTGATCAAACAGCAAGCGGTTGAAGCCGTTTTCGAAATGCACCACGGATACCAGGGTATCCTTCGGATCCCGGATAACGCAGATGCACTTTGCGCCGGTTTTGTACGGCACGTAGTCAGCTTCCAGATGACTTTTAATAACATGTATGCCGGTGGGTGAGTCGCTCAGGCCGCTGATATCGTTTAGCTCCGGCCCCTCTTGCGGTACCAGCTTATCGGGCCAGGGTACGACATTGTCGATATGATCGTATTCGCCTTCTCCCAGGTAGCCAATCTGCACGGCGATCTGCTTCATCCAGGTCGTGCCGCTCTTGGGGTAGGTGGTGACGATGACATCCGAGTCACGAAATGTGTAGTCAGCGTAGGCAGCCTGCTTGAATTCGTGGCTGTTGGAAGTGTCTGCACCCCATTCCCAGATTGCATCGGCGTACTGACCTTGCTGGAACAGATGTTTAACTCTGTCGAGAAAGTCGTCAGACATGAGGTGCACTCGCCTTGAAGGATTGCAGCAGTATACACCCTCTGATTCTTGATTCGAAAAGGCTGTGTTGTGGCAGTCGGCTGGGTTATTACCCCCATATGTAGTTTCTCACCTGGGTCATGGACGACGTAATGCGGCACAGGTAGCTTTTTTTCATTGGGTGTGTGCAAAAGCAGCACTGTTTTATTGGCGGCATATGATGCTAATGTCTTCCAGCCGCGCGACTAGAGGCATTACCCATGTATAACCTGGTGCTGATCGTCCAGTTGTTTAACGGTGGGACCGCTTTTGAGTATGACCCCTTTCCTGATGCCGACGTATGCGAAACCTACGCAGAAAAGCCTATAGTCGAGATCAAAAAGAAGTATGATGTTTTGGCAGTATTTAGTGATTGCCGTGAGCTGTATCCGGAACTTTCTACGCGCGATTCAAAGATCACTATTTCCGGCGTTGACGAATAGCGCCGACGTATCGAGCATCAAATGCCTACACAGCTGTTGGCGAGTGGCCGCGAGTGGCAGCCATGCGTTGAGTATTGATTGAAGTGTTTGGCGTTACGGGTGCGTATCGCACCACTCCACACACCCTGCGCAGACGCAAGGCACGTGCTTAGGTTTTTGGTGAGTGGTGCGAACCGAAACAAGTCCATGGCGTGGTGAAGCGGGTCAACATTCACGCTGCACTGAACGCTGCGATATCACCAGTTCCTTTCGGGTGTTGACGTAGACGAACATATACGGATTTGTGAGTGCGGTGGTCACTGCGCAATTAGCGCCAGGGCTGACAAATTCAACCAGTACCTCAACTTGATCGCCCGATTCAGTAAACACTGGCGCTTCTATAGAATGCCCGCCGGTGTTCTTTTGCCCCATATCGATAAGCACTATCTGGCCGGTATCTAAATCGACGGATAACGGATCTTCCGAATAGCGTACAAGCTCTGTATCAAGGCTTGTTTGATCGGTGATCACTTTGATCTGTTGCTCGGTGAATTCTCCTGAGCGCTGTGCAATCCGATCAATTAAAACATCACTTTGCAAGGGCTGTGGCTCCGGTTGCTGGTCTGCTGGCTGGCAAACACCGTTGTCATAGTTGCCTACCTGGCGGATGATTTCGTTTGCGGATGGCTCGACCCTTGTGCCGGTGATCAGGCTGTCCAGTGTGTCGATCATGGCCAGTCGCAGGGATGTGACAACGTAGCATTCTACATCGGGTTCGTTGTGGGGACGGCCCAGGCCGGAATCGTCAGTCAGGAACAGGTGCCTGCCGTTGGTCAGGGCGGCGGTACTTCGCATGATGTATTCGGCGTCTTCGGCCACGCCGCTGGCGGCAACCGGTACGATGTGTATGTTTTTAAGTCTGGCTTGTTGTGCGGCGTCCCATGTCGAGCGCATACGATCACTATGGGGCGGGGCGTCGGCGATCAGGAACAGCACTTTTCGGCTGTCAGTGTTCCAGTTGGCGTTGACGGCTGCCCACAGTGCCTGGTCCATTGCCTCCGGATAATCGCCACCACCGTTGGCGCTCTCCTGATCCAGTGTCGATTGAATCTGGTTGTAGTCATTTGAGAAAGGATGCGACCGCACGGTATAGATGTCCCCCTGATCGCGATAGAAAACGAAGCCGATTCGAATGTCATTTTGCTGCAGTGTCAGTGAGTTGAAAATGTCGCTCAATTCGGTTTGCAGAAATCCCAGCTCATCACCCATGCTGCCGGTGGTGTCGACGACAAACATCAGATCCACGGGTGTCTGTGTCGGTTCGGCTGAGGTATCAGTTGTCGGTAGTGTGGCGAGAATGCGACCGGCGTTTTCGGCCTGCTGGCGATCGATCTGCTGTTCCTGGCTGGTGCCATCTGCAGCGGTGACGCGAAGGTCAAAAATTTCTGGCAGGTTGTCCAGCAGTGAGTACAGCGATGTGACGCCATTGGCCGGAGTAGAAAGCGTGATAGTCGATCCGCCATTGATGTCTCGCACTTCGATTGTTGCGTCAGCCAGGGCCGTGCCGCTGGTGTCTTTGACTTCAACCTGAATGCGATGGTTGAAGTCCAGCCGAGGGATGTCGATCCACTGTCCGCGTCTTTGCAGATAGTCGCTGGCGTAGTGCTGATACAGATGTGGATTCAGGTGGTCGTCATACCTGCCGGAGGTCAGTGTACCGGGATCGATCGGCGTCTCGGGGCCAGGGCTGGGCACGAATATCAAATCGCCTGTGACTGTTCCATCTGTGGATCCATCGGTTGTGCCGTCAGTGCTACCGTCGGCGGAACCGTCGCTTATGCCATCTGACGTCCCGCCAGTTGAGCTTTCGATGCGGTCGCTGTCGGTGGCTGATCCGCCGCCGCTGGTTGGGTTTGTGGTGCTGAAGGATCCGTCGAATGCGACGTCGGGTAGGGTTGGCAGGGTGTTACGGGGATTGTCCGGAATGGTGATTCCCGGTTCTGGTGGGACTTTGTTATCCGAGGAATTACAAGCGCTTACGAGAAGAATTAGCAATATCAGGGCGTGTTTCATTGGCTCACTCCAGCAAATCATTAAATGGGAATATAATCCCAAATATAGTCGAGTGCAAGCCTGCTGCTGCGCGGTTCTGCGAATCCGCGCCACAGCCCAACCCGGCTGTGGCGCGAACCTGCCCCCTTATTGCCTTGTTGAATCACCCTTTCACACAAACCACCTGTTTCAGGGTGTGGACGATGTCAACCAGGTCGCGCTGGTTTTCCATCACCGTATCGATGTCCTTGTAGGCACCGGGAATTTCATCGATCACGCCCGCGTCCTTGCGGCATTCAACGCCGTCGGTCTGCGATTTCAGATCGCCGGTTGTGAACGCCTTCTTCGCGGCCGTGCGGCTCATGGTGCGACCGGCACCGTGTGAGCAAGAGCAGAACGATTTTGCATCTCCTTTGCCCCTAACGATGTAAGACTTCGCGCCCATGCTGCCCGGAATGATGCCAAGCTCGCCGTCGCGTGCGCTGATGGCACCTTTGCGAGTCAGGAAGACATCTGCACCGAAGTGGTTCTCGACAGCCACGTAGTTGTGGTGGCAGTTGATCGCCTCTTTGGTGACGGTGAAGTCCGGCAACACGCCTTTCAGTGCATCGACGGTCATGCGCATCATTTCCCGACGGTTCCACATTGCGTAGTCCTGTGCCCAGTGCACCGCGAAGACGTAGTCGTCGAAATGCTCCGTGCCCTCGTCGAAATAGGCGAGGTCACGATCCGGCAGATTGCGCTGCAGACGCTCGATATCCTTGCGCGCGAGCTGAATGAAGTAGCGACCAATAACATTGCCGATACCGCGGCTGCCCGAGTGCAACATAATCCAGACATCGTTGTTTTCATCGAGGCACACCTCGATAAAGTGATTGCCACCGCCGAGCGTACCCACCTGCTGCGACCAGGTGCGAGACAACTGCTTGACCATCTTGCCAATCGCAGGGTGCGACGCGAGGATCGTTTCAAGACCACCGTCCAGTGCGTTCAATGTTGATCGCCGCGCCTTGATCGTCTTGTGCATGGCAAAGCCAACGGGCACCGCATCCTCGATCGCCTGACGGACCGGCTTGAGGTTGTCCGGCAACTGATCAGCTGAAATCGACAATCGCACCGCATTCATGCCACAGCCGATGTCTACACCAACGGCCGCGGGAATGATCGCACCACGCGTGGGAATCACTGATCCCACTGTCGCGCCAATACCTCTGTGTACATCGGGCATGGCGGCGATATGGCTGTGAATAAACGGCAGCTGCGCGATTTTGGACAACTGATCGTAGGCACCGTGATCGATATCTTCGGTGTAGATGTTCACCGGCACTTTGCCTTTGGTGATAATTTTTTGAATAGGCATAATTTCATCCTCTACTGCAATCTACGTAACACTTCCTGCGGTTCCGGCCCCGGTCAGATGACCGGGGATAGATTCGCTTCTCTTTTGTTAAAGTGCGGGCAACTGTGTGTTAAATCAGGAATCGGCGAGCTTCACCAGATCCGTCATCACACCTTCCATACCACCGATGACGGTGATCCGGTCGATGTTGCCACTCACTTTTTCCAGTGCTTCCAGTTCTTTCAACCGGACCAGCACCGGGTTGTCGGCCATCAGTTTGGCGGTGTTCAACAGCGAGCGCGTGGCCGCCGTTTCTTCCCGTCGCCTGATGTTGTTCGCCTGAGCGGATTTCTCCGCCGCAACGACCTGGTTCAGAATATCTTTCATCTCACCAGGCAAGATCACATCCTTCACACCGACACTTTGCAGCGTTAGCCCCACCTCGATCAGGCGCGCGCTTACGTCACCTGCGATGGCGGCGTCCAGCGCTGCCTTGTCGATCAGCAACTGATCGAGCGTCTGACTGCCCACCGCTCGGCGCAACGCCAGTTGCAATTCACGATAAACGTATTCGTTGATATCGTTCAATGCATCTTCGGCCTGTACCGGATCGGTGATCTGGTAGATCGCCGACAGATTCAACCGCAGGCTGACCCGGTCTTTGGTCAGAATTTCCTGACCAGCCACCTCGGTCACAGTCAGACCAGTGGTCATCACTTTTGCTTTCAACTTGCGGTTGAACTTCCAGTACAGATAGTAGCCAGGTGCAAGCACCGCAACGCGCACACCGTTTTCATATAGAAAACCGATCTGCTTTTGCTGGACATCCACACCCAGTACCGCATCAAGCGTCGCGGCCCGTTTTGCCATCGGACCGGTTCGGCCAATGGTTCGAGCGAGTTTGTCATCAACGTCTCGAACAGCAGTGGTGTCGATCGCATCGACGCGAGTCTCTACCAGGCCACGCCAGTACAGCGCGGTTGAACCCGGTGCCAGCATGTCCACCAGCTTGTTGTCCTGGTAGACGATACCCACTTGCGCGTCAGACAAATCGACGACAGTGAAGTGGCGAGCCGCCAGTTCCGGATTGGTTTTGACCAGCGCCAACACCTCGGTGTTCATGCAGCGCGCATCGGTGATCGAGATCACCTCAATGTGGTTGCCGAGCACCGGCGGCTGCCAATAGACACCCGGCTCGAGAATGTCGACAATCGCTTTGTCTTTGATCATCAAACCGCGTTCGGTCGGTGCGATGACAGTCCGGATTTTCATGTTACTGCACTCCTTATTGCTCCCTGCGATCGCATTGATGCGGGGTTGTACCCAATCACCTGCACCGGCCCATCCGGTACAAGTAAAAATAGTCGAGCTCCACACTCACAGCGTGGGCAGTGATGCGAACCGTCGCGGACCATTCGGTTGTCTACCGCATGCAACCGATGGCTGGCGACGGATCTGTCTCGCTGCGCGGACGTTGCCAGTGCTGTTGCGCTTTGCTCCGACTGAATCAGCTTGCCGATCCGGTCGTATCTCTGCGCAACGGGAGCCCTTCTATCCGGCTGTTTCCAGCCAATGTCACCAAGTTAAGCCTTGTTCCAGAAGGCGGGGCGTTTCCGTGGTAGGGAAGACGCGAGTAAGGGATTCGAACCCATAACCCTCAGATCCTAAGTCTGATGCTCTACCATTGAGCTAACTCGGTATGCACTGACTATTCATTTCTCTGTATACGCTGCGGGAGTCCCGTGCGCACAGGGCAGGCAATCGGAACCTGCACCGCTGAGATAATGCGTCATCAATCCATTTGGTGTCGGGGCGATGGCGCATTTTCTATGCGCCATAAAAAAACCCCGGTGGCAGGCCAACCGGGGTTTCTTTTTTCCAGCTGGCCAGGTAGCCAGCGTGTAACTGAGCTACGAGTCTAGTTTTTGTTGTTGTCACCGTCGACGAGCGTGCAGGCGTTAGGCACCCACGCGTAGCCCACAAGGCTTTGCGGCATGCGTATAGCGTGCTGCTCAGCGCTGGTGACCCAATTGTTTGCTCGTTGAAGTTTCACTGTGTGCTCGGAAGCCGTGTCGTTAATCAGGGGGCGGAAGTATAGAGTTTTGAATTTGCTTGTCAAACGATTTTTGAAACAAAAAAGCTAGTCAAACATTCTTTTTCTGATATTTCGATACGCTAGCCAAAAAGCGAGCACGCCAAGGCCGACCAGGTAGCACAGATGCACTACGATCATTAGCGGAGAAATTGGCAGTTCGGTCATCCATGGTCGAATCAGCGCGACCAGGTGCGTCATTGGCAGCAACCATGAAAGCCATTGCACCGCCTGGGGAAATCTGTCGATTTCAAAAAACACACCCGAGAAGACAAACATGGGCGTTATCCAGAAGGTGAAAAAATAGCTGAAGAATTCATAACCGCGTGCGCAGGATGTGGCAAACAAGCCATAGGAGGCAAAGCCCAGCGATGCGAGGAAGACAACGGGAATACTGATCACAGCACCACTGATTGAGATAACGCCTCCCCACAAAGCGCCAACAAGTAATACACAAATGGCGGCCAGTAGCGCCTTCAGTGCTGACCACAGTACCTCGCCCCACAGTAATTCAAACAAACTGACAGGTGATGCGAGCATGGCGTCCCAGGTACGTTGCATCGCGTAGCGTGAGTATGAGCCTATCGTAGTTTCAAAACTTGCCGAAAACATCGCCGAGTAGGCAATCATGCCGGGCACGATAAACGCCAGGTAGTCGATCCCGCTCATGGTATCGATGAAGGCACCCATGCCGAAACCGAATGCGAAGAGGAACAGCGACGGGTTGACGACATTGCTGGCAAGCGATGAGCCGAGCATGGATCGCCACACCAGATAGTGTCTCCAGACGATGGCCAGCGCGTAACGAGAGAACAGTGCGTTCATGTTATACCTCCCGCAGTGCGCGTCCGGTCAGACGCAGAAATACATCTTCCAGATTCGCCTGCCGATGCAGATACTGGGCAGAGGGGGGTACTGAATCAACAAATGCTTTGGAGTCCTCGACGTACACCAGCAGCGCATCGCCAATGTCTTCGCAGTCCCAGCGGGTTTCATCGAAGTGGTCGGGCAAGGGTTTTTGTACCTCGAACACATGGCCTTTGACGTGTCGCTCGATCAATTCGTCCGGTGTGCCGGTATCGAGGATTTTACCGTGATCGATCACGATGATTCGATCGCACAAGCGCTGTGCCTCATCCATGTAATGTGTGGTCAGCAACAGCGTCACGCCACGTTTGCGCAGCGCCAGCAACTGTTTCCAGATCAGCACGCGCGCCTGCGGGTCGAGACCGGTAGTGGGTTCGTCCAGCACGACCAGTTCTGGATCTGCCACCAGTGCGCGGGCGATAATCAGGCGTCGGCGCATGCCACCGGACAACTGGCCCACGCGCGCGCCGGCGCGATCTGACAATTGCATGAATTCCAGTAACTCGGGCACTCTGGTTCGCACCGTTTTGCGATCGACCCCAAAGTAGCGAGCGTACACTTCCAGATTCATTTGTACCGACAGATCCGGGTCGAGGTTGTCATCCTGTGGTACCAGGCCGATGCGAGCGAGTTCGGAGCGGGACAATTGTCGGGCATCGCAGTCCAGCACCCGCAGCTCGCCACCGCCGACGGTTGTCAATCCCATCAGCATTCGCATGGTCGTGGTCTTGCCGGCGCCGTTTGGCCCCAGCAGGCCAATGCACCGGCCACGTGGCACCTCCAAGGATATGCCGTCTACTGCGACAAAATCACCGAATGCCTTGCGCAGCGTTTTAGCTCTGACAATCGAGTCGGTAACCGGTGCCGGGCTGCCACCTGGTGTGCCTTGTTCTTTTTTCATATAACACCTGAGTGTGCCTGATAATGGCGGTGGCGAATTCCACGAGTGTATGGACACTGGTTTTAACTGTTGCCTCGTGTTTGTCCGGCTGACTCGCGTAACCAATCAGGCATTGATAACACAATTGGCAACTTGTTGGTAACACCGCGTGGACGACTCGTGCCTGCGCGGGCCTATGTGCCGAATCCAGATCACGTGATGGCGGTCTCCGGCGTGTTGAACCAGCGACTCGGTGACACCCGCCCGGCGAATGCAACAAACTGTCCGCCGCTGGCGGTGCCAGGCGCGAAAGTGGAAATCGAGGTTGAACTACTGCGTGGGTCAGCGATGTCTTAAGCTCGGGTGACCAGAGCCCCTATCGCACAGGTTTTGGGTAGTCGTCGGGCTCTTTTGTCGAGCGCTTTTGTTCACGCCAGTAAATATACAGACCGCTGGTAATCACGATAATTGCACCAACCACGACCCATCGATCCGGCAGATCGCCCCAGAACAGGTAGCCAAACAATACGCCCCAGATAATACCGGTGTAGCGAAAAGGGGCCAGTACCGATGCCTCTTCGAGGCGAAACGCCTGAATATGCATCAGGTGGGCACAGCCGATCAGGGCAGCGGACAACACAAGAATGCTGGCCTGCGTGAAGGTGAGCGGCTGCCAGTGCCACAGCATGAATGGCAGGCCGAGCCCTGCGATGATCAGGTTGCTGTATAGCAGAACACTGATCGGATGACCGCTGCTGCGCATCTTACGGGTCAGCAGATCGCGCAGTGCACCAAATACGGCGGCGCCTGCCGGTATCAGCATGGCCCAGACAATGCCTTCGGGTGAGGGTCGCAACATAATCAGCATGCCGACAAATCCCAGTATGACCGCACTCCAGCGGTGAATACCGACACGCTCGCCGAGCATGACCGGGGCCAGCGCAGTCATGATGATTGGACCCAGATAGGCGGCAGCGGCGGCTTCGGCAAGTTGTACATAACTGATGCCAAGGATAAACAGATACACCGAGCCGCAGGCCAGCGTGCCGCGAATGAGTTGCAGCCTGAGATTACCCGGGTGCAGCACCTCGCGCCTGTTAGTCAAGGTGAGAAACAGAGACAGACTGGTCACCAGCAAGGCGGCGCGAATGCAGACAACCTGCACGAAACTTAAACTTTCTGTAAGTAACTTGGCTGTCGCATCGCTGAGTACCAGCAGCACGAAGCCTGCAAGCAATAGCGCGATACCGGCAAAGGAACGGCTTGATGGCAGATCTGGAGATATCGGGGGAATAGCGGATTGTCCGTGGTGTAGAGGGGTCGCCGACTGAGCATCAGATTCCAGTGTCTGTGCCAAGATTACGCGGTTCGCGGTGGTGAGTACAGATTGGCGAGCACAGGCCTGCTCTGTTGTGCCCCGGCCAGGGTTTCGGCTTTTGATACACGGCATTCGCAGCGCCGGCAGAGATGTAGTCAGCCTGTAGATCATGCGTCACATCGTCCTGGTTGCGCAGTGTAGGATCACCAAAACCACCGCACATGGCAACCCAACGATCAACCCGTCACCCGCTGGTTTGGTGTGTGTAGTTCTACCGTGTATGGGTTCACCGGAGAATAGTCGTGCTTGCCTGCAACGACCTGCCTTACCGCTCGATCGGTCTCGCGGTGGATTGTCGAATCGAGCGCATGTTGCCACAGACACCTTAAAACCGCACTAGGAGGGACCGCCACTTACGGCGAGTTGATCAACGCTATCGTGTAGCTGCGGTGTCGGGCTGTTATGATGGAGCCTGGACAAGCAAAATGGAGCTGGCGGTGGCCAATCCCAATATCAAAGTCAAATCAGCGGTCTATCACTTGCGTGGCGTAGCGCCATCGCCCGGGCGCACCGATATCACCACCCGAGACGTCTCCACAGTAACGGATGAGCCGGTCGAGCGTGGTGGAACCAACTCCGCGCCGTCACCGACAGAAACCCTGATGGCAGCGTTGATTGGTTGCACCAATAATATTGTGACCAAAATCGCCAAGTCGATGGATCTGACGTTCAGTGTCAATGAAATCCTCTGCGAGGCAGAGTTCGATCGACGCGGTGTGTTGCTGGACGAGCGCGTCGAAGTGCCGTTTCCGAATGTAAAGCTGATTCTTGATGTCACGACTAACGCAACACAGGACCAGCTTGAAACGATTCGCGAGCGGCTGCCGCGATTCTGTCCGGTATCGATGGTGATGCGTCAGTCTGGCACCAATATCGTGGAAGAGTGGAAAGTCACGCCGGCGTGATCACCCGTGTTACAAGCAGGAGTTACGAATGAAATACCCATGGGTTGGATTCCCTATCGTGTGTGCAGCTATAACGGCGTGTGGCGGTGGCGGCAGTGGTGGTGGCACAGCAGCCCCGCTGCTTACCGAAACACAGCCGCGAGTTAAATCTATTAGCTACGATTTCTCTCAGGACGAATCGATCGACCGTATTGATACCTATACCTACGATGAGATGGGTCGAGTGATCAGTGTCAACGTGGAACTCCTGGGAGATTTGCAAAACGGCGCGGGAATTACGCAGTATGAATATTCAGACGATGGATTGATTCGGGTGACTGACAGTGATTCGGGACTGGAGCGTCTTATCGGTTACGACAACGGGCGGGTATCTACGATTACCAATTCTAACGGTGAGCGCCTGACATTTCGTTATAACAATGCCGGCCGACTGATTGAAATGGATACCAGTGAATCAGCCTGTGATGATCTCGAGCCGGCCCAGTCGGACGGCTCCACCTTTGAGTACCGCTATGATGGTGACCTTCTCACTTCGGTAAGTACAACCGATGGGGCGGTGACCTCTGCGATCAGCTACAACGCACGAAATGCAATAGTTCGGCTGGTCAACACAGACACTTGCAGCACCGACAACGAAGAAACCGACGAACTGGTGATCACCTACGACAGTCAGGGATTGCCTTCCTCTATCGACGATAGAGGTTTTTATAATGGTTCGCTGGAGTTTCACGATGAAACGACCATTCAAAGGGATGCGCTTGGCAGGACTGAGACGATAACAGAGCGTGATGTGTTGACCGACACAGTCACGGAGACGCGAACCCGGGTGTACGGTGATGACGGTTTACCTGCATCGGATAGTCTGGTGTATGCCAATACCGGCTCTTTCTTCTTGCGGCAGGACGTCACATTAACTTTCACCTATGAGGACGCCAGTTGCGTGTTGTCGTACTCGGTGGATCCGTCGCGGCTGGCGGTGCTGGATGCTGTACTGCCGAGTACCGGTTTCGCGGGAGAGGAGGCGCTGTTGTGCGGCTACCCGCTGGACTAACACGGCCAATCTAAAGTGCCGGGTTTCACCCTGTCAACCTGTCCGAAGGGTATTCGGCAAGTGCTTGTACTCAACTGTTCGGTAATGGCGGCACGGGCCGACTCTGCCTACTAGAACTATCGGATTCGCATCATGTGCGCACACAGCATCTTCAGTTGCACGATTAAATCGATGCTTTGGCCGATAGTGTACAGTCTGGCACTTTGCTCAGTTGCCGGCAGTTTGTTTGCAGCAGAACCCGTTCACCTGCGCCTGATCGACACACTGGACAGGCCGGATTATGGCTACTGTATTGATGTGCCCGGTGCCCCTGGCAATTTAAGAACGGATTTGCCGCTCTTTGCACATAATTGCAAACCGCGCCTGACCGTTGATAGCGCGGTGGTGTTTGAAACCGGGCTGATTCGCTTTGTGGAGCTTGATCTCTGTGTGACGGTAGCCGGGATCAACTCCGGCGCGCTTCCCGGTGCCGCCGTGATGTTGCGTCGGTGCGGCGAGCGCGTCGCTTTTATGGAGACGCCAGCGCTGCAACAATTTGTATCAGGCGATTCGGGCGAACTTGAACTCGCGGGCTCGGGACTGTGTCTGACGGTCGGCCCGCGATCGGCCACGACCTATTCTATGTCTGATCGTTGGCGACCTTTGTACGTCGATGACTGCGCATCGGTTGAGCCGGCGCGATCGCGCTGGCGCTTTGTTGTACCACGGCCTTGAGTCCAGCGACTCACCCAGCCCCAACCCATCTGACCGTCACCGATACCAACGTTTAATCGCCGCTGGTCGATATCTGTATGTGACTGGCGGTGCTCCCGCTTGCGGAGTTTATCCATCGCCTCGTTCGAGTAATTGTCCCGGTTGAAACGGGGATTTTTACTATCCGACAGCCGGCAACTGCAACTACACTACGCAATGACAGGGTACATCAGGCAACACTGAGCGAGATGGTGGATAAGGAGGTCCGTAACTGGTTGATAGACAATGGATTCGAGCGCTTCGCCGATGCGTTCGAATTTAACGAAGTGGATTGGGCACTGTTGCTTGAGTTGTCCAATGACGACCTGAAAGATCTTGGCGTTGCGAAACTGGCCGATCGCAAAAAAATGCTGGCGGTGCTGGCACCGCTGCGGCAGCCTGAACACAGCCACCAGTCTGTGGGCGAATCATCGAGCGTGTCAGCAACGGCCCACCGCCGAACAGAGGCGGAACATCGCCAGCTTAGCGTGATGCTGTGCGATCTGGTCGGCTCGACTGAACTTGCCACTCGGCTTGATGCCGAGGCCTATCGCAGCACGGTCCGCCACTTCCACCAAACCTGTGCCAGCGCCGTTCAATTGCACGGGGGATTTGTCGCGCAGTACCTGGGCGACGGCGTGTTGGTGTACTTTGGATATCCAGTTGCAGACGAGTACGATGCCGAGCGCGCGGTCACCGCTGGACTCGATGTCGTCAGAGCTTGCAGGCGCGCCAAGGCGGGATCAGTTCGCGTTGGCATCGCGACCGGCCGGGTGATCGTCGGCGACCTGATCGGCAGTGGTTCGTCCGAGCAGACAGCGGTCACCGGAGAAACGCCGAACCTCGCCGCTCGCTTGCAGTCGCTCGCCAGTCCCGATTCGGTGGTGGTGTCCAACGCGACCAGAAACCTCGCGGGTGGCGGGTTTGAATATACCGCGCTCGGCGAACAACACGTCAAGGGGTTTGCCGCCCCGATCGCTATCTGGCAGGTCGCGCGCTCGAAGCCTGTCGAGAGTCGATTCGAGTCATCGCATGGTGCAGCGATGAATCCGTTGTTGGGTCGTAAGACCGAGCTTAATCTATTGCTTGATCGCTGGCAGCTTGCCTGTGGATCCGAGGGTCAGGCGGTGTTTATTTCGGGCGAGGCGGGGATTGGAAAGTCGCGTCTGCTGGAAGGGCTGCGCCAGGAAGTCGATGGGTCAAAGCTTGTGTCTATTCGCTATCAGTGTGTGCCCAATCGCACCACCAGCGCGTTTTTTCCGGCGATAGCCCAGTTGCAAAGAGCGGCCGATCTCGAACCGGATGATTCGGCGGATGCCAGACTGGACAAAATAGAGACCGTTTTGCAGGCACTGGGTACGGTCAATTCCGACGACCTGAAGATATTTGCGCATTTGCTCTCGATTCCGTTCGAGCATCGTTACGGTGCCCAGACACTGTCTCCGCTGCAAACTAAAACTCGAACGCTTGAAATTCTGGTCTCGCAGTTGATAGCGCTGGCGCAGCGTGGGCCGGTGTTGTTCTTAATTGAAGACGCACACTGGATCGATCCGGCCAGTGAGGAATTGCTGGAGCTTGCCATCAGTCGTATACAGCAATCGCGGGTGTTGCTGGTCGTGACGCATCGCACGGTATGGAAACCATCGCTGCAGGGTTATAACAATGTCTCGTCGCTGCAACTGAACCGTCTTGGGAAAACCTACAGTGCAGGTTTGGTGCGCGCCGTGGCCGGTGATTTTCTGACCGATGCAGCGGTCGAGCGCATCGTGTCTCGCACGGATGGCATACCGCTGTTTATCGAAGAGTTGACCAAGTCGCTGGTAGAGGGCGGACTGGATATTGCCGCAATTGATATCCCCGATACATTGCGCGCCTCTCTGCTGGCGCGGATCGACAGGCTCAGCGCACGTGCCAAAGAGATCGTGCAGGTTGGATCGGTGATCGGGCGGGATATCCCGCTGGACCTGCTGGAGGCGGTGTTTCAGAAACAAAAAGCCCATTTCAATGAAGCGATTCATCAGTTGATTCAGACTGAATTGCTCTATCGATCAGGCACCGCCAGCAAGCTGCAATATTCCTTTAAACACGCGCTGGTTCAGGACTCCGTTTACAGCAGCATGCTGACAGACGTGCGCCAGGCGCATCATCTGAACGTTGCGAATACGCTGGTAGGCGAATTTCCACAGATGGTTGAAACAGCGCCGGAGCTGGTGGCCTATCACTTTACCGAGGCGCAATCGCATGCATTGGCCTTGACCTACTGGCATCAGGCGGGCAAGCGCTCGGCCAGTCGCTCGGCTGATGCCGAGGCCGTGGCGCAATTAAACAAGGCGATAGACGTACTGAACCAGATTGAGCCGACGCCGCAGTTACTGGCAACCAAGCGGGAGTTGCATATCGATTTAAGCGGCCCGTTGATCGCGACGAGTGGGTATAGTTCTGCCGAGATGGAGCGCAATACGCAACTGGCGCTGCAGCTGTCTGAAGAACTGGGCGACACCAGCCGTATCTTCCCAATCCTGTACAGTCGGCTTGTCTACCATTTACACACGGGCAGCGTCGCCAGAGCTTGTAAGCTGGCTGAAGATTTTCTCGATCTTGCGATTAGAAATGGTGACAGAGTAACGATTGTACAGGGGCACCGACTGGTTGGTTTTAGTTTGCTGATCTCCGGTGCACCGCTTGATGCAGACAATCATTTGCAACAGGCAGCTGCATTTGCCACGCCGCAAACCGGCGGACTGTCGCCATCGGTATATGGGCAGGATATCGAGTCGACTGCAAAAGTGCTGGCCGCGTGGGCAAAACTGCACTGTGGCTATCCGGCTCAGGCGGTGACACTGTTCGATCAGGCGCTGGCGCGTGCGCGCGCGCTGGATCATGTGAATACCCTCGGCGTGGTGTTGTTTCACGGCGCCAATATGTTTGTATCGATGCGGCTCGTGGATCGCGTGCAGGATTGTCTGTCGGCACTTCAACTCATCAACCAGAATCATGAGCTTGCGATTTGGCAGGTCGCAGAATCTATCGTCGAGGCAGGGCTGTTATCGCTTCAGGGTGAATACGACAAGGTTCTCCCGCTGGCGGAAACCGCGTTGGATCGGTACTCGAATGTGCTGGGCATGCAGATGCATACGCCGTTTATATTGTCGGTTAAAGCGCAGTCACAGCTCAATTTGCAGGCGACAGATGCGGCCTCATCCAGTATCGAGCAAGCATTGACCCTATCCGGCAGCAGTGGCGCAAGGATCGAGGATGCCGAACTCAAACGCCTGAATGCTCAGGTTTGCTACGTCGAACAGGGGTTTTGTACGTCGACACAGGCTGCGTTCGAGGAGGCGCTGGATATTGCGCGGCAAATGCAGATGAAGTGGTACGAACTGCGTACAGCCAAGGATTACGCGAGTGTACTTGCGCGCCATTCCAGACGTGATCAATGCCTGAAGATGCTCAGTCCGTTGCTGGATACCTTTGACGAAGGCGAGACATTGCCGGATTTGCTGGAGGCGAGGCAATTGCTCGCCCGGCTGTCGGTCGACGGTAACAGCTGACAGTGATCGGCTACGCCATCTGTTGATTCGAATGTGCCGTATGGGCTTTCGCTGGCATTGACCGGGCGCACAGGCGCTTTAATACGCTTGCGGCAATTTCGAACGAGCGAACGCGAGCGTTGTGGTCGTGAATCATTCCGGTGACGATCAATTCGTCGGGTTGGTGTTTGTCGATGATGGCGCCGAGTTGCCGCTCGACCGATGCTTCGCTGCCTGTGGCCGAACAGCCCAGTGCCTCTTGTACGGCTGCCAGTACCGGAGGTGGGATCTCGGTGTGCACATCGTCGACTGGTCTGGGGAGTTTTCCAGGGCGGCCGGTGCGCAGGCGTGCAAAGCTCAACATTTGCGAGCTGCGCAGGTAGCTTGCCTGTTCGTCGGTATCTGCCGCACAGACACCGGCTGCCACCATTGCATAGGGTTTGTCGAGGTAGGCAGATGGCTGAAAGGTACGCCGATAAATATCCAGTGCAGCTTCGAGCATGGTCGGTGCAAAATGCGATGCGAATGCATAGGGCAGCCCCAAATGTGCCGCGAGCTGCGCGCCGAACAGGCTCGAACCCAGAATCCATACCGGCACATGGGTGCCCTGGCCGGGAACGGCGTGCACGGAGCCTGACAGCGTGTCGCCAAGGTAGCTCAGCAGTTCCTGAACATCCTGTGGAAAGCTGTCTTCCGGTGCCATGTAGCGACGCAGCGCGCGTATGGTAGCCTGATCGGTTCCCGGCGCGCGGCCAAGCCCCAGATCAATCCGATTCGGAAACAACGTAGCCAGGGTGCCGAATGCCTCGGCCACCATCAGCGGTGCGTGATTGGGCAGCATGATGCCACCGGAGCCGACGCGAATGGTTGATGTTGCCGCGGCTACTTGCCCGATCACCACTGCAGTTGCCGCACTGGCGATGCCCGGCATGTTGTGATGCTCGGCCAGCCAGTAACGGTGGTAGCCCGCCGCCTCGGCGGCTTTCGCAAGATCGACCGTACAGCGCAGCGCGTCACCGGCGGACTGACCCTCGGGAACGGGTGACAGATCGAGTAGGGAGAAGTGCCGCATCGGAGTCTCCTGCAGGCAAATCGGTTAACTAGAATACCCCAGCCAGAGGCTTTTGATCAGCAGGATCAGTGCTGACAGCGTCGCCAGTCCAAGTGCCCAGGGGCGAATCGAGCCGCGCTCGACGATTTTCGCCAGCGGGCGCGCGAGCAAAAGGCTTAAGGGTACCAGTGGCGCCAGTGAAGCGGCGAACGCAATTTGTGGCGCGCGAATCAAACCGACTACCGCCAGCGCCGGAATTGATACGGCCATGCCGAAGAAAAAAAACGCGTTTTGGGTAGCGGCCGAGCGCCGCGCCTCGACATTAGAGTAGAGGATCGCCATCGGTGGCGCACCGATACCGGTGAGCGTGCCCATGATGCCTGCAGTAAAACCGGCACCCAGCAGTGAGCCGGTAGAGATGGCCAATCGAAAGCCGGCCACGCTCAACGCCACCGCCAGCAGCACCACGCAAGCCACCACGATCGGCAACGCCTGTGAACCCACCACCATACCGGCCACCGACGCGGCGACGACGCCACCGACCAGGCGGCCGGTGAACCCGGGGCCGAGATCGCGCAACACAATGGCATCTCTAGCGCTGGCGATCGATCCGAGGCCGACGACCAGGCCGAGCAGCAGTATGGTGCCGGGCACCCACTGTGGTGCGGTCAGTGTCATGATCGGGGCGAGGATCATGCCGTAGCCCGCGCCGGACAATCTTTGCAATATCGTCCCAAGCACCACGGCGGCGGCACACGTGAGCCACGGGCCGACGGCGGGTAGCAGATCTGGACTGAACATGGGGGCAGGGGTTCGCAAGGCGGGATCAAACGGGTGATCGCAGTATAGTGTGTCAGCGCTTGAATCGGTACTTGCCAGCAATCTGCAGCGGCGTGTGCGAGCAGGTGTTCACGCGGCCTGAAGGGATTTGCAATTGGCTCTACACAATGGATTCGGTAGTCAATGCAGCCGATAGTGGTTAGGCTATCGGGATGGAAAGACCCTTTGAGTTGAGCCAGTTGATTGCCGATTTGCGCGCAGCATCACAACGCGATGACGCCTCTGTCGACATACAAGCCATCCTGCAGCGTGCCCTGTGCGAACCGGAGAAGTTTCAGCAGGCACTGCCGGTGTTTGCAGACAACGATACGATTCTCCACGAAGATGAGCGTATCTCGATCTGGCACTGTCGATTTGATCCCGGCTACACCGTGCCGGCTCACGATCATCAGCTCACGGCAGTTATCGGTATTTATAGCGGGGCAGAAAAAAACGAAATGTATGGTCGGCAGGCAGACGGTAGTCTGGCGCTTGAGCAAGTGGTCACCCTGACGCCTGGCGACGTCTTGCGCATCAGCCCGAATGACATTCATGCTGTCAGCTGTGCCAGTGCTGAACCCTGCTGCGGTATTCATGTGTATACCGGGCGGTTAACGACAGTCGATCGCTCACTCTTCGATGTTCGCCGCGGTGAAGAGATGACGTTCACCGATGAAAATTATCAGCGCCTGACCCGCTAACACGCCTATCGTGTGTGTCAGTGTTTTGGTGCTGCTGGTTCGGGCTGCAGCCGACGAAGTACTGTCTCGATCACTTTTCGTTAATCAGCTTGCACAACAGGCCGCTTTCCCGTGCGGCTTCAAGATCGTCGCTGCCGCCGATGTGTCGTCCGTCGATGAATATTTGTGGCACGGTATGGCGTCCGGTTCTCTCTATCATTTGACGACGCAGCGAAGGCTTGAACGTGATGTCTTTAACCTCGGGATTGAGTCCGAGTTCAGCCAGCGTGCGTTTAGCTCTGGCACAATACGGGCACAACCACTTGCTGTACATTTCAATTTCAGGCACGGACCGGATACCAGTAAAATTCAGGGCGAATCTATGACTATCGGTGCGACGATGAAGTTCATCGGCGGTCGGGGCTCAATAGATAATCCCGAGAATACACTGCACCACCAGTGCTCTGGCAACACTAAAAATTGGAACACAGTATGATTATTGATGTGCCGACAACTTACTGGCAAAGACTGAACGGCGGTGGCCGGCACATCAAACGCCATCCCGTGCGGGCGAGCGCATAAGTGGCCATCGCCGCGTTGCGCTCACTCACAATAGAACAACTATTATTCGATCGCGCGCCTTGCGCTGACCACTTCTACACTCGCTGTATCCCAACTTTTAATATAGTCAGAGCACTAGCAGCCCGAGCGGTGCAGGTGCCGCGACAGAATTTTTCCAACGCCAGCGTTGAACCAAAATATGAACAATAACACGCCAGACTTTGATGCCGGACAAGCGGCGACACTTGCAGGCTTTCTGGATGGGCCGCAGCGATCACCTGACGCAATGACATACAGCGAGGCTGCGGGCTTTCTGTTTATGGTAGCTTGTGCGCCGGAGTTGGTACAGCCAGCGCAATGGGTGCCACTCGTCATTGATCCCGACAACGCCCCTGATACCAGTTTTCAAGACAAACAGGCGGTCCTCTCCAGTCTGTTTTCACTGTACAACGAGATCAATCGCCAGGTGCAGGAAGAAGACGTTCGCTTGCCGCCAGGGTGTGAATTTGTCGATGAGACGCTGACCAATCTTGAACCCACTACGGTGATGAGTCAGTGGGCGCGTGGTTTCCGACGTGGATACCTGATGTGCGAAAAAATGTGGTCTGAATATATAGCGGCCGACATCAAAGAGGAATTCGCACACCATGTGACCGTGCTGTGTTTTTTTCACAATCGGGCGATGGCTGAGGAGATGTTGGAGAAGTTAGGCGGCGAGGGCCTGTCGCTTGCAGAAATGGCCAGCGACATGCGGCGGATATTTCCCGATGCCATGAGCGGTTTTGCCTTACTGGGCAACTCGATACAAAAGGCCGTTGCCAAGCGCCAGCAGACCACGTCACAACCTGTTCAAAGAGCTAAAAAGATTGGTCGCAATGATCCGTGCAGTTGCGGCAGTGGTAAAAAGTACAAGAAATGTTGCGGTGTGCAATAAGGTGCAATAGTCCCACGCCCGAAATCAATGCTGTGACAGCAGGCAACCATAGCCGTCAATTTTGGTGTCAATGCCGGTTCGGCGCAGGCTGTGCCAAAGGCTTGCCTGATTGGCCGTGATCACCGGCAGGTTCATTTCCTGTTCCAGCTGATCGATTATGCCAACACAGCGAAAGCCGGTACCGGCAATCAGTACTCCATCGGCATGTGAACAGCTGGAATTGATAATCTGTTGGTAAAGTGGTTCCAGTGCCTGTTCAAAGCCGATACCTCGCGGATACATATCCTGTGGCGGTACGTCTCTCCACTTGGGGCCGGGATCAAACGACAGCACGTCGGCCAGCGATATTTCGTGGTCGGCAAAATATTGTCTGGCAGCACTGATGATGTTCTGGCCAAACCAGGGTGGCAGCACCAATAGCGGTCGTTGAATTCTGGCGGCGCGCAGTGCTGCCATACAATCCAGGCCATTGGTGCCAATGGTGACCGTTGAGTCGAGAACGTCAGCCAGCTTATTGATGATGGCCTGATCCCAGCCCGCGCCACCAAGAAACGAGCTTGAGCTGTGGCCCACCGTCACAGCGGTGAGGCGCATTGCGGCGAATTGTTCAGCGCCATGTTGTACATCGGCGGCAAGCGTGACCGTTGATCGATGTTCATTCCAGTGTGCCCAGGGCGTACCAGCGGTGACGCGTGCGGCGTGTACAGATGTATTGGGTGGAGCCATTGCCCACCACTCGGCCTCTGGCACGGCTTCGTTGCCAACGATAAACAAACCGATGCGTGCCAATGTGCCCCAGTTGTCCCGGCGTGGCTCTTTCATCAGAGCGGGCCGGGCGTTGCAATGGCGCGTGGCACAACGTTGCCTGCAGGTTTGTGGATCTTTCGGTGACCAAGCGCCAGAAACTTGGCGTTAACAATCGGTAGATCAGTCAACAAGCTGATGCGGAACTTGTGGTACATGGTGTCCGTCCAAATAAGGCAATGCCGCCGGCAGGCTGTTTAAAATGTAAAAAATACCCTATACAAGAGGGGTGGCATTGTGTCAAAACAGTACCTAGATGCCGCCCACTGTGCCTTGCCGGTGAGCTTACAGAAAATGTGACGTCACTGGCGACCGTTGTCACTGGTCAGTCAGCCGATCCAATCAAGGATTCTATTTCATGCAGCACAACCATCCAGTCTCTGGTCTTCATAGTGGGCGCAAGCGTCATAGTCCTCGTATGAGCGTGGCGCGGACTGGCCGTAGTTTATGGTTAGGCAGGCTGGGGGCGCTGGTTTTGGCGTTAGTGGCCGGGGTGGCTGCACAGGCGGACAATCGCCAGGTAGCGCTCGATACCCTGGTGCCCACGGATGCACATCGCCAGGCAACTGCCGGCATTCTCCAGTTAATGCAGCGCTATCACTACAAACGCGTGCCGGTAACCGATGCATTGTCAGCACAGATTTTTGATCGCTATCTGGAGACGCTGGATCCGCAGAAAAATTTCCTGCTGGCAAGTGACATCGAGGAGTTTTATAAAGTCCGGCACCAATTTGATGATGCGCTGCGCAGTGGCAGGCTTGACTCGGTGTTTGATATCTTCAAACGTTTTCGGGCCAGAGTGGATGAGCGAGCCAATTTCGCGCGTGGATTATTAAAGCGCGACTTTAATTTCAACATCGACGAGCAATACACGTTTGATCGTGAAGATGCGCAGTGGTCGTCTTCGACCGAGGTAATGGATGAATTGTGGCGCAAGCGGGTGAAGAATGATGTGCTCGACCTGCGCCTGGCTGATCAATCTGACGATGAGATCACCAAGACACTGGAAGATCGATACGAGCGAATGGCTCGCAGAGTCAGTCAGCTCACGCCGAATGAAGTGTTTCAGTATTTCATCAATGCCTACACCTTGTCTGTCGAGCCGCATACATCTTATTTCTCGCCGCGTGGCTCAGAGAATTTCCGCATCAATATGAGCCTGTCACTAGAGGGAATTGGCGCGGCACTCCAGACCGATAATGAACATACCGTGGTGCGTCGTATCATTGCCGGCGGGCCGGCAGCCGTGAGTGGACTGGTGAGTGTTGATGATCGAATTGTCGGTGTCGGCAATGATGGCGATGAAGAGATTGTCGATGTGGTCAGCTGGCCGCTGGCCGATGTTGTCGATCTGATTCGCGGGCCGAAGGGGTCGACGGTGCGGTTGGCGATATTGCCAGGCAAGGCACCCGCCGGCACACCACCCAAGGTGATTGAGCTTGTGCGTGACAAGATCAAACTGGAAGAGCAGGCCGCCAAGAGTTCCATTGTGGAGGTGCCCGGCACGACTAAGCCTCAGAAATTTGGCGTGATCGATCTGCCGACGTTTTATCTGGATACCGTCGGGCTGTCACAGGGGCTGCCGGACTATCGCAGCACGACGCGCGACGTTCGCCGATTACTCGGTGAGCTGACCGCCGGCGGGGTGGACGGCATTATCATCGATTTGCGCGGCAACAGCGGCGGATCGTTGCTTGAGGCGACACAACTGACTGGGCTGTTCCTTGAGACCGGGCCGATCGTGCAGATTAGAGACTCCAGTGGCCGTGTCAACATCGAGGCGGATGAAGATCCAACCATTGAGTATGACGGACCGCTGGCTGTGCTGGTTGATCGTGGCAGTGCCTCGGCGTCAGAAATTTTCGCGGCGGCGATTCAGGACTACGGCCGCGGTGTGGTCATCGGTGAGCCGACATTCGGCAAGGGTACAGTGCAGAACGTGGTGCCGCTGGACCGCGAGGGTGAACTGGGACAATTGAAGGTCACGATCGCGCAGTTTTTCAGGGTTAACGGAGAGGGCACCCAGCATCGCGGTGTGGTGCCGGATATTCTGTTCCCGACCGCGATGGATTCGGATGCGCAGGGTGAGCGCGGACTCGACAACGCATTGCCCTGGGCCGAAGTGGCTGCTGCCAGTTTCGATTCATGGACCGATCAGGCGCCGAACTACAGTCACCTGCAGGCGCGCCATGAGTCGCGCTACCGCAGCAATCGGTCTTTCAATTTACTGATCGAAGAACTCAATACGCTGCGAGATGCTCGCGCGCAGCAGGACGTGTCATTGATGGAGACGCGCCGCAAGCAAGAGATCGAGGAGCGTTCTTCCAATCGCGATGAGCGTGAAGAGCTGTTGCGTAAAGCCTTTGGTGCCGGTGATACCGATGAAGATGCCGACCTGCCGGATATCATTCTGGAAGAGACGGCCAATGTGTTGAGTGATGTGATCGCCGCCAGTCGCGGTTAGCAAACACGTTCCCGCGGTGTCGCTGTGCTACCTGGCCGCATTATTGGGTAGCGACGTCGCGCGTTGCGGAATTTGCGGCTAATGAGCCGAGTATTGATTTTTTAAACTTCTGTTCTCCCCCGCTGTCGACTGAGTCGAGTGTGCCGCGGGTGCCTTACTGTGTGTATGGCTAAACTGCAATTATTTTGCACATTTCTGGTGCACAGTGCTCGTCGTTGCCGGTGTCAATTCGATGCTGTCAATGAGCTTGTCTGGGTACTTTTTTTGGTTAGCGAGAAAGGATAGCGAGAATGATTAAAAAATCGATGTTGGTAGTTGGGGTTGCCGTAGTTGGTTCGGCCCTTAGCCTCAATGCGTCGGCACAGGGTCCCGACATGACGTTTTTCATCACCAGTGCTGGGCCGGGCAACGGTGCTGATCTTGGTGGTCTGGAAGGAGCTGACTCACACTGCGGCAAGCTTGCTGCGGCAGCAGGTTCAACACTCAACAACTGGAAAGCCTACCTGAGTGTTAACGCCGGGATCGATCGCTCGGGCGACAGACCCAAGGTAATTCCGGGTGTTAACGCTCGTGATCGGATTGGAGCTGGGCCGTGGCACAACGCCAAGGGCACGCTCATCGCGAACGGTGTCGATGAGCTTCACTCCGGTGGCAACATGGTGAATAAGGCCAATGGTCTGGATGAGAATGGCAATCAAGTCAACGCTCGCGGGGACACGCCAAACAAGCACGACATTCTCACGGGCTCTGATCCGAATGGTATGTATTCAACCGCGGGAGGTGATACCAGTTGCGCTGGCTGGACCAGCAGTGACAAGGGCTCGGCGATCGTCGGTCACCACGATCTGGCCGGGCTGAGTAACGACAGACATATGGTGTCGTGGAACTCGGCGCACGGCAGTGCTGGCTGCAGCCAGGATGCGCTGACCAGAACCGGCGGCGCGGGCTTGTTCTACTGTTTTCACGCTGGCGAGTAGAGAGCCAGCCACAACTCGGGTGGTGGCGCGCGTGTGCCGCGCTGCCACTCGATTGTGAAGTGTGGCCGTTTACGGTGGCACTAGAAGTTCAGTGGTGCGTTGTCGATCACTTCCTTTAAAACGAAAAAACTGCGCAACTGGCGAACATTCGGAAGCGTTAACAGCTGTTGCCGGTGCAAACGATTGAAATCGACGGTATCTTTTACCCGCACTTTGATCAGGTAGTCGAAGTCGCCAGCGACGCAGTGGCACTCCAGCACAAACGCAAATGCCGAGATAGCGGCTTCGAACTCGGCAAAGCTCTTTGGCGTCGATCGCTCCAGCACCGCACCCACGATCACCATCCCGCCGTAGCCCACGGCGTCCGGGTTGATATGCGCCCGGAAATCGACAATCACACCTTCGTCTATTAATCGCTAGGTTCGCCGATGGCAGGTGGCCGGACTGACTTTGATTCTCGCCGCCAGCTCCGCGTTGGACAGGCGGGCGTCGGTTTGCAGTAGCTTAAGCAGTTTGCGATCGGTTGAGTCGAGTTCTAGGGTCATGAAGGAAACATTAATTTTTGGGCGATAAATTTACCTGATCTCTCGTATAACGATGAGAGATATCAATATTGTTTAGGGAATTGCCCGAAATTGAAAGCACGTTTCATGGAATATTTTCTAAGGTAGGCGTTGTTTATTCAATCGAGTGCCAGACATGAACCTGCAGAAATTTGAACGCTATCCCCTTACCTTTGGACCAACGCCGATCGAGCATTTGCCCAGATTGTCTGAGGCGATTGGTGCAGACGTCGAGATCTACGCCAAGCGCGATGACTGCAATTCAGGGCTTGCTATGGGTGGCAACAAGCTGCGCAAGCTCGAATACATCGTTCCCGACGCGATCGCATCGGGGGCGGACACGCTGGTGTCGATCGGTGGTGTGCAATCCAATCACACCCGTATGGTTGCGGCGACGGCTGCCAAGATCGGTATGAAATGCGTGGTGATACAGGAGAGCTGGGTACCGCACGAGGACGCGGTCTACGATCGAGTGGGCAATATTCTGATGACGCGCCTGATGGGTGCAGACAGCCGTTTGGTCGATGAGGGCTTTGACATCGGCATTCGCCAGAGTTGGCAGGAAGCCCTGCAATCGGTGAAGGATGCGGGAGGTACCCCATACGCTATACCGGCGGGTGCATCGGTGCATAAGCACGGCGGATTGGGCTACGTCGGATTCGCTGAAGAGGTTCGCGCGCAGGAGGCGCAAATGGGCGTGAAATTCGACTATATCATCGTGTGCTGTGTAACTGGCTCAACCCAGGCTGGCATGATAGTCGGGTTTGCCGCCGATGATCGCGCCGATCGCGTGATTGGTATCGATGGTTCCGGCACACCCGAACAGTTGCGTGGGCAGATGCGTGGAATCGTTGATAACACCGCGAGTCTGGTTGAGTTGGGCAGAGCAGTTCGCGACGATGAAATTGTGATCAATCCGGATTACGCCTATCCGGCCTACGGCGTGCCAAGTCACGAGACCAACGAAGCTATTCGACTGGCGGCACGCACCGAAGCGATGATTACCGATCCGGTGTACGAGGGGAAATCAATGCAGGGCATGATCGATCTGGCCAAAAAAGGTTTCTTCCCCAAAGGATCAAAGATTCTCTATGCCCATCTGGGTGGCGCGCCCGCTTTGAATGGCTACAGCTATACCTATCGCAACGGCTAGATCAGTAACGGGTTCCAGCATCCGCTTGAGGGTCACCACCAGGGACCCCGACGCGCAAGTGAGGTGCTGAGGAAAAATTAAAAAGTGGCCCAACAGGATTTGCCCCTGGCCGTGTAGGTCTGCGGCCAGGGACTAGGAAAAGTGGTGGGCCCGGTAGGATTTGAACCTACGACCAATGGATTATGAGTCCACTGCTCTAACCAACTGAGCTACAGGCCCGCAATTGCGGAGTTTACATCAATCTGCTTGATCTTGAATTGCGAAATGTCGAAGGGCGGGTGGGTCTCACGTGTACCTCGTGTAGGTGGTGCGGTTCGCACCACGCACCGCACTGCGGAATTGGACTATTCGCCGTCGAGAAAACTGCGGAGCTGTTCCGAACGAGTGGGGTGGCGTAGTTTGCGCAGCGCTTTCGCCTCTATCTGGCGAATTCGCTCACGGGTGACGTCGAATTGCTTGCCCACTTCTTCCAGCGTGTGATCGGTGTTCATGTCGATACCGAAACGCATGCGCAACACCTTAGCTTCGCGTGGGGTGAGGCTTGCCAGTACTTCGTGCGTGGTCTCGCCCAGGCCGCCGGAGGTGGCGGAGTCGACCGGCGACAGAATGTTCTGATCTTCGATGAAGTCACCCAGATGTGAATCTTCGTCGTCGCCGATGGGCGTTTCCATGCTGATCGGTTCTTTGGCGATCTTGAGGACTTTGCGGATTTTGTCTTCCGGCATGTCCATTTTCTCGGCCAGCTCTTCCGGCGTCGCCTCACGGCCCATCGACTGCAGCATTTGCCGCGAAATGCGGTTCAGCTTGTTGATGGTCTCGATCATGTGGACCGGGATACGGATGGTGCGCGCCTGATCGGCGATCGAGCGTGTAATGGCCTGCCTGATCCACCAGGTAGCGTAAGTAGAAAACTTGTAGCCACGGCGGTATTCGAATTTGTCTACCGCTTTCATCAGACCGATGTTGCCCTCCTGGATCAGATCCAGGAACTGCAGGCCACGGTTGGTGTATTTCTTGGCGATTGAGATCACGAGACGCAGGTTCGCCTCGACCATTTCCTTTTTCGCGCGCCGCGCCTTGGCCTCGCCGATCGACATGCGACGGCTGATTTCCTTGATCTGGCCGACGGTCAGGAAGGTGTCTTTTTCGATGGTTTCCATGCGTCGCTGATGGCGACGAATGTCCTCGGCGTGATCGGCCATGCGAGTGGCGTATTTCTCGCCGCTATCGAGATGACCCTGCAGCCATTCTTCGCTGATCTCATTGCGCGGGAAGGTTGCGATGAAAGTCTTGCGCGGCATATCGCACTTGGTGATGCAGATATCGCGGATGGCTTTTTCCTGCGTGCGAATGCGATTCACGCGATCGCGCAGGCCGCGAGTCAGCAGATCGACGAAAGCCGGCGACAGCTTGAGTTCGGTGACCATGCTGGTGGTCGCACGGGTGGCCTCTTCGAGTTTGCTGGCGCTGCCGTCCTTGATCTTGGCAATGGCGGCCATCGCCTTGGCGTGAGCCTCTTCTATCGCGACCATGCGCTCGCGCACTTCTTCCGGATCCGGGCCAGTGTCGACGACTTCTTCCTCTTCCTCGCCGTTCTCGGCCGCTTCCTTTTCGCGGATCTGTTGCTGAATATGGGCGGGCAAGGGGATTTCGTCTGATTCGTTTGGATCGATGAACCCGACCAGCAGATCGCTCAGGCGCATTTCTTCGGCGGCAACCAGCTGGTAGCGCTCGAGAATTTTCTTCACCGTATCGGGGAAGGCTGACAGCGCAGTCAGGACTTCGAACAGTCCTTCCTCGATGCGTTTGGCGATTTCGATCTCGCCTTCGCGGGTCAGCAGTTCGACGGTGCCCATCTCGCGCATGTACATGCGCACCGGGTCGGTCGTGCGGCC
>CAZNIS010000075.1:0-8858 GCA_964573105.1 uncultured Granulosicoccaceae bacterium
GCCGAAGATTTTCCCGCCGAATCTCAACTGCTTACTGCCGTATGGATGGGCACTATCTACATTTTGGACATAAACTTTCCATAGTTGGCCCAATTGCGAACAGTCTAATCAGGCATCAATATTCAAGTCGATCACCACGACTCACAGCGACGATCGGGTGATCGCCCCTGCACGCCCATACAACCAATGGACTAAACCATGAGCGAATACGACGTAGATGTAGCGATACTCGGCGCCGGCACAGCTGGCCTTGCGGCCTATCGGGAGGCGGCAAAATATACCAATCGCCTGGCGCTGATCGATGGCGGCACGCTGGGCACCACCTGCGCGCGCGTGGGCTGCATGCCATCCAAACTGTTGATCGCTGCTGCCGATGCCGCCTGGCACACCCGCCACACGGCGCAGTTTGGCGTTCACAGCTCGCTCGACAAGATAGACGGCCGCGCAGTTATGCAGCGCGTGCGGGACGAACGCGATCGGTTTGTCGGATTTGTGCTGGAGTCGATCGACGGCTTCGATCCCGCGCACGTGATTCGCGAGTACGCGACATTTGTCGACGATCACACGCTGAAACTCTCGTCTGGCCGAACCCTGACCGCTCGCGCCATCGTCATAGCTGTCGGCTCACGGCCAGCCATTCCGCCGCCGTTTGAGTCAGCCGGCGACAAATTGATCGTCAACGACGATGTCTTCTACTGGCAGGACCTGCCGGACTCTGTCGCTGTTTTTGGGGCCGGAGTGATTGGCCTGGAACTGGGACAGGCACTGCATCGGCTGGGCGTGCGCGTGCGACTGTTCGGTCGCGATCATACCGTCGGCCCGCTCAGCGATCCGGCAGTCGCGGCCTACGCGGCCCAGACTTTTAGCGCCGAATTCCCGGCCCACTGGCATGCCGATTCGACGGTGTCGGCGATTGACGGTCAGGTGCAGGTCGGCTGGAGCGATGAAAACGGCACCGGCAGCGAGACTTTTGAGTACCTGCTCGCCGCCACTGGCAGACGTTCCAATACCGACCAGCTGGGGCTTGAAAACACCTCACTGGAACTCGCCAAAAACGGGGTGCCGCTATTTGATGAACTGTCTGGCCAGGCAGGCGACAGCGCCATCTTCATTGCCGGAGATGCGACCGCCGATCGGCCGATTCTGCACGAGGCAGCTGACGAAGGCCGCCTCGCCGGCGAGAATGCCGCGCGCATGCCACACGCCTATCGACGCGCGCGGCGCGCGAATTTGGGTGTGGTGTTTTCAAACCCGCAAATCGGGCTGGCCGGACAGAGTTATCGTTCGCTGGTGGAAGGCAACGTAGCATTCGAGATCGGCGAGGTTTCGTTCGAGGATCAGGGTCGATCTCGCGTGATGGGCGAAAACAAAGGCCTGTTGCGCGTCTATGGCGAGAAAGATACCGGCCGACTGCTGGGTGCTGAGATGATCGGTCCAGCGGCCGAACACCTGGCGCATTTGCTCGCCTGGGCGATTCAGGGCCAGCAGACGGTCGAGCAGGTTCTGCAAAACCCGTTCTACCACCCGGTTGTCGAGGAAGGCTTGCGCACTGCACTGCGCGACCTCAACCAAAAGCTCGGTTTCGGCCCAAACCCACCGCTGCGCTGCCTCGACTGCGGCCCGGGAGCATAAGCACGCGTCGACCACCAGTGGCCTTGTCGAATGGCCAGGCCACTCAAAGCATGACACAGCACTCGTCAACGTGCCGCTGCTCGGGCAATCACTCGTTGCAGCACTCGTTGAGGGTAGAAAGCCTCCTTGTAGGGACAGGCATCCTTTTCAGGGACAAGAGGCACCCTTGCGAGCACCCTTGCGAGGACAGGCATCCTTGGCATCCTTGCGAGGACAGGCATCCTTGCGGGGACGGCACCCTTGCGAGGACAGGCATCCTTGCGGGGACAGGCATCCTTGCGGGGACAGGCATCCTTTCCGGGGACAGGCATCCTTGCGGGACAGGCATCCTTGCGGGACAGGCATCCTTGCGAGGACAGGCACCCTTGCGGGGACCATGCTCGTCGGAACAGGCATCTCGGGCCTCTAATCTACCCTCTCAACAGGACGGCCATTAGTCGCGGCCGACCGGATAGCAATATTTCATGGCTCCTGCCTGATTGTGTTATACAGGGCTTGATCGCGCGCCAGAGCGCGGCAACTCTTCACGCACCGGAGGATTCAATCTGTGAAAAAACTGATTCTCGCCCTGACGGCCAGCGCCGGCCTGGCGTTTGGACCTGTTGGCCAGGCGGCCGATATTCCCTGCGAAACGGCCAAGCTGATCGTGCCCTGGAAGGCGGGTGGCGGCACGCACGTGTTGTTTTCGATTTTTGAAAAAACCATTCAGGAACTGGATGTCACGCCCAAGATCAAGGTCGTCACTGTGCCAGGTCAAGGCGGCAACAAGGGCGCCAAGGAAGCGGCCAAGGCAAAGGCTGATGGCTGCACGCTGTTTGCGATTCACCAATCCGCTATCACCAGCTTTCTAAACGGCCGCATCGGCTTCCAGTACGACGGTTTCGATACCGTTGCCAACCTTACCTCTACACCAGACATCATTGGTGCCGCGGCCAGCGCTGAGTTCAAGTCGTTCGATGAATTCCGCGATTTCGCGAAAGCCAATCCCGAGACGATTAAAACCGGTGCGACTTTCGGCTCCACCAGTCATTTTATCTGGCTGCTGCTGGAACAGGAGATGGGCATTAAATTTTCTTTCGTCCCCTACGACGGCACGGCTGAACGCATGACTGCACTGCTATCCGGTGCGATCGACATGGGTGCGCTGAACGTTGCCTCGGGTCGCAAGCATCTGGAATCGGGATCGCTGCAGGGTTTTGCGATCGCCTCTGACGAGCGCTCCAAACACTTGCCCGACATGCCCACGTTGAAGGAACTGGGTGTCGATATGACTTTCGCGCTCGAGCGCGGCATCGTTGCACCGAAGGGCACACCGCAAGACGTGATCGATCACTGGGCATCGGTTTTCAAAGCGGCGGCTGAAGACCCTGATCTGTTAGCGCAGATGGATTCGAAAGGCACCGACATCCGTTTCCAGGGCCCGGCTGATTTCCGCACCTGGGCGGACAACATCTACAAAAACTACGAAGCAGTCGCTATTCAGATCGGTATGTACAAGAAGTAAATCGCTGTAACGGGCGGTGGTGCGAGCACTGCTCGCGCCATCGCCGCGCCCGCCTGAACACCAGATCCTGCGCTTGAGTACCCATGACCGCACAGCAACAGCAGATGCAAACTTCGTCAGGCCATCGTGCCTGGCTGTCCCGAGATGTGATTTCAGCGATCGTGCTGCTGGTGATTTGCGGCATTCTGTGGAACGCCAGTCTCGATATTCGCGAGCCGGACTACGGTCAGCTCAGCCCGGCTACCTGGCCGCGAATCATTATTGGTGTGATGACGCTGCTGTCGCTGATTTTCCTGGTGCAATCGCTGCGCGCTGCGCGCGATCCACAAGTGGAAGACACCGACACCACCTCGTTCGACAGTCCGCAACCGGCAGGCCCGCAACATGGCGGCGGCCTGGTCAATTTTTATCAATACTGGCGCAACGTCATCTGGTGCTTTGGGTTGTTTGGCCTGTATCTCTACACCATGCCGTGGCTCGGTATGTTGATCGGCGCGCTGGCATTTGTATTCCTGTTGCTGAACACGCTAGGTGGCTGGTCGATGCGCAATTTACTGTTACATGGCGCTATCGCCATTGCCACCGTCGGCAGCATGTGGGCGCTTTTCACTTACGGATTGGGCGTCTTGCTGCCATCCGGCACACTGTTTCCGGGAATCTAGGCCTTGGTTATCGAAAACCTGCAACTCGCATTCGGCGAGATCGCGAGCCTTTCAACGCTATTTCTGATGGTCGTCGGCGTGGCAGCCGGCCTGCTGGCCGGATCGATACCCGGCTTTACCATCGCGATGGCTGTGGTGCTGACGCTGCCCTTCACCTTCGCCATGCCCGCCACCCAGGGGCTTGCCGTGATGGTCAGCGTACTGGTGGGCGGACTGTCTGGCGGTTTGATGTCCGGCATTCTGACAGGCATACCCGGCACACCGTCATCGGTGGCAACCACCTTCGACGGTTTTCCGATGGCACGTCAGGGCCGACCCGGGCTGGCACTTGGCCTGGGTGTCTGGTCATCATTTTGCGGCGGCATGATCAGCGCCACCATTCTGGTACTTTTTGCCCCGCAACTTGCGCGCGTGGGGCTGGAGTTTCAGCCGTGGGATTTTTTCATGCTGGTGATTTTCGCACTCACCGTCACCGCAAGTCTGGCCGGCAAGCATCTGATTAAGGGTTTGATCGCTGGCGCATTCGGTTTGTTCATTCGCACGGTGGGTGAAGATGATGCGGTGGGCATGGCGCGCTTTAACTTTGGCAACGATGAACTGCTGGGCGGCTTTGATTTTATTGCCGTGCTGATCGGCCTCTTTGCGTTCAGCCAGTTGCTGTCAGATGTGCGCGATCCGGTTGCAGCCAAACGCGCGCTGACTGACCGCGGCAATATTAAGGTAAGAATCGAACACCTGAATGCGATCAAGACGATGGCCAAACGCTGGGTCACCGTTATCCGTTCTGCATTGATCGGTGTTTTTGTCGGCATACTGCCCGGCGCCGGCGGATCGATTGCCAATATTCTCGCCTACGATCAGGCCAAAAAAGCCGCCAAGGATCCGGATAAATTCGGTACCGGCGAGCCCGACGGTATCATCGCACCGGAAACATCAAACAATGCGGTTGAAGGTGGCGCGCTGACACCTTTGATGGCGCTGGGTATACCGGGAGACGTGACGGCGGCCATTATGCTCGGCGCGCTGTTAATTCACGATGTCGTACCCGGGCCGACCTTCATCGCCGAAGAACCGGTGCTCGCCTATTCGATTTTCATCGCGTTCTTCATGGCCAATTTTATTATGCTCGGCCTGCAGTCGGTGATGCTTCGCGTGTTTGTGCTGGTGACGCGTATCCCGATGTACGTGCTCGCAGCCGTGATTCTCGCCTTCAGTTCAATTGGCGTGTTCGCGCTGAACAACATCTCTTTTGATGTGTGGACGCTGTTCTGGTTCGGCTTACTGGGCTTTGCGATGCGCCAGGCAGGATTTCCACTCGCACCGATGATTCTAGGTGTGGTGCTGGGTAATATCGCCGAGCTGAATCTGAGCCGCGCACTCGCCATCGACACCAGCCTGGCACCATTTTTCACCCGACCGTGGGCACTGTTCTTCCTGTTGATCGCGATCTACTCTGCCCTGTTTCCCTGGTTTCAGGAGCAACGCAGAAAAGGCGCGCGCTGGACGCGATTTTACGGCCCCACCCTGTTGTTAGTTGTTGCCGGGCCGTTTTTCATGATGGGCGGACAAGTGCGAACCACGCTGGCCGCCATCTGCCTGTTACTGGGCAGCTGGTTAATTGTGCGCGCACTGAGAGCCAGGCCCGTTGCAGCCTAGTCAATCACGCTACTCGCACACCAGGCATGCCGTATGACAAGCGATAAACTCGACAAAGCGGCCGACCTGCTAACGGCCGCCAGAGTCAACGCGGCACCACTCAACGCTCTGCCGGCGGAACTACAACCGCAGTCAATCGATGAAAGCTATGCACTACAGGAGCGGCTGAACGACAAACTTGCCAACGAACTGCAACCAGCTGTTGGTTTCAAGATTGGCTGCACGACAACTGTGATGCAGGAATACCTTGGTATCGCCCACCCGTGCAAGGGCGTGATATTCGAATCAACCGTGCATCACGGCCATGGTGATGTGTATGCGAACAAACTGTGTCGACCGGGCGTGGAGTGCGAAATTGCCGTGCAACTCGCGCACGACATGCCGGCTGATACACACTATGAGGCTGCAAACTGCCACCGCTTTGTCGATGCTGCGTTTTGCAGCATCGAGCTGGTTGATGATCGCTGGCAAGACTACCGCACCGTATCCACCCAGACACTGATTGCCGAGAACTTTTTTGGTGCTGGCTGTGTGTTTGGTGCTGCGGTAAAACTCGAAGCAGACGCTTTGCCCAACACGCGTGGCACGCTTTGGATTAATGGTGAGAGGATTGGCTCGGGTCTCGGGGCGGATATTCTGGATCATCCGTACAATGCCCTGGCCTGGCTCGCCAACCATCAGGCTGAGCGCAGTACCCCACTTGCCGCCGGTGACTATGTGTCACTGGGGTCAGTGGTGAAAACCTGCTGGCTGAACGCCGGGGATAAGGTTGAGATCGAGTTTAGCGACCTGGGTCGCTGCTCGTTGCAGCTACACGGCCAGTGATAGCGTCACACCGGTACGAATATCAACCCATCGCCTGACGACGGATGTCCGTTGGTTTTAATTGGTGTTCGCGCCTGAATGCGCGGGTTAAGGCCTCGCCCGAGGCATAGCCATAACGATGCGCCACACGCTGAATGCGCTCGCCACGCTCCACATCCTGGCGCGCCAGCAACATACGCCAGTGACGCACATAGCTCATCGGAGTCTGGCCCGTTTTCTGGCCGAACAGCTCAACAAAGCGGCTCATTGACAGCCCGGCTGTATCCGCCAATTCGGCGTTGCTCCAATGCCGCCCCGGTTCTTCATGCACGGCAACAATCGCACGCGCCAGCCGATCATCAGCAAGGCCGCCGAGCAACCCGGTATTGGCCAAACCACTGCTAAGCTGTATGCGCAACAGCCGCACCATCAGCACTTCACCGAGCTTACTCAACACCGCGCCGGAGCCACAGCGGGGATTGCGACTCTCAGCGATCAAGAGCTGCGCGAGCAGACTCATTTCCCGATCATCGTCGAGCTTGAGATTGATTTGTTGCGGCATCGCCGCGAGCAACGGGTTGGATGCCCCACCCCACTGCACACTTGCTGCGAATTCGGTGTTGACCTCCTTACACGGCTTACAAACCGAGTTGGCCGAAAACACCAGTTGCGATGGCATTAACTGCTCGTTAAGGCCGCAAAGGAGCAAGTTCGCATCGCCCGGGTCACTCGCTACGACCTGCAGCTCAAAGCGGGATATCAGCGCAGACAATCGGTCAATCTGAGACATATCGGAGTTTTGATCAGGTTTTTCGGCAATTACTGATCATAAACGCCGCTACGCTAGACATCAACCCATCGACAGGAGCGCAGTTGTGCTTATCCCCAGACAGAAAACCCCGGAACTGAAAGTACCGACCCTCGATCACGGCGATTTCGATCTTGCCAGTGAATCATCCGAGCGCGGCACCGTGATCTGCTTTTATCGCGGTCTGCATTGCCCGATCTGCGCCAAATACCTGGAGGAATTTGAAAAGCGGGCACCCGAGTTTGCAGAGCGCGGCGTCACAACGATTGCGATCAGCTCTGACACTAGCGAACGTGCGCGCGACATGGCGGAAAAGATCAAATCGAAAAATCTGCGTTTCGGCTACGACCTGTCGCTTGCCAGCGCCCGCGATTGGGGCCTGTACATTTCAACGTCTCGCGGCAAGACATCTATCGGCATCGAAGAGCCGGCGCTTTTTTCTGAGCCAGGGCTATTTATGGTGACGCCCGAACAAACGCTCTACTACGGATCAGTGCAGACCATGCCGTTTGTGCGTCCGCATTTTAGTGAGCTGGTCGGCGCGCTGGATTTCGCCATCGCGAACAGTTATCCGGCACGCGGCGAATACACCGGAACGGTGTAGAATACACAACAGTCTTGCGGCCGTCCTGCAAGCGATTACAGGGCGGCAGCAGTCTTCAGGTGAAACAAGAGGATCATTCCATGAGCTTGTCAGACGTGCGCGCACTCACTTTCGACACCGGCGGGACCATCCTCGACTGGCACACCGGCTTTTCAACCATTCTGGAAAGCACCGGCAAAAAACACGGCCTGGAGCGCAACTGGCACGACATCACCAACGACCTGCGTCGACGCAGTCTCGGGAAAGTGCTGAATCTGGGTAAGGACGAGCCTCCCGCCTACAACTTCGATGGATCACATCGCTCCACACTGGACGAGCTGATCGCCGAACATGAACTGGATGCTTTCACTGAAGAAGAGCGCCATGCCATCGCCTATGATGCACCTCACAACTTCCAGTGCTGGCCAGACTTTCCTGCGGTGTTGCCAAAGCTGCGTGAAAAATACTTTTGCGCATCCTTCACGATTTTAAGTTTTCGCATCATTATGGACACCGCCAGACGCAATGGATTGTCGTGGGATGCAGTGTTTTCCTGTGAGGCGATCGGCAAGTATAAAATACTGCCGGAAGCCTACGACACCGTTGCACACTTTCTTCAACTCGATCCCTCGCAGATTTGCATGGTTGCGTGCCATAACTTCGATCTGGATGCGGCAAAAAAACAGGGCTTTAATACCGCCTTCGTCAGACGCCCACAGGAATGGGGCAACGCCAGCCCACCCGACCCCGAACCGAATCCGATTCACGATATTGTCGTCGATGACTTTCCGTCGCTGGCGAAGGCGCTGGGTGTTGCGGTATAGCGGGAGCTCAGCAAACGATCGTTTACTGAGGCCCTGACGTGCCCGTGGGAGGGCAGCCCCGCTGCGCGATTCAAGCATGTCGAAATTCTGAAGCGCTTGATCCTTCATAGACACACCCTCACAACTTGTTCGGGGACCGGGGGTCTCCTCCCACATGCACCTGCGTCACGTTAAAACACAGCGCCTCCGTGGGAGGGCAGCCCCGCTGCGCGATTCAAGCATGTCGAAATTCTGAAGCGCTTGATCCTTCATAGACACACCCTCACAACTTGTTCGGGGACCGGGGGTCTCCTCCCACATGCACCTGCGTCACGTTAAAACACAGCGCCTCCGTGGGAGGGCAGCCCCGCTGCGCGATTCAAGCATGTCGAAATTCTGAAGCGCT
>CAZNIS010000075.1:8958-33013 GCA_964573105.1 uncultured Granulosicoccaceae bacterium
AAGCGCTTGATCCTTCATAGACACACCCTCACAACTTGTTCGGGGACCGGGGGTCTCCTCCCACATGCACCTGCGTCACGTTAAAAAACAGCGCCTCCGTGGGAGGGCAGCCCCGCTGCGCGATTCAAGCGTGTCGAAATCTGAAGCGCTTGCACCTTCACAGACACCCTGTCACGACTCGTTCGGGGACAGGAGGTCTCCTCCCACTATTCCGACTTGCTGTTACAAGTGCAGGCTGAATGTCTCATCCAGCCAGGCGGCATCCCAGTGTGAATACAATCCGATGTTATCCACCAACTCTGCGCGCAAGGGATTAGCAACGATATAACGCGCGGTAAAACGCAAACTATTTGTATCGCGAATGCAGTGATCGAAGAAACCGTCCTGCCATTCAATCCTGGTATCTGCCAACCGATTACTCAGACACTTCACGTTATGTACCGAGCGCCCAAGGTTGCCCCGCTTCAACACCAGCAACCAGTGCACATGATCTGGCATAACGCAAAAGCAGAGGTTCTGAGTTCTTCCCATCTCCTGCTCGCGAGCGATTGAAAGAACTACAGCACGTGCTATACGAAACGATTTTAACTGTGGCCGCCTGCTGGCAATGCTGAAACGAAGGTGATAAGCGCAGCCGATAGTTGAATGTCGGCCGGTTCTCAGGCGGTGGGACTGATGGAAAGTGGGCATTTACAATCGCCGTTACAACTTGAACTGACAAGACTATCAGATGATAGTTTTTGGCGACGATTTGATTCTCAAGGACTTTGAATCGCATCAAATTTAATGAACGATGGCACCTCACACCGGCACTTGTGTGCACTTTGAAGCACAGCCTCCCCGTGGGAGGGCAGCCCCGCTGCGCGAATTCTGCGTGTCGAAGTTCTTAAGCACCTGCACCCACACAAACACCCCCGCACGACTCGTTCGGGGACCGGGGGTCTCCTCCCACAGGCACTTGTGTGCACGCTAAAGCAAAGCCGCTCCGTGGGAGGGCAGCCCCGCTGCGCGAATCAAGCGTGTCGGAATTCTGATGCACTTGCATCTGCCCAAACACCCCCGCACGACTCGTTCGGGGACCGGGGGTCTCCTCCCACACTCGCTCACGATTTAAACTCCACGGTCACGAACTTCAGCGGTGTATCACCGATATTCTCCAGATCGTGCACCATGAAGTCACCATTGCGAAAGTTGAAATGCCTGGTTTCACCGGATTGATAGTCGGCTTCCACTACGCTGCCATCGTGGTAGTAGGATCGTGAACGGCCACTGCCAAAAACCGTCCAGAAATAGGACTCATCGTGTCGGTGAAACGGTGCTCGCTCGCCGGGTTCTAGCTCCAGATGCCAGATACGCAATTGATCGGTTTCAGATACAACTCGTGATCCCACTTGCCGGTTGTGCCAGTTCTCGACAATTTCCTCTCGCCGCTCGGCTGGCCAGTTGACGTATAAATCGCTGTTCGGGTTGCTGGACATCTTTGACTCCGTGGCTCGCTATCGTTCTACTTCAGCCCACAAGACTACCAAAGTTGTGCAATCCAGACACATGCCCGGATCGGAGTAGATCATTCGCGAGTGACGGCCGCGTTCGGCAAAAACCTCGTTGATGAGATGTGATGCGCCATTCAGTGCCTGTGGCTGATCGGTAAAATCCGCGGTTGCCTGAACCGACCCCTCAACCCGCACGACGCGCTTGATGCGCGACAGCTCACCGACTGCTGATTTCAGCTGTGCAATTGCGTTCAAAGTAGAGATTCTGAAAGATTGATAGCCGTCGTCAACGGTTAGCTTGTCGCCCAGCTTGCCAGTATATTTCAAATCGCCATCGATCCACGGCAGCTGGCCGGACGTATATATCACGCCGTTGACCTCAACCCATGGTTCGTAGTCACCCACCGCAGAGGGCACGCTGGGCAACTCCAGACCAAGATCTATCAGCCGCTGTTCGGGCGTTTTGCTGTCGCTCATCAATGGCTCCTTTTTACTATCGCCACTATGGCGGCACGGGTGAGTTTTGATGTCTCAATCAATTTGAGTCATCTCGTTCAGCGTAAACTCGGCCACGCACCCGGTCGTCGCCTCACTGTAGGCCGCTAAATGTGGCGCGTTCATATGCTTCTGCCACAATTCGCGCGAGGTCCAGTTTTCATAAAAAAGAAAATGAGCCGGATCCGTGTTGTCCTGATGTAAATCGTATTGCAGACAGCCTTCTTCTGCGCGGGTAATCGGCACGAGCTTCTCAAGCTCGGCTTTTACCAGGCTTGCTTTATCGGGAACGGCGATGATGTTGGCAACGATAGTCAGTTTAGGCATGGTCAGCCTCGGTGAAGAATGTTGGGTTTAATGTTATTGATCAGGCGTATCCATCCAGCACAACCTTGCCCCTGACCTGACCGGTTTCGATACGCCGGTGAACTTCTCGCAGATTATCCGCATTGATCGGCGTAACGACATCAGTCACGGTGGTGCGAATTCTTCCCGCATCAATTTCATTGGCAGCCCAGGTCAGCAGACGGTGCTGCTCTGTCATGTCGGGCGTCTGGTGCATGGCACGGGCGAACATAAACTCCCAGTGCAGACTCGCCGCCTTCATTTTCATCCCGTCCATGGGCATCGGCAGGTTTGTGTCGTCAATCGATACAATACCACCCTGAGGACGAATCAGCTCTACAGCCACAGGCCAGTGACGCATATCGTTGAAAATCGCGATATGGTCAACATGGTGAAATCCTGCGGCGCGCGTCAGGGCGATCATGTCCTGCCGATGATCGATTACATGATCAGCCCCCAGTTCTTGAACCCATTGGGTTGTTTCTTCCCGCGAGGCTGTGGCGATCACTTGCAATCCGGCACGTTTGGCCAACTGAATGCCAATCGATCCGACCCCGCCTCCGGCACCGATGATCAATATCGACTCGCCGCGGTTGCCACCGTCGCGATCAACGCCCAGTCGATCAAACAACGCCTCGTAAGCGGTGATCGTCGTCAAAGGCAGTGCAGCCGATTCGGCATGCGACAGTGAGGCGGGTTTGCGGCCGACGATGCGCTCATCAACCAGCTGAAACTCCGCGTTGCAACCGGGACGCGTAATGTCACCAGAGTAGTAAACCTCATCGCCGGGCTTGAACAGACTGACATCGTGGCCTACAGCCTCGACCACGCCACTGGCGTCCCAGCCAATCACACGCGGCAGATTTTCTGTCGCGTCCGCATCCATGCCACGGCCTGCACGCACTTTTACATCGACCGGATTGACCGCAATCGCCTTCACCTGAACCAGCAGATCCTGCCCGGTGGCGGTGGGCTGCTCGGCCTCAAAGTCTATAAACGCTTTAGGGTCTTCTGCCGGCAGGTACTTCGAGATACCTATCGCTTTCATACTGACGACTCCTGTTAATTTTGCACGCGAGTGAGAGGGCGAGTTGTGTCGCAACTGACCGCTTCAGTCAAAGTGGAGTCTACTTATTTCAGACCAGTGAATAATCAGGGCCAAACAACAAACATTATTTGATAAATTGGAACAATGTCATTCGACCCAGGCACCCTGAAACTATTCCTGCGCATTGCAGCACTCGGTGCGTTTGCAAAAGCCGGCCGTGAATTAGCCCTGTCACCCACGGCGACAACCCAACGCATCAAGGCGCTGGAGGCAGAGCTGGGTGTCACACTGTTCAATCGCACCACCCGTGCGGTTGCGCTCACCGCAGACGGCAAGGTGTTCATGACCCACGCGACACGCATTCTGGAGAGCATTGAGGATGCGCGGTCAGAATTGGCTGCCGATCGGCAGAACATCAGCGGCGAGCTGCGCGTGGCGGGCTCGGCCTCGTTTGGCAGACGACATATCGCACCCTGTATAGCCGAGTTCCTGCAGACTCATCCGCAGGTCAGTGTCAGGCTGGAGTTGAGCGACAATATTGTGGATATTGTGGAAAAGGGCTTCGACCTGGCACTGCGCATCGGCACTTTGTCGTCATCGTCACTGGTGGCGCGCAAGCTGGCGGATAACCCGCGCTTGCTGGTCGCCTCGCCCGCCTATCTGGAACGCGCTGGAACCCCGCAAACACCTGCCGAGCTTGCGGCCCACAACTGCCTGGTGCTGGCAGACAATCACCATTGGAAACTGCGTGATCAGTCGGGCAAGCTTCACGAGCAAAAGGTGCACGGTAACTTCAGCACTAACTACGGAGAGATGATTACCGAGGCGGCACTGGCCAACGCCGGCATTGCGCTGAAATCAATCTGGGATATTCGCTATCTGCTGGCGCAGAGAAAACTGATTCCAGTGCTGGAAGACTACACGATCGAGCCGGCCTGGAGCCTCTGGGCCCTGCGTCCACCCGGTAAGGTGGCACCACTAAGAGTCAGTGTATTTATCGACTTTCTGCACACGAAGTTCCAGACGCTGCATGCATAAAAACCCATTCCGGTGGATCGTCAGTTACTAACGCATGCGGCGAGTTGCCATCAGCTTGTTGGCAGTGATCGACTCACACCATCAACTAACAAGATAATCACTGATCGCGATTGCGGCGGACAGACCATCGGCCATAGTCGAGCCATCTATTGGCGCCGGGCTTGAAGAGCACTTAACCATGGCAAACTGACTGGCTCGATTCACATAGATATTCTGGCCGTGAACGCCGACGGCCATCAACCAGTCGGTGGCCTGATGCGATGCATACCATTTGTTTCGATAGCTCATCGACTGCCCGGGAAAGTCGGCGGCAAAATCACCTCGTGCCCAGGCCGTCTGGTCGCCACCGGTTTCAAGATCACTGACCCACCCGGGTGGCAGGATCTGTTCGCCGTTAGCGACACCATCATCCACAATTAATTGCGCAACTCTGGCAAGATCCGGCAAGGTGGCACTTAGCCCGCCGGCGGCGCGTGGTGCACCAAAGCGATCCACGGTAATGTACGCCGACTTTTCGGTACCGAGTCGCCGCCACAGGTGCTCGCTCAAGAGATCCGCATAGCGGCTGCCGGTGGCGCGCTCTATCACCCACGCCATCAGATCGGTGTTGGGCGAGACATAGTGAAATCGCCCACCATGCTCGCCATCGTTGCGGGTCAGCATTTGATAGAAGCTGCGCAGATCGGATGGACTTTCACCCGGTTCCAGTGGATTCCAGTTGGTCGCCTTGCGATAGTCGATGATCGCACCACTGGTGGCCAGATAATCTTCATCGAACTCTATACCTGCCCGCATATCCAGCAGATGACGCAGGGTGGCACCTTTGTAGGCAGTGGCTTGTAGCTCCGGCAGGATGTCAGTCACCAGGCGACTGGTGTCAAGCAGGCCCTTATGTTCAAGAATGCCTGTCAGCATGCCCAGTACCGATTTCGATACCGACATCAGAATGTGCGAGGTGTCGGGCCCCATGCCGTTGAAGTACTGCTGATGGACAATGACCCCTTTGTGCAGCACCAGCACACCATCGACAAATGCACGGGTGCAGAACTCATCAAGCGATACCTGTTCGCCCGTCTTGAGTGAAAATCTAACTGCCGACAAATCAACATTGGCGGCGGGCAGTTCAGATACGCGCTGTGGATTGTTGGCCACATCGGCAGATGCGACCAGTTCACGCACATGCTGAAACGCCCAGCGATTGTAGGGTGCGGTGCGCCAGTTACCCAGATGCACCTGTTGATCTGCCGGCGCCGGGAATCCCTGCATCAGTTCACTCATGACGGTACCGAATCCGTTATCTGGAGAAACGAATAAAGCGTTCCAGATGATGATCGGTGTCACCCAGCAGATGATCGAGCATGATCAGGCGCTTGGCGTAGTGCGGCAGCGAATACTCCCAGGTCATCGCGATACCGCCATGCATCTGAATGGACTCTTCTGCCACCAGCCGCGCGGCGCGACCGATCAGGTTTTTCGCCGCAGACACATGGCGTTCGCGGGTGCGGCGATCGGCCTCGAGGTTGCCGGCTGCGTTGATCACCGCCGAGCGCGCCTGTTCGATTTCGATCAACACATCGACCATGCGATGCTGCAGCGCCTGAAACTTACCAATCGGCACGCCAAACTGTTTGCGCGTTTGCAGGTACTCCAGAGTGGTTTCCTTGCACACTTCCATCGCACCCAGCGCCTCGGCACAGAGCGCCACCACGCCAGCCGCTACCGATGATTCGATAGCCGCGTAGGCATCGCCTGCCGAACCCAGTATTGCATCGGCCTTCGCACCATTCAGCACCACATCGGCGGCGCGATAGCCATCGACGGTGGGATAGCTTTTGATTTCGACGCCTGCCGTTTTCGGGTCAATGAGAAAAACCGAGATGCCGGTTTCGCTGTCAACGTCACCGGCAGTGCGTGCGCTGACTAACAGCACATCGGCGCTGTCGGCATTCAGGGCGAGCACCTTGTGACCACTTAGCTCCCATCCATCGGCACCCGAGGTTGCGGTGGCGGCGACGCGATTGAGCTCATAGCGGCTGTCAGTCTCTGCGTGGGCGAACGCGAGTTTTTTGCTGCCATCGATGGCGGCTGTGATCAGATCGGCCTGGGTGTCGGCGGCGAGCGTGGACAGCAATCTTGCACCGAGTACCGCAGACGCCAGAAAAGGTTCCACCACGAGCCCGCGCCCGAGTTGCTCAAACACTACCGCCAGATCGTGACCCGCGCCGCCAAAGCCGCCGACCGATTCGGGCAGTAACGCACCGGCAATGCCAAGCTCGCAAAGGGCGTTGTAGTGATCGGTGCTGTAGCCATTGTCGCTCTGTGCGACGTCCATACGCACGTCGTGACTGTATTGCTCGCGCACGTAGCGTGCGAGCGTATCCTGCAGCATGCGCCGGTCTTCGGTATGGTTAAAGTCCATTGCTATAGCCCCAGTATCATTTTGCTGATAATGCCGCGCTGAATCTCGTTCGATCCACCGTAGATGGAAATCTTGCGCTCGTTAAAGTAGTGCGAGGCGATCGGCATCGCATAGTCGGGCACTGGCAGCTCATCATCGAAGCTGTCGGCGAAATACTCTTCAACATAGGGCACCGCAGCGGGCCCCAGCGCGCGACGCAGCAGATCATTGATCTCCTGTCGGATCACCGTGCCCTTGATTTTCAGCATTGAGCTCTCGGCGCCGGGCGCGCCTTCGCCTGCAGCCGCCACGACGCGCAGGTTGGTGGTTTTCATCGCTTCCAGATCGATCTCCACATTGGCGATGCGGGCGGCGAACAGTGGATCTTCAATCAGCGGCCGGCCGTTTTTCTTGTGCGCGGTGGCGATGGTTTTTAGATGATCCAGATTGTTCATGGCAAAGCCAACGCCGGCGATGCCGGTGCGCTCGTGAGTCAGCAGATACTTGGCGTAGGTCCAGCCCATGTTCTCTTCGCCGACCAGATTCTCAGGCGGCACGATCACGTTATCGAAAAAGATCTCGTTGACCTCGGCGGTGCCGTCCAGCAGTTTGATCGGCCGCACCTCAATGCCGGGCGTTTTCATGTCGATCAACAGAAACGAGATTCCGCTTTGCGGCTTGCCCTCGGTGCTGGTGCGCACCAGACAGAATATCCAGTCGGCGTGCTGACCGAGTGTGGTCCAGGTTTTCTGACCGTTGACCACATAGTGATTGCCATCGCGCACGGCACGGGTTTTCAGTGAGGCCAGATCCGATCCGGCGCCGGGCTCGGAATAGCCCTGACACCACCAGTCGGTGCCGTCGAGGATGCGTGGCAGAAAGTGCCGGCGCTGCGCCTCATCGCCAAATTTCAGCAGCACCGGGCCGAGCATGTTGACGCCAAACGGGATGATTCGCGGACAGCCGGCCGCGGCGCACTCTTCGTCGAAGATGTGCTTTTGCACCGCATCCCAGTTGCAGCCACCGTACTCCTCGGGCCAGCTTTGAGCCAGCCAGCCACGCGCATTGAGTGCCGCGTGATAGCTTTCCATTTCCGCTTTGGTTAACGGCTTTTGCGCACTGACCTTATCGCGTAAGGCCTGCGGTACGTCGTTTTGAATGAACGCTCGCACCTCGTTGCGAAAGGCATTTTCTTGCGTGTTGTAGTTAAGATCCACCGCAGTTTCCCCGCTTTTGTCTGCCTACATTTTGCCCTATTTCGCCGTCCGGCGGTGATTCAAGCGCGTGAATTCTGAAGCTGCCGGCTGGAGCTGGAATATGATTCAATGCACGCATCGCCCCGGTCCGGACCGACAGCATGAAAATCACCCAGCTCGAAACCATCCGCCTGCGCCAGCACCCGAATCTGATCTGGGTCAGGGTACACACCGACGCCGATGTGATCGGCCTGGGCGAGACCTGGTTTGGCGCGGCCGCCTGCGAGACAGACATTCACGAGCGCATCGCACCGCTGATACTGGGCGAGGATCCGCAGCGCATTCAACACCTGCACCGCAGCATGCACCCCTATGCCGGCTTTTTTGGTGTGGGTGCTGAGATGCGCGCGCTGTCCGCGGTGGATGTGGCGCTGTGGGATATCGCCGGCAAACTCGCCAACAAGCCGGTTCACGATCTGCTTGGCGGTGCGACGCGATCTTCGATCAAGGTCTACAACACTTGTGCAGGGCCGGATTACGTCTCGCAATCGGCGGATGTGCGGCCAGGCAACTTTGGCCTTGGCGAGCAACAATCAGAGCACTACGAAGACCTGACCGCTTTCATGGAGCAGCCGGCGGAACTGGCCGCATCGCTGCTGGATATGGGTATCAACTCGATGAAAATCTGGCCGTTCGACTTTGCGGATGGCGCGGCCGATGGTGTGGATATCTCAAACGATGATCTCAAGCGCGCGATGCTGCCGTTTGAACAAATACGTGCCGCCCACGGTGACAACATGCGCATCAAGGCCGAGCTGCACGGGCTGTGGAGCCTGCCGGCGGCGCAGAAAATCTGCTCGGCGCTGGAGCCAATTCAGCCAGACTGGGTGGAAGATCCAATCTGGATGGACCGCATTGGCGATATCAAAAAGCTTGCGCACTCAACGTTTGCACCACTGGCTGGCGGCGAGACACTGGGGGGCATCGCGCAGATACGCGAGTTGATTGAACAGGGCGAAGTGGCTACTCCGATCGTCGATGTGACCTGGGGTGGCGGCATCACGTTCGCGCACAAGTGTGCGGCGATTGCCGAGTCATTTTCCAAACCGATCGCGTTTCACGATTGCTCCGGCCCAATCACACTGGCCTCGTCGGTACATCTGGCGCTGTCCGCACCCAACGTGGTGGAACAGGAATTCACCCGCGGCTTCTACTACAGCTGGTACCACACGCTGGTGGATCAATTGCCGCCGATCAACAATGGCCAGATCAGTGCACCGCCCGGCGCTGGACTCGGCGTGCAACTGCGAGAGGATATTCCAGCGCGCGACGATGCGATCGTGCGCGCCACGACCCTATAGCGGCCAGTAGCGGCCAGGCAAACCACCGACGCCTGGTCACTTGCCTGCCAGGTGACGCTAGTCGGCCGCGAACTCGGCGTTCACGAAATTCAATGCGTCGCTGAATCCCTGGGTCACAATGCTCGAGTGGGTGGCATCGTCATAGTTCAGCAATTGTGGCGCGGCGGTGTTGATCTGCGTCATGGTGGCCTGCAGCGCATTGGTTGAACTCGGAAAGACCGTGGTGTCTGCCAGCCCCTGCTGCAACAGCACCGCTGCCGCAATCGGGCTACGCCCGGGCTCGTTGTTGGCAAGGTAAGTCGTCACCTGGGCGGAGCTTGTGGCGGCAGAATCAATCAGTGAGTCGGTATCGCCGCCGAGCAACAACGCGCCCGGCACACTGCCGGCGAGGATGGCGCTCAAATCTTCCAGGCAATCGGTGTTGAGTGCATTGCGCAGCGGCGCACCGGAACCGCCGAAGGCGGCCTCGAGATCGAAACTTTCATCAATGGCTGACACGCCGTGCAGAATCAAAGACCCAAACAATAGACGCTGCGTCGCTGCCGGCACACGCTCCGCCAGTGACAGGGTGTCGTCTGCAATAACGGCCTCCAGCGCCTGGTTCTGGGCATCGAATTGCGAGACCGGCGCGATGGCGACCACGGCTTCCAGATCGATTGCAGGATTCTCGGCCGCGAGCTCGGCCGCGCCCAACGCCGCATGCCCGCCCTGCGAGTGGCCAACCACCGCGTAACGCGAGGAGAACGCCTCGAACTCGCCTACCGCCGCTTCAACCGCGTAGTTCAGCGAGCGTCCAGCGCTCGCCAGATGCAGATAGGGGTGCGGACCGGTTGTGCCCAGCCCTTCGTAGTCCGGGGCAACCACGGCATAACCGGCGGCCAGCCAGCCATTCAGGTAACCGTCCGCACCGGCCAGATCGGCTGTCGCGCTGGGTGCGCAGGCATCTGCCACTCCTGTCGTGGGATGCGCCCAGGCGATGACGGGCCAGCCATCCTCTGGTGCATCGCCCGATGGCAGCAGCACGATAGCATTTTCCATTCGCGACTGGCCATCAAGCCCAGGCATCGGGTACGACATAAAGTAGCTGCTGCCCGCGTCTGATCCGCTCAACGACAGCGCCGTGAGTGATGTCTGCGGCAGGGTGCCCTCTTCCGGCCCGCTGGCGGACAACAGATAAGCTCCCCCTTCACAGCCTGCCAGAAAAATGGTCGCTGCCGTCAAAGGAAGCATTTTCGCGAACGGCGTTTTCATGGTCGTACTCTTTTCCACAGTGGCGGGAACCACCAATCCTTATGCTGCGACGGGTGCGCAGCCTGTCTATTCGATCGGGGCATATCAATTGAGTATAGGCACCCGCTTAAAGACGGGCAGACACCAGTCACAGCATGTACAGATCTACACAATAGCGGTGATGACTACGCATCGATGTTCGCGCAGCGGCCGGCAAGGCGCGGGCGCAATAGATCAGCTCGAATCGCCTTGCACAATCCAGGGCCAAATCCGCAGCTTCAGCATCGATTGACAGATTAGCTTGGCACACGGCGCGAAAACGGTCAGGCGCGTAGCCATTGAGCTGCTGCGTACAGGCGGATAGCATCGACAGATGAACATTGCACAATCCGATACCAATGGCATCCTCGCGGCACTGCGCGAAAGCGCGAGCCAAAGCTACGATACCGCGCGGCCGATGCCGGCCGGCTTTTACCGTTCAGAGGAATTTCTACAGATCGAAATGGAGCAGGTGTTCCGCCGCCAATGGATCTGTCTGGCACGTCAGGAGGAGATCCCCGCTGCCGGCGACTATCTAGTGTGCGAACTGGCCGGTGAGTCGATTCTGCTGGTGCGTAATCAGGATATGACGATACGCGCACTTTCCAACGTTTGCCTGCACCGCGGTACGCTGATCGCCGAGGGCAGCGGCAATGCGAAACGATTTGTCTGCCCCTACCACGCCTGGACCTACGAACTGGGCGGCGAGCTGGTGCGCACCCCGCTGGTCGATCGCTCCGAGTGCCGCAATCTCAGCCTGCCGGAGTTTCGCTGTGAGACCTGGGGTGGCTTTGTCTACGTTAACCTCGATCAACAGGCCGAAAGTCTCGCCTCGCAGTTGCAGGGCTTATCGTCGCTGGTCGAGAACTATCACATGCATGACATGAAGCTGTGTTACAGCGCCGAGCAGACCTGGCCTGTCAACTGGAAGTGTCTGGCCGAAAATTTCATGGAAGGCTATCACTTGTCGCACGTGCATCAGGAAACCCTGCATGCTGTCACACCAACCCATCTGTGCGAACATTTTCCGCCCGGCCCGGCCTACATGGGTTACTACTCGCGCTACCCGGCTACTGTCGAACAGCGCGGTACTGGTCACGCTGATCTGACCGAAGCAGAAAAGCGCGTATCGCTGATGTTCAGCGTGATGCCAGCGCATGTCGTCGGTCTGGCCGCGCATGCGGTTTTCTATTTGCAACTGCAGCCGCGAGGCGTCGATGCGGTACACGCGAAACTGGGCGCGGCGGTGTTTGACGACACGATCAGCGATCAGGAGAAAAACGACATTGGCGCCTTTTTCGAGCGCGTGATGGATGAGGACAAGATCCAGCTGGAACGTTTGTACAACGGCTTGTCTTCGCGTTTCTATCAACCGCACGCGATGGCCTCGGCCGACTACGAAGGCACGGTACTGGATTTCTACCACTTCATGAATCGAACGCTCAATACCGGCGAACTACAGCAATAGTTTCTGTGCCATTATTCGAGCCATAATACAAACCCCAGGCCGGGTGATCACGACGGCCTGATTGGCTGCTGATTTCCTGCATCGGAAAACCAATGCGATGAATGCACCGCGCGAACCTCTGATCGGAAAACCGCTGTTACGAATTGAAGATGAGCCGCTGCTGCGTGGTGACGGACGCTACACCGATGACATCGACTGCCCCGATTGCCTGACCGGTGTGGCGCTGCGCTCGCCACACGCGCACGCAAAAATCCTGTCGATCAACACCGATACCGCAAGGCAGGTATCCGGCGTGCATTGTGTCATCACCGCCAGTGACATCAGCCCCCTGACGACCGGCCCGATCCCGTCGCTCACCACCACCCCGCCGTGGGATATTCGCAACATTGATGGCAACACAGTGCCCGATGCCTCGATGCCGATACTCGCCGATGGAACGGTACGTTTTGCAGGCGAAATTGTCGCTTTTGTCGTGGCCGACAACGCGCGTATCGCCGAACAGGCCGCCGAGTTGATTGAGGTGGCGTATGAGCCGCTGCCAGCGCTGATTGACTACACAGAAAGTACGAGTGCCGACGCTCTGCAAATGTGGGACAGCGCACCGAACAACCGCAGCCTTAACATCGAACGCGGCGATGCTAAAGCCACCGGTCTTGCGTTCGACAACGCGACCCATCGCATTACACTGAGTGTCGATGTCAATCGTATTGCGCCGGTATTTATGGAGCCACGCAGCGCGCTCGGCCACTATGACAACAACCGCTATATGCTGACCACCGGCGCGCAATCGGCACATGGTCTGAAAAACGGACTGGCAATGGTGCTGGGCGTTGACGCGAATGACATTCAAGTACTGGTACCCGATATGGGCGGCGGCTTCGGCGCACGTAATTCGGTTTATCCCGAATATCTATTGGTATTGCTCGCAGCCAGACTGCTGGCAAAGCCGGTGCGCTGGACCGCGAATCGCAGCGAGAGTTTTTTGACCGATGCACAATCGCGTGATCAGACCATACAGGGCGAACTGGCACTGGATGCAAAGGGCCATTTTCTCGCACTGCGCAGCACCATGCACTGGCGGCACGGTGCCTATCTGCTGGGGCGTAACGTCGCGGTGATGGCAAATTTCTTCCCACCGACCAATGGCGGCGTCTATCGCATCGCCCACTCGCATGTTCGCATCACGGGTGCATTTAGCAATACCACACCACAGGCCGCCTATCGTGGCATCGGCCGGCTGGAGTCAAACTACCTGATCGAACGGCTGGTCGATCACGCGGCCAAAGCGCTGCAGATGGATCCAATCGAGTTGCGCCGCAAAAACCTGATTCAGCCACAACAAATGCCGTGGACCACGCCGACCGGTTCAACCTATACCTCGGGCGAATTCGAGCACAATCTTGAGCGCGCGTTGCAATTGGCTGACTACGAAAAATTCAAGCAGCGACAAAAAAACTCATTGCCATCCGGCTTGTTGCGCGGGTTCGGTGTAGGTATGTACATCGAAAACGATGGCGCCTCACCCAACGAACACGCCAACGTGAAAGTGGATCCCGATGGACAGGTGAGCTTCGGTGTGGGCACGCAGGATTTCGGCATGGGACACAAAACCATGTTCGCACAAATCGCCGCCGACAGCTTGCAACTGCCATTCGACAATATTCATATATTTTTCGGTGACACGGACAAAATCGCCACCGGTGCGGGTTCGGCGGGATCACGCAGTGCCCGGCTTGGCGGCAGCGCGATTGTGCAATGTGCCAAAACACTGTTAAAAACAGCCAGGGAACATGCCAGCGAATTGCTGGAAACCGCCGTCGCCGATATTGAGTACGATCAAGGTGACTTTGTGGTGATCGGGACGGACAAACGGCTGCATCTATTCGAGGTTGCCGCCCGATTACAGGCACGCGGAGAATCACTGCAGGCTAAAGATGATTTCAACAGCGCGGGCGATGTCCATCAAAACGGTTGCCAGGTGTGCGAAGTGGAAGTTGATCCCGATACCGGCAAAATAGCCATTTCCAATCACATCATCGTTGCGGACGTTGGCCGTGCGGTTAACCCGATTATTGTCGACGGACAGTTGCACGGCGGTATCACTCAGGGTCTTGGCCAGGCAGGGTTTGAGGAAGTGGTCTACGACACTGCCAGTGGCCAGGTCTTGTCTGCAAGCCTGATGGATTATTGCCTGCCACGTGCTGACGACGTGCCCTTCTTTACGACAGAACTCAACGAAATTATCGAAACCGATAACCCGGTGGGTGCTAAAGGGGCCGGAGAGGGGCCAACCAGCGGTGCGCCAGCGGCGTTTGTCAATGCGGTGCTCGATGCCTTGTTACCCGAAGGAGTGCAACAACTGGACATGCCACTAACACCTGAACGTGTCTGGCGCGCCATTCAACACGCGCGTGCACAGCGCAACAACAGGGCAACAGGTGACACCAGTGGCACATAGCCTGAAGGGCATCACCGCTGTCACCGGCATTGGCGAAACAGCGTACTCGCGCGGCACGCACAAAAGCGCACTGGCGCTGGTGCTCGAGGCAAGCCTGCACGCGATTGCGGATGCCGGTTTGTCACCGCAAGACATCGACGGCATCATCCCGTATGCACTCGGACCTTTGGCTGAAGAAATCATGGCCAATTTGGGAATGGAAGACATCCGGTTTTCAGCCCAGACCCCGATGGGTGGCGCAAGTGCAGTGGCGGCGTTGCAAGCAGCGGCTGCGGCGATTCACGCTGGCGTTTGCAATCACGTTTTACTGGCACTTGGACGCCGCGGCTATTCCGATTCACGGATCGCCACGCGTCTGGCTGCGATGCCTCAGTTTCGTTTGATCGGTGAGCATGAAAATCCCATCGGTGCCCTTGCACCCGCCCAACTCTACGCACCGATGGCGCGTCGGCACATGGAGCTGTATGGCACTACATCAGAGCAGTTTGCCGAAGTGGCCGTCACTATGCGTGAGCACGCGCTGCTGAACGACAACGCAATCATGAAAAAATTGCTGTCGTTCGAAGATCATCAGAACTCGCGCATGATCTCCGACCCGTTTCGGCTTTTTGATTGTTGCCTGGAGAGTGACGGCGCTACCGCGGTTATCGTCAGCAGTGCCGAGCGTGCGAATGACTTGCGGCAACATCCGATCCGGATACTTGGCGTTGCCGAAGGCCATCCGCAATCACCGAGCACCATCACTCAACGCGACGATATCACCACGCTTGGGCTTGCCAAGGCAGCACCCCGTGCGTTCCGGATGGCGGGTGTCAGTCACGACGATATTGGTGTGGCCCAGATTTATGACTGCTTCACCTGGACCGTGATTTGCCAGATTGAGGACCTGGGGTTCTGCAAAAAAGGCGAAGGTGGCTCATTCATCGAAAATGGCCGATTGAAACTTGACGGTGATCTGCCCACTAACACGCATGGCGGCCTGTTGTCGCAGTCACATATGGCAGGTATGAATCACATTGTCGAGCTGGTCAGGCAATTGCGCCACGACGCTGGCCATGCACAGGTAAAAGGCGCACAAGTCGGTCTGGTAACGGGTTTTGGCGATCTGGGCGACGGCACGATCGCGATCATGCAGCGAGCCTGACATGAGCGACAACTACAGCAAACCCCTGCCCGAGCCATCGATCGATTCACAACCCTATTGGGATGGCCTGAAGGACGGCCGCCTGCTGCTGCAAACGTGCAGTAATTGCAAAAAGACCCGCCACTACCCACGCCCCGTTTGCGATCGATGTTACTCGATGGAAGTGGACTGGATCGAGGCCAGTGGACGCGGCGTGGTCCATAGCTGGACCGAAACCCACCATCCATTTCACGTCAGCTTTCGTGGCGAAACGCCTTATATTCTGGTGACCGTCGATCTGGCGGAAGGCGTGCGATTGCAAAGCCAGCTGCTCAATGCAGACCTTGCCGATGTGCGCATCGGGCTCGGGGTGGAAGTCGTGTTTGTAGATGCCACCGATGAGGTGACCTTGCCGATGTTCCGGGTTGCCGAGTAGCCACCCATCGGCACACGTGCCAGTACATGGGTGCCGCCAGTCACGCCTGATGTACAAACCTGCAGGCACTCGATACTATAAACGATCGAGCATCCCGTAGCTCTGCCCGCACGGGAGCACACTGCCTGGAGACGACGCATGAATGCACTGGACGACTTCCCAAACGCTCCCGCTGGCTGGTCACTGCAGCAGGCAAAAGACAGCGCCGAATCGCTGGACATCGTGATGGGGCCAGACCACTGGGAAATCGTACTCTGCCTGCAAGAGTACTTTGCCAGAAACCAGAACCACAATCGCCGCGAACTGACCGACGCACTGGAAGAATTCTGGCACGCCCGCGGCGGCAGAAAAGCGCTGTATCTTCTATTCCCCGGCGGCCCGATCGCACAAGGTTGCCAGATCGCCGGCATCCCCGTTCCCGCAGGAACAGTCGATCATTCGTTTGGCAGCACCGCCTGATACGCGATCATAATGACAGCACAGACTGTCACAAGCGACGATCAGCGGGCGTAATGCCAAGGCAACCCGACGCGTGAGCGAGGCAACTCACTGTATTGTCGCCTCGCTGACGCGTCGGGTTTCCGGACAGACTTTACATCGCTGTTATGACGTCGCGCTCGCGGTGCCCATGCTTGCCACAAGCTGCATGCGCAACGCCAAGGCAACCCGACGCGTGAGCGAGGTAACTCACTGCTATTGTCGCCTCGCTGACGCGTCGGGTTTCCAGACAGGCCTTACCCCGTTGTTATTCCGTCGCGCTCGAAGTGCTAATGCCTGTCACAACTTGAATACCAAACGCCAGGGTAACCCGACGCGTAAGCGAGGCATCTCCTTCCCCCTCTACACCGGTAACAATAAACACAGCATCAACTACCTGCCCACTACTCTCGCAAATAGTCCACATACAGTGCAGTCGCACCCGCCACAGCCACCGGCATCACGAACAGATTCAATACGGGAATCATACTGACGATTGCCACCGCTGATCCAAACCCGTAGGCAACACGACGGTGTCTGCGCATGGTCTGGCGAACCTCTTTGAACAAGGCACCATGATTGCCCAGTGGATAGTCCATATATTCCAGTGCAAACATCCACGCGCCAAACAGAAATAGCAGTAGCGGCGCAACCAGATTGACTACTGGTAAAAACTGCAGCAACAGCAACGGAACCAGACACACCACAAGATAGACCAGCTTGCGCAACTCAGACCCCATCACCCGAGGCAAGCTTTTAACCAGCGTGAGCCAGGAGGGTGCAGGGTCCGGGTTTGCGCCCGTCAGATGCGCCTCGACACGTTCCGCCAGCAAGCCGTTAAAAGGCGCGCCGATCAAATTGGCGACTAATGTAAAAACAAATGCCAGAGAGAACACCAGCACCAGCGCCACCAGCCAGTGCAAGACGGTTTGCAGTGCCTGCACGATCCACCAGTCTCCCCAACGGGTGAAAACCGACCATGAGTCAAGCCAGTCCGTGGCCCAGGCATTCACCCACCAGCCCAGCGCACCAAAGACCAGCAGGTTGACCAGGAACGGCATCAGAACGAACCGCCTCAACCCCGGCTGGCGAACCAAACGCAAGCCAGTTGCAAGGTAGGCGGCTGACTGCATGAAGGTGGGATTGTTCCGAGACACTGGCTTTGACCCTGAAATGAATGTGGCAGTACCGGCCCGAATTATCCCCGAACGACCCGCCGATTGGGAACCGGGTCTATCGAGTGGCCAACGCGCTTTTCGACACCCCAGAGCCCCTTTCACGAATCGCTTGGCAAACCGCAGACGCAAACGGGGCTTGGCGAGCGCCACCGCCGCCACGAGCGCAGCAGACTCCATTGACCGCGCTGTGCCTGATAAAGATATCATTCGCGCAACGCCCGAACTTGAGCAAAAATACCATCGCATTCATCGCAAGGGTCACAACATCACCCTGTACCCGGTACAATGACTTGCGAGATGTGCCATCTACCGACAACCAACCACCAGGGCTGAATCATGAAAGTTGCGATCCTTGATGACTACGCAGGCGTTGCGTTACAGATGGCTGATTGGCAGAGCCTCGGTGCTGACATCACGGTCTTCCAGGATACGTTGCCGGAATCCCCCGCACTGATCGAGAGGCTGCGTCCTTTCGAAATCATTTGCGCGATGCGCGAGCGAACCCCGTTCCCGGCCAGCGTGTTGAACGAGCTGCCTAATCTGAAATTGCTAATGACTACCGGGCCTCGCAATCTGTCGATCGACCTGCAAGCTGCCGCCGCCGCTGGCGTGACCGTCTGCGGCACCGAATCCCGCAAGACCAGCACATCGGAGTTATCGATGACCATGCTGCTGGCGCTGTCGCGACGCTTGCTGCCTGAGGTCAATGCCATGCAAAGCAGTGGCTGGCAAACCGGGCTGGGTCGGGATCTGGCCGGTCAGACTCTCGGACTGATTGGGCTTGGCAAAATCGGCGCGCAGATGGTCGCACTCGGCAAGGCCTTTGGCATGGACGTGCGCGCATGGTCCACCAACCTGCAGGCCGAGCGATGCGCCGAGCTGGGTGTCACGCAATGCGCAAGCCTGGAGGAATTAATGGCCACCTCTGACGCCACCAGCGTACACCTGGTGCTGTCAGAAAGGTCGCGCGGTCTGATTGGCGCGAGCGCCTTCGAGGCGATGAAGCCCGGGGCAATATTCATCAATACCTCTCGTGGGCCGATCGCCGACAACCAGGCCCTTATCACCAGCCTGCACAATAACCAGACCTGTATGGCGGGTATCGATGTGTTCGATGAAGAACCGCTACCGCTCGATCACCCGATGCGTGACCAAAAACTGATCGACGAAGGCAGATTGCTGCTCACGCCGCACCTGGGCTATGTGACTGAACAGACCTGGCGGGTTTTTTACCAGCATACGGTGGATGCGATTGCCGCGTGGCGAGACGGCGCGCCGATTCGGGTACTCACACCAGCCTGATTAGTATCACCGGGCAAGGGTACACGCCAGGTAATGACCCAATGTCGAGCCGGGCTGCGCGCGGCTCAACCTGGCTACTCCTCCTCAACAATACAGTTATCGAAAACAGCAGTATTCTGTGAATAGAGAGTTGCCGAACCAATTGAACTATTCACTGGAGCGGTGATGGACACCTCGTACGGCTGAAAGCTCGCATCGGATACCGTCTGTGCACCGGAATCCAGCTCACTGTAGTTTGAGTTGTACATGAACATCGAAACGCTGGTAAATGCTATCGGATCAGACTTGGCCTGGCAGGACAGGCGATATCGTTTGCCAGGCGTAACCGCGAACTCCTGATAGATACACCCGGCATCCTGCACCTGCAGTGCGCCGCTTCCCTGATAGGCGTCCTGACTCGCACTTGTCGATGTTGCAGCTGCACAATCAAACCACGCTGCCTTGCCCTGCTCGAAGCCGCCATTGTTCAACAGATTGTTTGTTGCGACAGGCGGCACAGAACTGTCCGGGGAGTCAGCAAGGATTGTATCGATATCACTCTGATCAAGGGCGCGGTGATACAGATTGATTTTCCCAAGTGTCGACAGCGCAGGCTGATACCAGGGTGACTGGCCAATCATGATATCGCCGAAGTTGGCGACGACGCGTCCACTCAAGAGGCTGTTGCCATCGAGTACGCCATTGACGTAGAACTGCAGCTGCGTGCCACGCTTAACATAGGCGATGTGCGTCCACTCATTCAACGGTAGTGCCGATGTCGTGCTGCCGGCATGATTCCATCTAGAGGACGTGCTGATCACGTAGTGGATTCTGTTGTCGTTCGGTGACAGCCACATCGCAAACGTGCGTTCGAAATTGCTTGCACCCTTGTGAAACAACGATCGCCACTGCCCGGTCGCATCTTGCTCAAGCCTGATCCAGAACGACAGAGCAAAATCGCCGTTTCCTACCGATGTGCTTTCAGAGTGCGGCACAGTGAGTCGATCATCGGCGCTGTCAATCGTTAGCATATCGCCGTCGACGACAGGTGATCCGGAACTTTGACCCAACGTGAGCAGATTTTGTACATCCCCGGACAAGCCTTCAACAAAACGTGCCAATGCGCCCCTTTCGGCCGCCGTAGTGGCAACGACGCTGTGCGCTGCAATCGCATCTTCAAGCGTAGCCGCCGAGCCATCGTGCAGATAGGGCGCTGTTTTCCAGACTCCGAGCAAACCCGGGGTATCAATGCCGCTTAACGCCGCAGCCAGGCGCTGGCCGCTGGTAATTTTAATAGTGCCGACATCGTGTACATCACTGCCAGAGCCACTGTCTGTAAACTGTGTTCCACTATGGCAGGCGGCACAGTTTTTTTGTTCAAACAATACCCTGCCTTGTTCAAACTCATCGCCGCGCGCGGGATAGGGCGATGCCGGCACAACGGTGAGTGAATTGACATAGGCTGCCAGCGCATCGAGGTCGGGGCTGATACCCGCCTTGGAATCACCCAGTGGTTGCGAACGCGTTCCGGCACTGAACTGTTCATTGCTCATCAGGCCTGCGCCTCCGGCAAATTCGCGTATCTGCGCTTCAAAATCCTGCACCTCATCGAAGTTCGCCGTCCAGTGAAGGAATCCGTGCCGAGGCCCGCCGCGACCCACAAGCGTGGACGTATTTCGAAGACCCTCACCCACCTGCGAGAAATCCCATACCCTGCCATCGTGACCCCCTTGATGGTGACAGGAGGCACAGCTCATGTAATCCTGCGCCGCGAGGCGATCATCGCGCGCATCGTAGAAGAGTTTCTTGCCTGCCAGTACTTCAGGCAACAGCAATTCATCATCAACAGTAGTGACGGTAGCGAGTTCCGAGACGGTTGCAGTCTGGCCGTTTGTCAGCGCTGCAATATCGTAGACACCGACGCTTCTATCCATGAAATTGTGTACATAGAGCCGCGTGTTGTCAGACGATACCAAAAGACCCTGCGGCGCGCGCCCGACATCAAACCGGAACAGCTCGACGTTGGTGATCGCGTCGCTGACCGCCACCTGACGATTGCCCTCCAGCGATGTAAATAGATAGGTGCCATAGCGATCAAACACTGCCTGCGATGCGATGCTGGCGTTGTCGTGATCGATGCGACTGGCCAGTGCCTCGGACAGGGTGCGCAAATTGACGCGCGAGCTGACCGCCCGCACCGCCTGATCAAATCTTAGACTATTGGCGGTGCGAAGCTCGCCATTGAGGATGTTGTCCTGTTTGGAGGGTACCCGCGCGGTGCCACCATCAGGCGAGATCGCAAGTGCGCCCAGATAGTTGGGGATGCCAGGCCCTGACTCATCGGATTGCGGCAAATCGCTGTATTGCAGCACCACGTTCTGCTGCAACCTCAGCGGATTTGTGTCCATCGCCATGATCAAGCCACCGTGATTGCCATTCTGGTCCTGTACAAGCGGTGTTGCAGTGTTTTCATCCGGCAGCGGCGGCGTGATAAACACTGCGGCATACAAGCGGTTGCGATCACCGCTAAGCGTCAGATGTCTGGGTCGGTGACGAGTTTCGAGTTCATCGACAATCTGACCGCTGGCCACATCGACTTTTACGATTTTACTCAGTGCTTCGAGTGCGACATAGGCCGACGTTTGATCAAATACGATGCCGTGCGGTGCCGAGCCGACTGGCAATGCAATGGTATTTGTAACGCGAAACGACGTGGCATCGATGACGGATAACGTCGATGAGTGCTTGTTCGCAACCCAGACGTCGCCATCTGGCGACACGGCCAGACTCACCGGATTGTGACCTACAGGTATGCGCGCCAATACGGTGGTCGATGTGGCGCTGATTGCTGTGACTGTATCGTTGTCGGGGTTGACGTTCCAGATCTGACCGGTCGCAATGTGTTCTACGATAGCCATTGAGGCCGCCGGTGGCGTGGCAGTCGGCGCCGCATAGATAATTTGCGTGAAGGTATGATCGCTGACAATACCCGATGCATCTCGCACAGAGACGGTCACGATGTAGCGGCCGGGGCCGGCATAGCGGTGACTGACACTCGATTGATTGGCTGAAAAGCCTGTAGCGGGCGAATTGTCACCAAAGTTCCAGCTATATTGCAACTGACCCAGGCCGGTTGCCTCAACCGTGAAATTCACCGCGTCGCTGGACAATTGCGGCTGCACCGTCAGTGGCTGGATCACCGGTGCCGGTATCTCTGCATCCTGAAGCAATTCCAGCTTAAGGCTGTTCAACACCCAGTGTGGATTGCTGCCACCCTGATCGGCGATGTTAATACTGAGCACGCCATCGGTGACCGGTACGTCGAAACTGGTTGATGGATCAGAGCTGGAGGTATCCTGACCGATGTAGACAATGGCAGGCCCGGACGTTGTCAGATCCGCATGGATCGGCAAACCCTCCGCGCTAATCGACACGCGATCGTGCGCATAGCCACCGGTATCGCCAATTCCCATTGTGACGCGCCAGACGCCATTGCCGACATTCACATTTAACTGCGACTCGCGACTGTTGTAGACAAAATCGCGATCCAGCCGGTCGGCGCCATTGGCAGCACCCCGGTCACCCGCCAGGGGTGTGCTCAGACGCCAGTTGACAAGACTTGTATCCGTGGCGGGAGTCACCCTGATCCAGCCTGGCTCAAGCGGCGATGTCTCACTGCCAAAGTCAAGCGTATAAGTCAGCCCGCTGGTCTGCGAGTCACCAAGCTTCAGTATTTTGGCGACGCTTGGCGTACCCTGACCATTCAGCAAAAACATCATGTAGTAACCCGAAGGTGCGACGTTCGGATCAATCGGAGCATCGACAGACAACCGATCACTGGCGCTGGTTCTAAACACCAGAGGCACAAGGCGCTGACTGAAATTCGTCGCGTGGGTGGCGGTGGACAATCTGATCAGGCTGATTGAATCTATCGTCGCCGCATCGGGCGTGTCCACATCAAACGCCTCGCCGTGTTTGATGGTTTCGGGCGCGGCATTGATAGACGGTCTTTGTGCCGCTGTCCCGTCGGGGTTGTACAGATACGGCGGTGAGAAAATCTCCGCATTGTTCTGATACGAACAAAGCGCTACCTGCGATGAGACAATGGTGGCATAGCCCTGACCCCCACTCCATACACGGGCATCAGGCAACAGGATGGCCGTTGAGTGATATTGGCGAGGATGCTGTTGGGCCGCCATCAGCGACCACTGACCGGTCGTTGGGCTCCAGACTTCCGGTGCATAGGATCCCGCCTCATCGTTGCAGAAGCCACCACCCTGATTGCCTCCAACCACAATGACTTCACCATTGGGCAATACCAGCGAGTTGTGATCCTGCCGCGGCAGATGCATGGGATTACCAGCGACCACTCGCGCGGTATTCATGGTGATGTTGCCGACCGTCTTTCGACCACCGACCCCGCCTGTCACCAGCATCTGACCGATGTCGTAGACCGCAAAGCTGCCTCGATTTCTATCCACCACGCTGTTGCCGGTTTCCGTCAACTGACCATCACCGCTGGTGTCAATAAATGACAGTGATCGTCGACCGGCCCCGCCAGCGTATAGCACGCGTCCGTTCGGCGCCTGCATCAAAAATGGCCAGGAGGTATTAGTCGCACCCAGGCCGGTACCTTTTAATGTTCTCAGATTCCCGGTTTGCGGCGAATAGATTTCCGGGTACGGCCCCCGACCACCGGCTATGATCAGTTCGCCATTGGCAAGATTGGTTACCGTCGGATACCAGCGACGATATTCCATCGTGGGCCCCGATCGCCAGCTCTCGGTCTGAAAGTCAAAGATATTGGTCGAGTCAATGGGTGCGTTGTAGCCGGTGGTACCGCCGGCCGCGAAATAATTGCCATCGGGCATCATGGTGTGCCCGGAACAAAACAAATCATCACCCGTATCATTCGCCACATCGGAGTGGATGCCGGTGACATAGTCCCACAGGGACGCGCGGGTGGTATCGTTCGGACTTGCCACCGGATC
>CAZNIS010000075.1:33113-35858 GCA_964573105.1 uncultured Granulosicoccaceae bacterium
AGACGCTTGCCGCAGCAGTCACGACGATTGAACAACTTGATTCGACCGATCGAAACCTGCTCGCCCAGGTCGAGCTGCCACCAGGGTTCGTTTTGCTCGCTGGTAGCAGTCACTGACCCATCGGGATAATTGCCATTGGTGTTGCCGTCGACGCCACGCGATGCAACGCCGCCGTATCCGGTTGTCGACTGCGTCGCGTTCTGCCCTTCCGCGATGTTCTGACCGTACACCTTCACCTCTGCCAGCGACAGAATGCCACGGTCTACTTTCTGGATTCGCACAAAGCGACCCGTGGTTGGCGACTCCACCGTAATATTGCCGTTCGCCGCCAGCGCCGCTACCTGGTGAAAACGCCAGACCGATGTATCGGCCAGCAGATCGGCAAGGCTGCGGTCCTGCATGTCCGCGTTGGCAACGAACACATAGAAATTGGCCAGCCGCTCGGCACAGCAATCGGCCCGGTTCCAAATGCGAATAGTCGACAGTTTATAGCTGTGCGCCAGATCCACCTGCCACCAGGGTTCGTTTTGGTTGCCCGTAGCGGTTACCGACCCGTTGCTGTAGCTGCTGCCGCCCGCATTGCCATCTACCGCTCGACCGGCGATGCCACCGTAACCGGTGGTCGACTGCATGGCCGTCTGGCCACGTGCAAGGTCCACATTTTCAGTGAGCGCGAGCGCAGCCCCTATCTGCAAGCCATCGAGGTAGGTATCCTGAGGATCGAGCAGATCGCGCTCGTCCAGTGAGCCCTGGTACTCGGTGCTTTCCTCAATCGCTAAGTCGCCTGTTGTGTCGATAGTCGCTTCGCCACCACAGGCTGCAACAACAGTCAGCGCCGCAAACAGCAACAGAAAACGAATCGAATCGGGCATAGAAGGGAAGGTCTGACGGGCTCACTACACTGTGTCGGGCATCTGCACGAAAAATACATAGTTTCCCGAATTTTTCTGTCATTATCTTTCTCAATACGTCATGCCGTACGCCTAAGCTTTTGATATTTAATCAAAGACCAGGGACTACTGGAGTTGATCACAATTACGGGCAGGCGTGCGTATCCCGGCGTGTCGGAGAGGTACCTCATCGAGGTTTCAGGGTTCTGGCACAGCCCCCGAGCGATGCAATACAACGGTACCTCATCCCCAGACGCAAGCACCGAAACCTCATCATCCGACCACTTCGTTCTGTCAGATGTAGTACGAGCATAAACGCGGACGTCATATTCGGTCGGGTTAATGTAACTGCCATCATTACCGGCATGGGTGGCAGATACGAGCAGACTTACAGCCAGGCTTGAAAGAATCTGGCTGAACGTATCGGTGGCAACACGAATGGTTCGAACTTGGTGTTAGCTGGCTTCTCGTGGCTGGTCAACAATCTGCACCTGAATGGCTGAGGATCATTCCACGCCACGAGCTGTACCAGCACGCCGACATACATGCTCGCCGGGCAGCCAGGAATTCGGACTATCTGTGTGCACTCGCCTTTTTGTTTTTGTAGAACTGCTTGTCCGCCACGTAGATTGTTTTTTCCACTTCACAAAAGACTTGCACACCAGCCTTGTCTGTGAGGCTCGTGGTTTTCACGATATCGATCTCGTTGCGTTGTGCTACCTGATTTCGAATGCTTTGAAGCTCCTCGGCAGAATAGGTGAACTGCGCATACAGATCTTCTCGCGCAGGTGTCTTAAATCGCACCTGTGCCGACTTGTCCCAGACCACATGGCTGCTGTCGAGCAGATTGATCAACTGCACCATGGGTATCGGATCGACGGCGGAAAACATGCTGCCACCGAAGATGGAACCGACATAGTTTCGATTGCGGTAACTAATCGGAACACGGATAACGATTTTCATCAGATCTTCTGAAACGCTATGCACCCGTGCTGTTGTACGGCGATACATGGGTGAGCAATTAAAGGCGAGTTTCAACAGCTTGTGTTTCGGGAGGAGTTTAGTGCCGTGTTTGGCAATCGCCTGGTAAATTGTCATATCACTTAACCACCCCAGTCACAATCGACCTGCTGTTGGCCACAACCCAATCTCGCTGCGCTCCGGTATCAGGCACTGATACGCCGCGTTTCTCACTGATCAACTCAAAAGCTGCCTGTGGCGTCATCCCGCTGTGCAAAAGCACACCGGCCGTCACCATCCCGGTTCGACCAATTCCGGCACGACAATGAATAACGGTATTCGTGCCCGACAACACTTGCTGGTATAGCGCGGCAGTCAGCTCATGGAAAGACTGCAGGGAGGCAGGCAGATTCATATCAACGATCGGAAACGAAATGAACCGCATACCATTCTTTTCAGCCAGTTGCCGCTCGTCACCCAGCCCCAGTTCGCGCGCCTCGCTTGGCTCGAGCAAGGAAACAATCGCGTTGATTCCAGCCTCGACAATGCCACTGAACTCTTGCTCGATATACTCACCCGGGGCGGGCTTTGCCATGGCTGCGAGGAACCCGGAACCGAGCACTTTGATTTTATAGATTTGCGGTTGCAGAGGCATGGTACTTTCGTTAATGGTGAAGTTGCATTTACTGGCGTGAGACGTTTGACAGAGTGATGCAGTGCTCCCTGCCCACTGCTGACCCCGTATGGTATCAGCCGTGACGCGCTCGCGCGCTATAAACCCCTACTCGTCCCGATTTCGTCTGCCTGGCTTTGCCTGCCATCTGCCACGAGCCTCGCGGAATAGTCTCGGTGACTTTTGTCACTGACGCGTTGCCGCGCCGGTCTTAGGGTACAG
>CAZNIS010000076.1:0-3945 GCA_964573105.1 uncultured Granulosicoccaceae bacterium
AAACGCCGCATAGAAGCAGTTCGATCGCAAGGCAATTTCTCGGATGTACCGGCAGGCCAGCCAGACAAGCTGCAGCGGTTTGTTGGCAATCCACGTCAGGACACGCTCCCGGGATTACCCTTCCGGCTGGACGACTACCTGGAGTTAGTAGACTGGACGGGGCGACAGATGCGTGAGGATAAACGCGGATACATCAACAGTGAGGCTCCGCCGATCCTGAACCGATTGGGTATGCATACTGAACACTGGCTCTATCTGACACAGAACTTCCAGAGTAGCTTTAAATCCTTAGTCGGGCCGGTTGTTCACCTGCGCGCGGCTTGTCGGCATCTTGGTTGGAAGAAGTGCCACAGTCTGTCGGCGTGTCGAGTCTTGTTTGGCTGAGGCAATCGTTGGTCTTGCAGTTACGTATGGCGATCAGCCGGACTTATCATTGGTTTGTATGAAGGAAAAACAATGGGTGTCCCTGTTAGAATCAGGCCCCGAAGGGGTGGTACAGCTCTCAACCATGAAGCTGTCATTCCCATTGATTACAGTGTGTCGATTAGTAAGTGGCCAGTCAACCTAATATTGCAATAAAAACTCAAGTCCCAATAGGAAAATGACCTCCGAAATGATAAAGTAGCAGGCGTCGTTATAAAAAATGGGGTGTGAATATGAAAATTGGGTTTTGCATGTTGTTGTGGACAACTTCGGTAACCAGTGAACATCAGTCAATCCTCGACGATCTAAAAAAAACCGGCTACGACGGCGTAGAGATACCTGTGTTTGAAGGTACCCCGGACGATTATGCTGCTCTTGGAAAGCAATTGGATAGTCTGGAACTTGATCGAACAGCAATTTCAGTGATTCCGTCTCTGGATAAAAACCCCTTGTCAGAGAATCCGGCAGTTCGAAAGGAGGCAGTAAGCTATTTAAACTGGGTCGTCGATTGCGCTGCCGCGTTGGGGGCATCGGGTGTTTGCGGTCCATTACACCAGACTCTCGGTGAATTTAGCGGCAGTGCCACCACTGGGGAAGAGTTTGATCGAGCTCGCGAAGTGCACGATAAGGTCGGTGACTACGCCCGTGACTCCAATGTTAAAATTGCTCTGGAGGCTATCAATCGATTTGAGAGTTACTTCGCAACCACAATGGAACAGATCGACACCTATGTGGAGTCACTGAATCACCCCAATATCAAAACAATGTATGACACTTTCCACGCCAACATTGAAGAATGCGATCCTATTAATGCCTTTAGAAAACACAGTAAAAACGTCGAGCATGTGCATATTTCCGAGAATGATCGGGGCGTGCCGGGTCGCGGACATGTGCCATGGACTGAAACATTTAAAGCGCTAAAAGCAGAGGGCTATGACAACTGGCTTACGATTGAATCTTTTGGTAGAGGCTTACCCGAACTGGCCGCGGCGACCCGAGTTTGGAGGGATTTTGCGGAAAACCCGCAAGCGGTTTATAGAGAGGGGTACAAAACCATAAGAGAAGGTTGGGATACCGCCTAAGGAGCATTTGCAAATTGGCGTAATCGGTAACATGGTCACTCGAATAGACACAGATCCTCCGCACTATTTATCGGTGATCGATAGCAGTATTGGTATACCGAATAATCTCAAACAGTCCGCTTCAGGCACCGGCATTCATATAATATTTTGCTGAATACCACCGCGATCCAGGGCAGAGGTGGCTGTAGCGGCGCCGGCGAAACTGTGTCTCAGGCTGTGCGGAGAGATGTTTTTTTATCTCGCACTCAAGGGCCACTTTGCGAAGTCCTGTAAGCATTGAAAAGGAGAAAGATGTCAGGTGGTCATGTTAATGTTGTTTCGCAGAGGTCTAGCCTGTTGAAATACTGCTCGCAGTCTTCCAGCGGTTGGCGTGAATCGTCAACTAAAGCCATAGCTGGAGTAACCGGGGCTAGCTTTTCAATCGCTCATTGTCCGGATCGTAGAATGCGCTGGCACATCGTTGGGCGGTGCATGGCATGCCCAGCACCTGCACGGTCAACTCAGCATATAGGCTGACATCAGATTGCACGTATCCCAATGCCAGGGGCGAGTCGATGCGAAATCCGTAACCACCGGAGGACACGTAACCGACACAGTCGCCGTTGCAGATAATCGGGTCGCCGGGTAGTGGATCAGCGTGCGGAGCATCGACTGTGAGGTGCACAAAACGCCATTCGGGATTTTTATCGCGCAGTGACAGCAATGCCTCGCGGCCGACAAAGTCTGGCTTGTTCCAATTGATAAAACGCCCAAGTCCGGCATCGTATGGGGTGTATTCGGTACCAAAATCAGCGCCCCAGCCGTGATAGGCTTTTTCAATCCGCATGCTGTTGAGCGCCCACGAGCCGAAATTGCAAAGGTTCAGGTCTGCGCCAACCCGACAGATCGCTTCGTTCATCGGGATCAATGCGCTGTCTGGCAGGTGTAGTTCCCAGCCAAGCTCTCCGACGTAGGAGACGCGCAGGGCGATGCAGTTGATGCCTGCCACTTCGAATTCGGCTGCGGACATCCAGGGCATTGCATCTGCGGCCAGATTGGCGTCGGTAAGCTGTGACAGCAGCGCTCGTGAGCCTGGCCCCATTATCATCAATGCGGCGTTGTGGTCGCTGCCGCGCTGGATTTTAACTTGCGGGAACCTGGTGGCGTGCTGGTTCAGCCAGTCGAAATCGCGTTGATCGGCGAGGGTTGGCCCGCATAGCAGATAGCGATTGTCATCCAGGCGCGCGATTGTGGCCTCGCTCCAGAGTCGCCCGTTGTCGGTCAGCATATAGGACAATTTGACGCGGCCGACTTTCGGCAAACTGCTGCAGAATACATTGTCAAGAAATGCGCTGGCATCGACGCCGCTGACTTCGTATTTGGTAAAGCCGCCATGATCCATAATGCCAACGTGATCGCGCACATTGCGGCACTCTTGTGCAACTGCGGCACGCCAGGACTCGTCGTTGCGCATGCTCAGTTGTTCGGGCTGGTTGCTGTTGTGGGTATCGAACCAGAAGGCGCGCTCCCAGCCGGCAATCTGGCCGAATACGGCACCCTTGTCTGCCAGCGTTTGATACAAAGATGTGCGTTGTACCGGTCGACCGGATTGCAGTATCCGATGCGGGTAGGGGATCGCGTACTGCAAATCGTACAGTTCGACGATGCGATCTTCCGTGTAGGTTTTGTCGGCCCAGTCGCCAAAACGGCGCGGGTCCCAGGCGGCGTAGTCCCATTCGGTTTCGCCTTCGGTGATCCACTCGGTGATCGCCTTGCCCACCGCAGCTGAATGTGTGATGCCGATTTGAATGCCGCAGGCGTGATAGAAGTTCGGCAGACCAGCTGCCGGGCCGCACAGTGGCAATGCATCGGGGGTGTAGCCGATCGGGCCGTTGACGAAGCGTTGCACGCCGGCATTGGCCAGTAGCGGTATGTGATCGATGGCCTGTTCGATCAGTTCGACGATGTCATCGGGGGAGTCTTCAAACAAACTGTGCGCAAAGGCGTTGGGCAGGCCATCTTTAAATGCCAGTCTGCCTTCGTGGCCGTAGGAGCCAAACAGAAAACCTGCCCCCTCGCGGCGCAGATAGAAGCGAATGTCGGGATCGCGCACCAGTGGAAAGAGCGTTTTATCCTGCACCAGTTCAGGCAGTGGTTCGGTGACTAAATACTGGTGCTCCAGTGTGGCAATAGGTACTTGTTGATCTACAAAACCCGCGATCCGATTGCCATAAAATCCGCTGGCGTTAACGATGATCTCGCAGCGGATGTCGCCCTTGTTGGTGGCTACTTGCCATTCGCCGTTGCGGCGCGTGATGCCGGTAACTTCGGTAAATCGTTCGATTGTTGCCCCAAGATCGCGGGCGCCCTTGCCAAGTGCCTGGGTTAACTGGCTTGGGTCAATGTCGCCCTCGTAGGGATCGTGAATGGCGCCAATCACCGATTTGCCCGCCCGGTAGTG
>CAZNIS010000076.1:4045-35563 GCA_964573105.1 uncultured Granulosicoccaceae bacterium
GCGTGCCAGGTGGAGCCGGACGTCAGTTCATCTTTTTCCAGCAACAGCGCATCGGTGACGCCTGCGCGTGCGAGATGATACAGACAGGCCGCGCCAACCGCGCCACCACCAATCACCACAACGCGCGCCTGCGTTTTCATATCAATGTTCTCGAAGCAGTTTGCCGTAGCCTGGCACAGCGTCGTTGATGCCGGCGGCGCGCAGCGCTTGCCAGTAGACTGCTGCGTTGCAGGCGATGATTGTTTTGCCGGTCGCCTGTTCGAGCTCTTCGAGCAGGCCGACGACGGGCAGTGCGGTGCCGACTTGTGCGATCAGTTCAGCATCGCTTTCGGCCAGTTGCGCAGCCAGCGATTGCACAGTAGATAGCGGCGTTTCGCAAATCGCTGGCAGTGTGGGCGCTTCGGCCCCTTTAATTGAGGCGACGCTGAAACCCGCCGCCTCGAAGTTGGCCTGGACTATTGCGTCGGTCTCTGCGTTAAAAGGAGTCATGACGGCGATGCGTTGTGCGCCGAATGCGCGGATGGCGGTGTGGGTGGCAATCGATGCGTTGCAAACCGGGATCGACAGTTGCTGCTGCAGCTCATCGCAAACACTGGCGAGCTTGTCGACTCCGCCGGCACCGGCGTCGGTGGTCAGGCCCACGGCAACCGCGAGCGGGTTGCAGTCCATCAGTTTTTCAGCTTCTTGCTGCAAGTCGTTTGAGATGCGATCGCCACCGAGCCGAAAGCGTTGCATCTGATTAGTCACACCGGAAGGGCGCAGGCATTCGGTTTCCGGTTGCACGACGGTGTTCATCGCCGGTGTCATCACGCCGAGGATGGCGCGTGGGGCCAGGGTGTCAGTCATGCCGAAGTATCCTTTAGATAATGGGAAAGCGCGATCTGTGCGTCGCGGTAGATGCCGTTGCCAACAATCTCTTCAAGTTGTGCCGCATCTTCTGCCGCGCAGTCAAATTCACCTGACCAGATACCGAGTGTCTTGTCGCCTTCGGTGATTTCGATGAATCGATGCACGGCGATGTAGTTGCTGCAGGGCAACGGGCTGTCGATGATGTCGTAGCTGTAGCTGCGATCCAGATCGGAGTGGGCGAGCAGGGTTTCGCGAAAGACTGAACCATCGACAATGTCCAGCTTGCGAATGGCACCGACTTCGGTGGCCGTGCCTTGTTCGAGTGCGGCCGCTGTGACCCCGGGATTCCAGTCGACCACGCCGTCGAAGCGGCGCACGGCCTGCCAGACGCGATCAATCGGTGCGTCGATGATGACGCTTCGCATCACTTTCATGAGGGTCTCCATTGCAGATTGTTGCGTGGGTCGTTTTTCAATTGGCTTGAACGAGTCATTCCGGCAGATGGATGGCAAAAGTCGCTCTGATCGTCTGTTCAGCCCTGGCTGGCAGATGGTTTGGGCTGCTTTCGCGCAGCAGGGTGTCGACACGCTGTTGCGCGCGCTGCCAGATCGATTCACCGCCGGCGTCGAGCCAGTCGGCCACACTTTGCCGATCCCCCAGCGCCGGATAAACGTATTCAGTTTTCATCAGTTGCAGGGTATGTGTTTCCCCAAGGTAGTGACCGTCGCCCGCTACCACGCGTTCGATCGCGTCCAGATCGAGTGTGTCAGCGCCAATCTCGATACCGCGCACGCTGCGCAAAATGGCACCACACATGTCGTCGTCGATCAGCAGTGATTCCGGTGATGCCACCATGATCGAGCCCAGCATGCCGACCGACAGATTGATCATGTCGGCACCGGCGTGGGCGGCCAGGGCGATCGTGTAGCCTTTTTCATAACCCGCCTGAGCGTCCTGCAGTTTTGAATCGGTCATGCCGGCGGAGACGGTGCCCGGCAGATCCAGTGCGCGCAGCAATTGTGCGGCCGCAGCATTGGCGATCGCCGCCTCGCCACCGCCGCCACTCATGGCGCCGGTGCGCAAGTCTGAGATGAATGGCATAAACGCCAGTATGCACGGATGGCCCGGACGCAATGCATCGACCACCATCAGGCCGGCGATGGCCTCGGCCAGCCCCTGTGCCAGTGCGCCCGCCAGCGCTGCCGGACTGGTCGCACCCGCCTGTGCGGCGGTGCAAATCTGTAATGGCATGCCAGCGGCAATGGCCGCACGCATGATCTCCACGCCCTCGGTAGCGTATTTTAATGGCGAAACCACATGCACGATCACCGCAAAACAGAAAGGCCGTTTGCGATAGCCCTGATCGCGCTGCAGGGCGAGGTCGAACAGCTGGCAAACCGGTGCGACGTGGTCTGCGTTGTCAAAGCTCACGCCAATCGGCTTGCTGGTGGCACGCAAACAGGCGAACGCGGTATTGATATCCAGATCCAGCGGCGATGGCATATCGCGGGCGACCAGCATGCGTACCCCGTAGTGCACGTTCTGGCAGTGATCCAGCACGCGGGTGGCGTTGTATAAATCGGTGAGTGTCGAATCGCGATAATGGCCGGTTGTGCTGTCCAGCGTCTGCACTGCGGCACCGCCGGTGCCGATGTGTACGGCACCACCGCCGACATCGATACCGCGGCTGTCATCAAAACCTGGCAGGCTGACCCGTGTACTGGCGCGCTGCAGTGCCCGATCGATGGTCGATTGGGGAAAGATGATGCGCCCGTCGGCGCGTTCGCGTGCGCCGATGTTGATCAACTGTGCGCGCAGCCAGACCGGGGCATCGGCAATACCGACGCTTGTCAGAATGTCGAACGCGTGGGCGATGATCGCATCGCGATCGTGCGCGGACAACGGAGCAAAAGCGCCACCGGTAAACGGACCGCTTGCAGGCGCCACTGGCGCGGCCTGCGATCGCTTTCTACGTACCACGAATATTGGCTCTGGTTCGCAATGGACAATTCGCCGCTGAAAAACACGTAATGCCAGATATGCGACTTGCGATCAAGTCGATTGCTTGCAATGCTGCGCCATCAGCCACTGACGGGAGACCACATTGCGAGTCGGATTCATTGGATTGGGGACTATGGGACTGCCAATGGCCAGATGCCTGCAGCAAGCTGGCTTCGACGTAGCGGGCTGGGACGAGATTGACTCGGCTCGCAGCGCTTTCGCTGCATCAGTCGAGTCGTTGCCTGCGCTTGTGTCATGCGATACTTTTGTGACCATGATGCCACAGGCGAAAGATGTCGAGGCCGTGCTGGATTCGCTGTTGCAGCAAAAGCTTGCGAGCAATTGTCTGTTTATCGATTGCTCGACGATTGATGTGGCGGCGACCCGCGCGCTGGCCGTGCGTCTTGGCAAGGCAGGGCACAGTTTTATCGACGCGCCGGTGTCCGGTGGCAGCGAAGGTGCGGCACAGGGAGCGCTGAGCTTTATGGTTGGCGGAGAGGCGGCAGCGACTGAACGCGCAAAGCCGCTACTTGAGGTATTGGGCAGCAAGACGATTGCTTTCGGTGCCGCTGGCAGCGGCCAGGCTGCCAAGGCCTGTCACAACATGATCTGTGGCATCACGGCGCTGGGCGTGTGCGAGGCATTTGCGCTCGCTGACGGGCTCGATCTGGATTTGCACCAGTTCTTTGAGCTGTGTAAAGGGGCCGCAGCGCAAAGCTGGATACTGGAAAACCGTTGTCCGGTGCCGGGGCCTGCACCGGCCGCACCCAGTTCTAATGAATATGCCCCCGGCTTTGCCGCACGGCTGATGGCAAAGGATCTGGCACTGGCGCAGCAGGCGGCAACTACGGTGGGTCAGCAGACGGAATTTGGCAAGGCAGCCGCTGAGCGTTTTGCCCAGTATGTGAGCGATGGCGACGGTGATCTGGATTTCTCGGCCATCTACAGCCACATCCGCCGCGCGTGACAACACCCAATATCCTCTGGATCGTCACCGATCATCAATTGCATGCCAGCGCGCCGGTATGCCTTGGTTTGCCCGCGCTGCAGCGACGCCTGAGTGACTCTGGCACCCGTTTTTCGCGTGCCTACAGCGTACTGCCGATCTGCAGTCCGGCGCGTGCGACCATGCTGACTGGACTGTATCCGCACGCGCATGGCCTGACAGAAAACGACGGACGCTTTGGTGGCCGCGAGGGGCTGAATCCGCAAGACTGGACAATACGCGACTCGCTGTCGAGTGCAGGTTATCAGTGTGCCTGGTTTGGCAAGTGGCATGTCGACAACAACCACAGCGCCGCCGACTACGGCTTCACCGGTTTTTCGTTGCCAGGTTACGGTTACCCGTACGCGACCGTCGAATACCGACAATATCTCAAACAAAACGGGTTGGCGCACCCGCGCGTTCGCGTGGAAATTGGCGGCGAGTGCGGCACCCGCCCCGGGGACGTGATCGATCTATGCGATCAAAGCGCCTGGTTTGAGTATGAATCGGGTGTGGCGATACTCGATGATCACCGGGCACACGAGGCCTGGTTCATTGCCGATCAGGTCAAACACTGGTTGCGTGAACGCGGTGCCAACCATGCCGGCAGCCCCTGGTTTGCCAGAGTCGACAGCTGGGGGCCGCACCCGCCCTATGTGGTAGCCGATCCGTTTCTCGATAGCTGCCGCGATGCAGACATAAACATGCCCGCGGGATTTCATCATACGCTCAGCGATCGACCACAGCACCATCGCGATTATCGTGACTACTGGCAGCAGACGCTGGCACTGGATCATGAGCAGTGGCGGATGATGTACCAGCGTGCGCTTGAACACCGCTACCTGGTAGAGGCGGCACTGGTCAGCGTACTGGATGAAATCGACTTGCAGAATACGCTGGTGATTTTTTGCAGTGACCACGGTGATGCCATTGCCGCGAACGGTGCCGTTTCCAACAAAGGTGGACTAATGTGCGAGCCGACGATGCGCATTCCGTTGTTGATGGCTGGAACGGGTGTCGCCAGCGGACGCGTCTGTGATGAACTGGTCAGCAATCTCGATCTGATGTCGACGGTGCTGGATTTTGCTCATGTCGATCCACCCGTGGCGTTGCACGGCAGCAGCTTGCGATCACTCGTCAGTGAAGTGGAAGGCCACACCAACGAATTTTCGCGCGAAGGGTTGCTGTTGCAACACAGTGGCTTGCACGAACACTTGCCACAACGAGCCTGGTATCAGGATCAGTGGAAAATGGTGGTGCAGGCCGATGGCTTTGTTGAGTTGTACGATTTGCGCGATGATCCCCACGAATTACAAAATCTCGCGCGACAGGCTGCGTTCGATCCGCTGATTGCCGAGCTTGGGCAGGCGCTGCGGGCACGATTGGTAGAGATTGATGATCCTTTTTTACTGAGTAGCGCAAACGCCGGATAGGTTGTTTTGTTATGACTGACAGTGCGCTGGTAGTCGATTGCACCTGAATTGAACGGCTTCGTCGGTGTATCTATCGCCAGGCATGTCCATAAAATAACTCTAGTTTATCAGGCACACCAATTGTGGATCACAATCATGGCTTTGTGTTATCCGGTGCTTCTGATTTGCGAGCCAGTGGTGTGTACAGTTGCCGAACGCGCCGCAGGTCGCAGGCTGAGAGCGATTGGCGTTGGCCTACCCTGTAGTTAGTGGCAACAATTGTTTTCAGTCCACGGCTTATCGCAAATGCGTGTTCTGAATAGTGCATGATGGAATCGTAGCAGTAGGCGTCAACCACCGGATGGCCAGGCGGATGTTTGCGAAAATTGTGTTCCTTTTGGTGTTGTACGTTTTTAAGTTTAACGTCGATAAAGTTGTCGCGATCGACGCGGTTGTGCTCGTGAATAAGACCGAGGGTGTGGCCAATTTCGTGCAGGATAGTGCCGTAACTGCATCGATGGCCTAACACAATATCCTGTCGGCCCTGGCGTTTCATACCGATCCATGCCCGACAACCCTCACCGGCAGTGAAAACGACAAAGTTGGTATCGGTATCCTTAGCCTTGATGAATTTGACCGGCGTATTGGTTTCCCATTCGTCGATCGCTTTGAGGATCAGTGCTTTATCGGCAATTGATGCATCGATGATGTACGGCACGGTGGCATTGGGCCACAGGCGAAGGCGACGAAAATCCAGCCCGCTGATCGCGGCTTGCAGGTCGCCTTCGGTATCCAGGATGATGTCATCCTGATATAGTACGGTGTCGTTTGAATCAACTTCCAGAAATACCGTGTGCGGTTGCTCGTTGAACGATGTCTTTACCGCAAAACTACTGAATCCTGTCGTTTGATCGGGTTCCTCGGTTGCGTCAGGCGATGTAGGTGTTTCAGGGGCGGCGGGACACCATTGGTCCGGTGTCATGGGGTGTTCTGCACTGAGATCCGTCAGAAACGCTTTGGCGTGATTATAGCGATCAGCATTTATTGTACTGCTGCGTATTTCCTTCAGCCGTGATCTAATGACGGAGAGCAGGCTGCTCGATCCCACGTTAACATTCCAGATTCTCCACAGCGCTTCACGCTCTTGATAGTACAACCGATAGGTGATGTGAAATGGCTGCTCGGCCTGATGCAAGGTGAGTTGAACGGTTGCGACATTGGGGTTGCCGGTGGATGATTCAGTGCTGGTGATTTGAAAAGATTTTTGCACGTCGAGATTGTCTGCCACGAGCTTCAGATGCTTGTTGAAAATGGCCAGGTTCACCAGACAGGCGAGGTGCTGCAATCTGTCTTCACTCTCGGTGCCTAAGTTTGACTGCAAGGCTAGTTTGGCAATGAGATCCTGATCGAACAGCGGTCGGTAGTCGTCGTTTAATTGGTCTAACAGGCGCGTATTGCCAGTCACCTTGTCATGCAGTGTCAGCAGAAAGCCAAAATCCTCAACCGCAGACTCGAGCACATCCAGTATTGCCTGTTCTTTTTGGGTCGCACTGAAATCCTGCGTCGTTTCACTGGTTACAGACTGAGCGTGAAGAAGGCTGCCGATAAAAAGCAATACGCAGGCTTGCAATAGCGCTAATAACTTCAGCGTGAATCTCATGTTGATTCCACCCTTAGCGAGTGATACGAGCGTGCACCCTGATGAATGTCAGCTGTCGTCTGTCAGTTCAGCTCGGCCATTGCCCAACACTTTTATATCCCGTTCAATAGCTACTGCCTGAAACGACAATTTGTCGCCGTCGCGCCAGACGTCAGTACGGATGGTCTCACCCGGATAGACCGGGGCTGAAAAACGCAATTGCAGGCTTTTTAGTTTTTCTGGCTGATAGTCACAACAGGCTTTCAAAATTGCGTGGCCGGCGATGCCAAGTGTACATAGCCCGTGCAGGATGGGTGCCTTGAATCCGGCAGCTTTTGCCACCGCAGGTGAGGCGTGCAACGGATTCGGGTCGCCAGAGAGTCTGTAGATCAAGGCTGATTGCGCAAGCGTTGGCAGCTCGCAGTTGAGGTCAGGCGCTCGATCGGGCAGCTTGTGAGCAGGTTTTGCCTCACCGCTTGGGCCATCGTAGCCACCATCGCCGCGGGCGACAGTAGTGGCGGTGAGGGTGGCGAGCTTGTCGCCGGTGGCTTTGTTGTACAGCGTTCTGTCTGAGTAGATGAATGCGCCTTTGTCACCCTTGTCAACGATATCGGTGACGCGGGTAACGCCGATCACTGTGGCCTCGGCGGGGATTGGCGCGTGCAGTGTCAATCCCTGTTCGCCGTGTAAAAGTTTTTTCCAGTCGATACCCGTGTCCGGATCGCGCACCCAGAACCCCGGGCTGCCGAGTACGACCGGCATGGTTGGCAGGGCGCAGAACCCCGGGCTCTCTTCAAACACAAAACGCAACTGATCTTCATCCAGCGGATCGTGTCCCAGCCCCAGGCCCAGTGCATAAAGGATAGAGTCATTGGCGGTGTAGGTTTGTTCTACTTCGCCAAAATCGCGGTTCATGACGTTGTCGTAGTTCAGCACGTATCCTCCATTGACGCCGCTGGATTCGGCGCGGTATTAGCTGATGCGGGTCGGGCCGGCAGGCGGCGCTGGCAAAGCTGTTATTATCGAGCCGCCAATCAAATGCAACCGTTGCGTACCATGTCCTACCAATTCGATGACGAAACTGCGGCCCGCCAGGTCGGTCCCGATCACTGGCAGATGACGCTCTCGCCGCATTGGAATATCAATGATAACCCGAATGGCGGCTATCTGCTGGCACCGCTGTTGCGGGCCATGCAGTCGCTGTCTGCGGACAGCCCAGATCCGGTGTCGGTCACCACGCACTACCTGCGGCCGGGTCTCTCGGGCGAGCTTGCCGATATACGGGCCAGTGTAGTGCGCACGGGGCGACGCACCTCGACAATATCCGGTACGCTTTCGCAGCAGGGCAAGGAGCGCATCGTCTGTACGGCGACATTTGCCACTTTGCCCGACAGTGATGCGCAGCCAGCCGACGACGAACGAGTGTTGAGTATCGCGCCACCGGATTTGCCTCCGCCGGATCAGTGTACGCCACGCGCGGAACTGGGGCAGGGCGTTGAGTTACCGATTCTCTCGCGTGTCGATGTTCGCGTTGCTCCGGATGTCGCAACGCCTGGCCAGTCTTCACAGGCGCGTATGGCGGGCTGGATTCGACTGCGCGATCAGCGGCCGCTTGATGCACTGGTGCTACCGTTGCTGACCGATGCGTTTCCACCGTCGGTGTTCAGTCTCTATGGCCGGATTGGCTGGGTACCGACGCTTGAGTTGGGCGTGCACATACGCAGGCGCCCGCGCCCGGGCTGGATCAAGGCGGTGTTCAATACCCGCGATCTGGCAGGTGACCTGTACATTGAAGACGGTATGCTGTGGGATGAAGCCGATCGTCTGGTGGCGCAATCGCGGCAGTTGCAAATGATACTGACCGGCTAACGATAATCGCGCTGATGATTTGCGACGCGTCTTGTCATCGCGTACGGAATCAATCTCTCGGGTGCAAGCATGGAGGCGGACGGGCAGGGTTATCTGCCGCCCGCCGCCTGCCATAGATCTAAACGCTGTGTCAGTTACTAAATCGGTTCCCAGCTAAAAATATCGGCCGAGCGATCCAGCGGATAAAAGTGTGCCTGCATGGCGGGAAACGCAGTATCGATAATGCCCTGCGGCGTCCAGCCCTCACTGGTATGGACCGAGCGATTGGGACGGATCTGGCTCATCAGGAAAATTTCGTTGTTGCGCACGGTGAAGATCTGGCCGGAGACGTTTTTGCCGGCCTCAGAGCCCAGTGCTACCGCCAGTGGTGCGATCTTGTTCGGTGTCATCTGCTTGAGTTTTTCTACTCGTGCCTTTTGATCTTCAGTATCGGTGGGAATGGATCCGATCATGCGGCTCCAGGCAAACGGCGAGATACAGTTGGAGGTCACACCAAAGCGCTGCATGTCGAGCGCTAGTGATTTGGACAAACCAATGATGCCCATCTTCGCGGCTGCGTAGTTAGCCTGGCCGAAATTGCCGATCGTGCCCGAGGTGGAGGTGAAGTGTATAAAGGTGCCAGACCCCTTTTCCCGGTAGTGCGATGCGGCGGCACGGCTGACGTTGAATGCGCCATTCAGGTGCACGTTAATGACGGCGTGCCAGGCGTCGTGAGACATCTTGTGGAAGATCGCGTCGCGCAAAATACCAGCATTGTTGACGACGATATCGATGGTGCCGAATTCGTCTACCGCCTGCGACACCATGCCCTCGGCGTCACCGGGTTCGGTGACGCTGCCGTAGTTGGCGGCTGCCGATCCGCCGGCAGCCTTGATTTCTGCGACGACCTCGTCCGCCGGGGACTCTTCCGCACCCTGACCGTCGGTGCTGCTGCCCAGATCATTGACGATCACACTGGCGCCGTGGGCTGCCATCATCAATGCCATGTCGCGACCGATGCCGCGTCCGGCGCCGGTGATCAGTGCGACTTTGCCGTCGAGCAGTTTGTCACTCATGTTGTTTCCTCGTTTTTGTAGATCAGGCTTTGCGATAGACCAGTATGGTGGCGGTGTCGTCAGCGTGCTCGCTGTCCGGGTTTGAATAAATGGCCACGCGCTCGAGCACCGGCGGGTGAATCAGGTTGTCTCGCTGCATTGACGCCAGCGTGCTTTCAAAATCGTGTGTCTGAAAGTGCTCGGAGTTTACACCGAGGCAGAACAACGCGCCGGGCCGTGCGATTGACAGTAGCGACGGCAGTACCTCTGCCCCTAAGTGTCCGTGAGTGAAAGTACCGGCGGACACCATTGCCCCGTACTGATGTTTGATTGCGTTGGTGCCGGTGGCCAGATCGATCTCGATCAGTCGGTTGTACAGGCCTTTGGCGCCTGCGGCTGCCAGCATCTCGGGGGAGATATCGAGGCCGTCGATGTTGTCAGGCTTGCAGCCGATCTCTGCCGCGACCAGTCCGGTGCCACAACCGATATCGGCGATCGGGGTGTCTTCAGTGCCTGCGTGCTGATGATAAACGCGCGCGATTGCCGCCGGATAGCAATAGCCGAGTTCATCGGCGAATCGAGTGTCGTAGAGCGGCGCGAAATCGCGGTAATAGCGAATGTTGTCGTCCGCAGTTTTCAGTGCGTAGGCACCCTCCAACAACTGTTCTGCCTTTTGCTGATCACTCATGTCGTGCTCCGAATCGCTGGCGCTGTTATAGTCGTGCGATGAGTTCGACAGCGCGGCTGTCGAGGGGTCGATGGTAACGGCCGGTGCCGCTTGGCGCCAGTTGTTGTCATCGCGGTCTATCACGATCTGTCGTTCAACAGCTTATCCTTTTAATCCGTGGCAATGCAGCAGCTTGAAATCAACTTCAGTGCGACGGTGACGCATTTTGAGCGCTCGCAGCAGGTAGTTGCCGCCGATCAGCCGACGGTCACGCCGGCCAGCAATCCGGTGGGTGATCTGTGGCGCCGCGTTGCCGGTCAAAAGCAGAAGCTCGCTGCTATGCGGCAACAGCTGGACTCGTTGCTGCAATGGCTGGATAGGGAGATTGCCGATGATCGCGCAGCGGTGGCGGAGGCGATGACCGAGCTGACCGAGCGCCTGCTGCAGCACATGGGCAGACGGTCGCTGGCGCAGTGGCAGCGGCTTGAGGTGGCAATCTGGGTGCTGGACAACATCGAATCTCTCGATGGTTTTGGGCGCGATACCCAGATGTTCAAAAAGACCTATCAAACGCTGTTTTCACAGTTCTATGAGCCACCCGAAGAGACGCCAATCGACGACGATGAAGACTGGCTTAGTCGCGTGTTTAGCGATCTGCAGGGTGATGATATTGAGATTGAGGATGCCGTGGCTGATGTGGAGGACGTAGCCGTGGACGAGCCCGACCCCGATCCCGACGCCGGTGATTACCGATCATCATCTCGCGATAGTCCAGCGCCTTCGGCGAAAGTGGACGAACCGCTGAGCGATGCCTTCCTTACCCGGCTGTTTCGTCGCACCGCAAAGGTGCTGCACCCTGATCTGGCGGACAACGAAGCGGATAGGTTGCGCAACGACGGCTTGATGAAAACACTGCTGCGCGCCCGTCGTGAGCAGGATGTTGCGACCTTGTTTGAGATGTATTTCGAATATGTCGGTGATCCCGATGTCGGCGTTGGCGCGGCCGATCTGGATGCCATGCAAGCGCTGTTACAGCGCCAGTTACAGCAACTGCAGCGCGAAACGGATCAGCTTTCCGATCAGACGCCGCTGCACCGCTGGGTGGTGGACAATCTGTTGGAGCGAAGTGAGCGTGATCAGCGCCGCGCGCTTGGAAGAATGCGGGCTGAACTCGATGAGATGGGGCGGCAGGCTCGAGCGATCTGTCGTCGGGTTCGCACCCTGGCAAGCCTCAAGCCGGTGCTCGCCGAGCGCCACGATGCGCGGTTGTTTTCGTAGCCAGGATGCTTGCGGTCAGTCGTGACAGTTAACGCCGGCGTCAATCAGCACTGAAAAGCAGACGCCGGTACTGGCCAACGGCGGCAGCGGCGCGTATGGTTTTCGGTCGCGATCCGAGACCTGATTCTGTGAGCAAACCTTCCTCGCTGTCCCGCGCGCAGCAGTTTTGTGAGCGCCACAATCTGCAATTGCCCATTCTGATGGCGCCGATGGCGGGCGCCTGTCCGCCTGCGCTCGCAGCGGCGGTTTGCAATGCCGGAGGCATGGGTGCCTGCGGTGCACTGTTACTGCAGCCGGACGGTATTGTCGACTGGGCCAGCGAGCTGCGCTCGGCGACCAACGGCTCGTTCCAAATGAATTTGTGGATACCGGATCCACCGCCCGATCGAGATCAGCGCGCCGAGGACGAGTTGCGCGAATTTCTGGGCGAGTGGGGGCCTGCGGTACCTGCCGATGCTGCCGAGATGTCGGTGCCGGATTTCAATCGCCAGTGCGATGCGATTCTGGAGGCCAAACCCGGTGCGGTATCGTCGATCATGGGGCTCTATGACGAGACCTTTGTCGATCGCCTGAAGGCTGAGGAAATTCCATGGTTTGCCACAGTCACAACGGTTGCCGAGGCGCGCGCCGCCGAGGCGGCTGGCGCGGATGTGATCGTCGCGCAGGGCATGGAGGCGGGCGGTCATCGCGGTGCTTTTAACGAGGCTGATGCCGAACAATCGCTGGTGGGATTGTTTTCCCTGCTGCCGGCGGTGGTCGATGCGGTGGACTTGCCGGTGGTCGCCACCGGCGGTATCGCCGACGCCAGAGGGGTTGCCGCCGCGCTGGTGCTGGGCGCATCTGCCGTGCAAATGGGCACGGCGCTGTTGCGCACGCCAGAGGCGGATGTGGCGCCAGCCTGGGCCGATGCGATCGGGCGCACCATGCCTGAAGATACGATTGCCACGCGAGCGTTTTCAGGCCGGCTGGGTCGCAGTGTTCGCACTGCCTACGCGCAAGCGGCCGAGGCAAGCGACTCGCCAAACCCCGCACCTTATCCGGTGCAGCGGGCGATGACGGGCCCGATGCGCAACCAGGGTTTGATCGATGGTGACATCAATCGCATGCAGGCCTGGGCCGGTCAGTCTGCCCATCTGGCTCGCAGTGATCCGGCCGCAGTCACTGTGACCGAGATCTGGGAGCAAAGTCTGGATCTGCTCGGCCGGTAATTGTTATCGGCGCGCTACATCAACCTGTCGTTAACCGGGCAAGCTCTCCGACGCATAGTGTTCAGCCATGAATTGCGGATAGCTGCGCGAGAAATAGTTCCAGAGTTGTTCGCCGTAGAGATCGGGTTTGTGCTTTGACTGCATGTCGCCGGTACCGGACTCAGTCTCGTGCTTGCGCGCCATAAACCCTGCGTTGCTGTGATGAGGGCTCGCCTCGACCGCGTCGCGAAAGCGGCGCGCCAGCGGCAGCGGGCTGAGCGCGGTTTGCAGCGATGGACCGTGAAAATAGGCCATCGAGTAGCGCTCCTCGCGGGTGATGACGCGATGCGGTGTGGCGACGAAATAGTTGCCGGTCATCGCTTGTAGCATTTCACCCAGATTCACGACCAGTGCGCCTGGGGTGGCGGGGACATCGATCCATTCACCCTGCTGGTTTTCGACTTGCAGCCCGGCAACCGAACCAGGTGCGAGTATGGTCAGAAAGCCGGTGTCGTGGTGCGCGTTGACCCCTGCGGCGCCCTGTGGTGTCGCCGGGTAGTGAATCAGCTTGGTCAGTGACATGCGCTGTTCGCCGAACAGCCTGGTGATGTGATCGGGGGCGAGTTCAAGGCCTTCGGCGAGGACTTCAAGCAGTCGATCTGCCAGTGCGCCGGCTTGCGCCATCCAGTTCAGCACGCTGTCGCGATAGCCGGGTAGGACTTTCTCGGGCAGCCATTGATTCGGGCCGAGCAGGCGCAGGAAGTCGGGCTGTACGTCGGCCGCGCGCGCCGGCCACTCCGTCCAGATATCGACCTGTTCGCGAATGTCGGGGCGGTTGTTGGTAAATTCAGTGCCCACTGCTTCCCAGCCGCGAAAGTGCCTGGAGTTGCGTTTGTCGATCAGTTTCTTTTGCTGCTCGGGAAGGTCAAACAGTTGCCGCATGGTCGTGAAAAGACCGTCGACTAAAGAACGGTCGATGCCGTGGTTAAGCAATTGGAAGAAACCGGTGTGGTGGCAGATGTCGCACAGTTCCAGGCACAGTTGCCGGCGTGCTTTTTCATCGCCAGCGAGTCGATTCAGATCGATGATCGGGATTTGCGAAAAGGCGGAGCTGGAATTCGTTGACATGCGAGTTGGATCTTGCGGTTTGCCCGCCATGCTAACGAACCGGTGCCGCTACCGCCAGAAATCTACAGTGGCTCGCGTTCTGGCAGCAGTGCGCGGCTGATGGATTTATCCAGCGTACTTTGTGTGAATGGCCGCACCAGCGCCTGAAAGCCCTCGACCTGTCTGCACTCGACATCTGCCAGCACGATAACCGGCAGCGTGGGGTGCTGATCACGGTAGCCGTGCAGCAGTTTCATTGTCGGGAGGTCGCGGGCGGTAGATTCGCCGATGATTAGCAATCTGATCGGGTTTTTTGCGAGAAACTGCAACAGGTCGTTGGGGTGGCTGAACCCGGCTGGCTCATAGCCCAGCGCCATCACCGACTGTACGGTGCTTTCCAGCGCGTCGCAGTTGTCATCCAAAATCGCGATCATGGGTTAATCAGCCTGGTGAAAAATAAGGCACACCGATTACTGATGCTTCGCGATCCCGCAGCGGGACCGATAAACTGCCCGAATGATTGTAAGTCGAGGAAAATGACCTCGAATGAATTGTTGGACTCCTAATCAGAGAATACGGGATTATCCGTAATTGTAAAGGGCGGCGGGGTTGATTTATGTAGTTTTGCCAGCTCGCCTTTCATTCCGCCACGCGACAATCTGATCGTAAAAGATCTCTGCTGCGACAAACGCGGTGATAGCGAAAATGGCCAGAAGCTGGGTGGCGGTGATGGTCTCTGCGAGCAGAAAGTAGGCGAGGATCAGCGCCAGCACCGGTTTTAGAAAGAACAGGTAGTTGCCGCGTGCCACATCCGGCACGTTGGACAAGCCCCAGAACCAGAGCACGAATCCGATGCAGGTATTCCAGATGCCGAGCGCGAGGATTGAACCCATTTGCACCGGTGGCCGGTCGGGCAAAGACAGTGGATTGACCCAGTTACCCCAGATCAGGCCCACGACTGTCCAAAGGGCAAAAAAGCCCAGAACAAAGGTGTAGGTGGTCATTCGAACCGCGCCGTAGCGCTGAATGTAGGGTTTGACCAGCACCAGATAGGTGGCGCCGAGGATCGCGCAGGTCAGCGCCATCAATACACCTCGCAACGAAGTGCCGGAGCCCTGCAACTCGGCCAGGTAACCGTCGGTCAGCAGCAGCATGCAGCCAAGAAATGCGCCGATGCCGCTGATCAGTTTGGCGGTGGTTATCGGCGTGCCCTCGACCACGCGAGCGACAAATACGACGACGATCGGCATGATGGTAACCATGGTCGCCACCTGAACCGCGGAGGCGTAGTCCAGCGACAAGTGAAAGATAAATTGCGCCAGTGCCATGCCGAATAGTGACAGGCAGACGATGGCGAGAAAATCCTTTCGCAGCGGAGTCATCAGGTCGCGCGACTCGCGGCCGAGCAAAGCCACCACCAGCAGCGCCGCGCCACCCAGCATGAAACGCCAGACCGATGTCTCGCCACCCTGCAGCCCTGATAATTTGGCGAAAAATTCACTGGAGGCATGACTGCAGACACCCAGAAAGGCGGCGGTGTAGGCGAGCCACACCGGTGGTTTTTTGGTGGCGTTTTGCAAGCGTATTCCTCACGGGATGGGGCAGTTGATTTGCGATCGAGTGGCGACCGGCGGCTACACGGGAAACTAGTGTACTCTTATCGCCCCGATTATGGCGTCGACACCCCTATGCACAGCAGAAAGATCCGCAGTCTGACCGTCTCATCCATTGGACTGGGCTGCATGAATATGTCTTCCGGTTATGGTCCGGCCGATGATGCGGTCTCGACCCGCCTGTTGAACGAGGCGCTGGATGCCGGTTACCGGATGCTCGATACCGCAATGGTGTATGGCTCAGGGCACAACGAAACTTTGATTGGCAATGCGCTGGGCAGCCGACGCGATGACTATGTTCTGGCTACTAAATGCGGCCTGTCACGCGAGGGCACCAACGGCGATCCCGATTTGATCATGCAGTCCTGTGAGGCGAGTCTGCAACGCCTGCAGACGGATGTCATCGATCTGTACTACCTGCATCGAGTCGATCCGGCGATTCCGATCGAGGACAGCGTCGGCGCGCTGGCTCGACTGGTCGAGCAGGGCAAGGTCCGCGAAATCGGTCTGTCTGAAGTGTGCAGCGAGAATCTCAGGCGCGCGCATTCGGTGCATCCGATCGCGGCACTGCAGTCTGAATATTCGCTGTGGAGCCGAACCCCTGAGCGCGGGGTACTGGATGTGTGTGACGAGCTTGGGGTGACATTTGTGCCGTTTTCTCCATTGGCGCGTGCGTTCCTGACCGGCAAAGCGGTCGATGTCAGTCAGTTGCCTGAAAGCGATCTGCGTTGCACCATCGCGCGGCCACGTTTTGAGCCCGAAGCCTTTGCCGAGAACAGTAAGCTGTTAGTGAAATATGGCGAGATTGCCGATCGTTGTAATTGCAGCATGGCGCAACTGGCACTGGCCTGGTTGCTCGCACAGCGTGGCGGCACCATGGTGCCGATTCCTGGCACCAAGCACATCGACTTCATGCAGGAAAATGCCGGTGCTGGCGATATCGAACTCGATGCGGCAACGGTGTCGGAACTCGATGCCTTGATCAACGAGGACACCGTTGTTGGCCAGCGCTACAACGCCGCACGTGTGGCCGAGGCAGATGCCGAACGTGACTGAATAGCGGCTGGCAGTGTTGACTGAATCTTTTCAAAGTGAACACAAGTGGCTGAAAAACAGTCACTAAAGATAAAAACAGACGATTTTTGCTGTATTACAGGAGATTCATGAAGCACCGCATTTGATCAATGCCGGTTGGTTTGCGCCGATGCACCACTCGAGATGATCGGGACCTCTGACCCGATCCGGTATCGAGAATGGAGCATTCCCGCCAATGAACAGCAAACCCTTGAATCGCGCCGCTGCAACGCTTGCGATTGCTATCACCATCGCCGCATGTTCGAGTACCCCGCCGCCGCGCGTAGAACTGCAGCACGCCGAAAACGCGCTGGCGGTTGCCAGTGAGCAGAGCGCCGATACGCACGCCGCCGAACTCTATAGCGACGCGCAGCGCAAACTCAGCGATGCGCAGGCGTTGATGAAAAAGAAAAAACACGATGCGGCAAAACGCCTGCTGGAGCAGGCGACCATCGATGCGCAACTGGCCGCCGCCACTTCTAAAGCGCGCCAGACTCAGCAGCAGCGCGATCAGATAGAGGCGTCGATAGAGGCGCTGCGGCCGGCGGTTGAAGAGCACGCCTCGTCTGACGCCTACTGAGCCTCCGGCGACCACCTACCCATTTCAAATTCAACACCGAGATCCTAACAATGAAAAACAATGGTCGGATTGAACCGTTGCTGACGCTGTGTGCGTCATTGCTGCTGTTATCAGGATGTGCATCAAAGCTTGCCGTCAACAGCGAGCTTGACGCCGCCCGTATCGCCTATGAGCGCGCCAGTGCCAACCCAGAGGTGAGCGAGTTTTCCAAACAGGAGTGGCAACGTGCACACCAGAGTTTTACGGCCGCTGATCGCGCCTGGCGCGACAAGAAAGGCAAAGGCGTTGTCACGCAACAGGCCTACCTTGCACATCAGCAGATTCTGATTGCAGAGCAAACTGCCGCGGCTCGCGTCGCCAGCGAGGATGTAGGGCAGTTGCGCCTGCTGCACAGCCAAACGGTTGCAGGTCTGCGTGCCGATGAGGCACAGGCGGCAAGGCTTGAAGCCGCGCGTCTGGCGGAGGAGGCGAACCGCCTGCAGCGTGAGGTGGCGGCCCGCGAGGCGCGCCTTGCCGCCCGAACCGCAGAGCTTGAAGCGTTGAAGGAACTGCAGGCGAAACACACAGATCGAGGCATGGTGCTGACGCTTGGCGATGTGTTGTTCGACACCGACAAGGCGACGCTCAAATCCGGGGCGATTCAGAACATCGACAAGGTTGCAGGCTTTATGCGCAAGTACGACGAGCGCACCGTGTTGATCGAGGGTCACACCGACAACACCGGAGATCCAGAATACAACCTCGAGCTCTCGATCAATCGGGCACTGGCCATCAAGGGGGCACTTGAGGCGCGCGGCGTGGATTCCGCGCGTATCGATACCAGTGGTCTGGGCGAAGAACAACCAGTTGCCAGCAATGACAGCGCGGCCGGGCGGCAGCTCAACCGACGCGTGGAAATCGTCTTTGAGGATGACACGCAATCGCTGACAGCTGCTATAGAGGAGTAGGGCAGTCATCGCGTCGCATCCGCGCCGGGTGCGACGCAGGTGCCTGCTGGTTGGCGGGCGAAATTGTGAAACCGGTAGTTCTGGACCTACCTTTTTACCGTTGTTGTCGCTTCACATTGGCCTCGTCAGGCCCCAATCTGCAGCATTGAAACAAGCTGCTGTTGCATCAACCTGTGAGGCCCGAATATGTCACTGGATTACTCCGATCTGGATATGGATGCTGTCGTCGAGAGCGACCAGAGCCACGTGTGGCACCATATCACGCAGCACAAGAATTTCGAATCCGGCAAGCCACCGGTGATGGTCAGCGGCAGTGGCATGCGCATCAGCGACGCCAACGGTAAGGAATATCTCGATGCGGTATCCGGCGGCGTATGGACCGTCAACGTCGGTTACGGTCGCGAGCGGATCGCCAATGCGGTGCGCGATCAGCTGGTGAAAATGTGCTACTTCGCCAACTCGGCGGGCAACGTCCCGGGCGCTATGTTCGCCGAAAAACTGATCGAGAAAATGCCAGGCATGAGCCGCGTGTACTTCTCGAATTCCGGTTCCGAGGCCAATGAAAAGGTCTACAAGATGGTGCGCCAGCTGGCGGCGATCGAGAATGGCGGCACCAAACACAAGATCATCTACCGCGACCGTGACTATCACGGCACCACCATTGGTGCGCTAAGCAGCTGTGGACAATCGCAGCGCAAAGATCAATATGGCCCGTTTGCGCCTGGCTTCATCGAGATGCCGCACTGTCTGGAGTATCGCAGCCAGTACGGTGACGTGGACAACTACGGTGAACTGGCCGCCCGCGAACTGGAGAAGATCATCCTGCGTGAAGGTGCCGACACGGTAGGTGCGGTGGTGCTTGAGCCGATCACAGCCGGTGGTGGGGTAATCACGCCGCCAGAGGGCTATTGGGAGACGATTCAGCAAATCTGCAAGCAGTACAATGTGCTGTTGCATATCGACGAAGTCGTTTGCGGTCTGGGCCGCACCGGCAAATGGTTCGGCTATCAACACTATGGTATTCAACCGGACTTTGTCACCATGGCCAAGGGCGTTGCCAGCGGCTATGCGGCGATCGCCTGCACCGTCACCACCGAGGAAATCTTCGATCGCTTCAAGGCCAACCCCGACGATCCGATGAGTTACTTTCGCGACATCAGCACCTTTGGTGGCTGTGCGTCCGGCCCGGCTGCCGCGCTTGAAAACATTCGCATTATCGAAGACGAAAACCTGGTCGAGAATGCAGCGAAAATGGGTGAATACCTGCTCGACAGACTGCAGAACCTGCAGCAGAAACACCCGATGATTGGTCAGGTGAGAGGCAAAGGTTTGTTTGTCGGGATGGAGCTTGTTAAAGATCGCGCCAGCAAGGAACCGGTGCATGAATCTGTGGCGGCACAGATCGCGGCAGACTGCATGAAAGACGGTGTGATTATCGGTCGCACCAATCGCAGTTTCGATGACTTTAACAACACCCTGTGTCTGAGCCCGGCGCTCATCTGCACGCAGGCTGATCTGGATGAAGTGGTCGATGCACTGGATCGGGCGCTGACCAGCGCGGGATAGAAAGACTCGTATTGCCAGTAAAAAAGCCGGCCCTGATGGCCGGCTTTTTTGTGTCCACCAATCCCTATTGTGCAGCGCTGACCGGTGTGACAAAACAGCTGTCGAACAGTGCCGGTGCACCGTCGGCGTAAACCGTGAGCGCACCGTTGACGCTGTTGACCGGTGCGGTCAGGTCCAGCGTGTACGATCCATACTCAACACTTGTGAGCGGGATCTCCTGGGCCGCCAACTCGGTATAGCCAGCGTCGGAATACGACAATGTGATGCTCGCATAGCTGGCACTGCCCGCTTTGCCGCTGCAGCTCAGGCGATACGCCTGGTTGGCCAGCACGTCGAACTCGGTGAACGCACAGCCCTGCAGCTGCAACGCTCGCAGTCCACCGGATGCATCGTTGGAGCCCGTCATGGTCGTGTCAGTCGCGCAGCTTGACCAGCCGGCCTGATCCTGTTCAAAGCTTGCATTGGCGATCAGATTGCCCTCTGGCTCCTGAGGTTCAGGCTCGGGTTCCGGCTCTGGTTCGATCGGACCATTGGTCGACACATTGACGCGACAGTCGTCGAACAGCGCGGCCCCGTTTTCAGCATAGAGCGTCAGGGCTGCGGTGGTGCTGGTTGCCGGTGCCACCTGGCGTGTGCTGTAGTTGGCGTAGCTATTCCCTGACACTGCCAGTTCATCAGAACCTTGTGCGACGTAGTCGCTGTTGTTGAAGGTAATTGAAATACTGGCAAAGCCGCTGCCGTTACCGTTGGCGGCGCAGGAAAGATCGTAGGTTTCGCCAGCGCTCACGGCAAACTCGGCGTAGGCACAGCCCTCGATCAAAGCGGCGCCGGTGCCGTTGAAACTGTCATTGCTGGCGGCAATCGCCGTGTTATCCGAGCAGCTGAGCCAGCTGCTGGTGCCCTGTTCGAAGTCACCATTGGTGACCAGATTGGGTGCCGGAGGATCCACCGGGTCGACCGGGTCAACCGGCTCTGGCACCTGCGAGACCAGCGCACCGGTGACGTCCTGTTTCGTGATGCCCGGGCCAGACCACTGCACGGCGAGCGACTGGCCGCCGGTCTTCTCGAACACGGTGACGACGATATCGTGCTCACCTGCGGTCAGCGCGATCGACCCCTGTTTTTCAACCGGCGCATGCAGGCCATCGTTGTTGACGACCATTTGGCCATCGATGAAAAGCTGACTGCCGTCGTCGGAGTTGGTAAAGAAGGTGTACTGGCCGTCGGCCGGTACCATCAACTTCGCGGTGAAGCGCATGGCAAAGAAATCCTGCTGCTGTGCGGCCGACAGATTGAAGCTGTTGAGCTCGCCGGTCGCGAGTGCGGTCAGGCTGTCAAAATCAGGCAGATTGTTCCAGGTGCCTTCGTAGTATTCGTAGGTGACGGCGTTGGTGTCTGGCACGTCTGTGCTGTCGAGTGGTTCGGTGACGCCAATCTTTATCGTGTGTCCAATCGATGGCACGCCCTGCGCGTTGAGGCCGAACACCCAGTAGTAACCGGGCAGCACAACGTTCGGGTTGGCCGGTAATGCCAGCTCGTAGCTGCCGGTAGCAGGCTTTTGAAACGGGACAGGCACCATGCGCTGATCGGACGTGTGATGGTGTGTCAGCGCGACCAGCCGCAGCATGTTGAATTCGACGATGTCGTCGCTGCCGGTCAGGCTGACCGTATCGCCGGCGTTGCCAGTGCTGACACCGGCGGTGATGCTCGGCCGGGCGGCCGGGTTGCCATTGGCATCAAACAGATAGGGCGGTTCAAAGATCTCGCCATCCTGGTGATTGGTGGCGCAGCCGCCACACAGGCCGCCGCCCATCACTGCCACACGACCATCTTTGAGCAACAGTGCTGTGGAGTGATAGTTGCGCGGCACCGAGTGCGGGGCGAGCGTGCTCCAGACGCCGGTGTCCGGATTCCAGATCTCGGGGACCAGCTGGGTGCCGTCGTCGCTGAATTGCACACCAGTGCTGTTGCCGCCGATGACCAGTACTTCGCCATTGGGCAGCACCACGCTGTTGTGCATGGAGCGTGGAAGATTCATCGGACTGGCGGCGGTGACGCTGGGGGTGCTGCTGTTGACATCGATCAGCACGGCGGATGACCGCGCCGGGGTGCCACCGCCTGCGACCAGCAGTTTGCCGACGTCGTACATAACGGTGGTGTTGTAGAGCCGGTGCTGATCGACCGCTTCACGTGAGCCGTGCGGTATGACGCCAGCAGGGTTTGATGGGTCGAGGGAGAAAAGCTGGCTGGTGGGCCCCGGGTGAATCAGCGTGCCGTCGGGTGCGACCATCATGGCCGGATACCAGTGGCGCTGTCCGTTGACGCCAGTGGCATCGTCGAGCACGGTCTGCATCGACAGATTGGTGCGCAGTTCCCAGCCCTGATTGGGTGTCCACATTTCCGGATACGGCTGAAACTTGTCGCCCAGCGAGGTCAGTACCTGGCCGGTCGCAAGCGTGGTGCTGGTGGCATACCAGCGCGGGCGCTGCATATCCTCGACCAGCGACCACTCGTCGTCTGCGTAGATGCTGGTGGTGGTGATTGTGGCACCGCCACCGGCGGCGAAGATCTCACCATCGGGCAGCAGCGACACACCCGCGCAAAACGTGTTGTGCACCTGGTTGTCTTTGGTGGTGAAAAGACTGGTGTTGGGATCAAAAATGGAGCCGTGGGTGAAAGGTGTGCCCCCGCCGAAGTTGCGCTCGCCGGTCGAAGACCAGGTCATAATGCGTCCATCCGGCAGATTGGCGGCACCGGTGGCGATCTCAGGCCAGGCAATTACCTCACTCCATCTGCCCTCATTGATAAGATCTTCCGGGCCTTGCGCCTGGCCAATGTTTGGCTCGGGTACGAACGGCTCGTAGTGCTGTGCGAGCGCTGCCCAGTAGGCATCATCATAGACTGGTGTCTCGGTAATGGTGGCGGAGCCACCATCGCCAAAGCAGCCACTGACGAGCGTTGCAGTTAACAATGCCGGCAGCACGCGATAACGGCTGCGAAGGGTTTTGAGTCGGTGAACCATGAAAGTTGCGGCGAGATGGATGATGTCTCATCTTTTCAACTTTTGGGCTAGTTGGCGGCGCGTGCCAGTTTGTTCGATCGGTTATTGCCGAAAATTATTGCCAGGTTGGCAAATCAATACGGATTCGCGCACCACCCATCGGCGACTGGTGCAGGGCGAGGGCGCCGCCATAGTTTTCAATTAACTCGCGACTCACTGCCAGGCCGATGCCCTGGCCCTCTTTGCGGGTGTCAGCCCTGGCGCCACGATCGAGCAACTTTTCGGTGGCGTTGGGTGGGAAGCCAGGGCCGTCGTCGTCGATCAATACTGAGGTGAATTCATCGCTGGTGTCTGCCGAGACCGCGATTCGAGTCGCGCCGTATTTGCAGGCGTTGTCGAGCAGGTTGCCAAGGATTTCCAGCCAGTCGGCAGCGTCGATACGGGCGCTGATTTCAGGATCGACCTGCAGCTCAAACGTGATCGCCTGATCGGCGTAAACCTTTTGCATGGTTGAGATCATCCGCTCGATGGATGCGCTGAGTGGTAATGGCGGGGTCAGCAGTCGTTTGCTGCCGGCGTCTGCGCGTTTGATGTGATAGCTGACTATCTCGTTCATGCGTTCAGTCTGACCGCTGATTTCGTCATCGCTGTCTGGCGGGGAGACGCTCATGTTGCGCAATACGCTGAGCGGAGTCTTGAGGCTGTGGGCCAGATCGTCGAGCGTGTTGCGATAGCGCTTGCGGCGATTGCGTTCGGTCGCAATCAGCGTGTTAATACTGCCGGTCAGCGGGCGCAGCTCGACCGGCAGACGGGTCGGCAGTGATTCGCGCTCGCCGGCTTCGATCTCACGCAGCTGGCTGGAGAGTTTGCGCAGCGGGCGCAGCCCCCAGGCGAGAATCAGTGTCATCAGCATCAGCATCAGGCCGCCCATGCTGAGCATGGCGAGCCAGATGTTTCGATTGAACTGATCTCGGCGTTGTATAAATTCCGCACTGCTGCTGGCAATGACATACTGATAGGGCATGGCCGGCCCATCGTTCATCTGCCACTCGACCGCGAATCGAACAACGAACAACGGTCCCAGTTCCGGCGTCTCCTCGTTGCTGTAACGCCATTCGCCAATCGCCCCTTCCGGATCGTTCGGCAGTTCGGCCGCGAGCGACGGTGTCGACCAGCTTTTCTGTGCCTGGTTGTCGCGAATCTCGGCGTATTCGCCTGACATCGGCTGCGCCATCAGCGGGTTGGGCAGATCCTCAACCGCAACATTGACGGTGCCGTCCGCGTCGATATCCACCGCGCCCAGCAGCGCGTACATCTGCCCCTGCAAACGGGTGAACTGCGCCTGCTCCGAGCGGATATCGACCGCACTCTGGATGGTGTAGATGGTAATCGAGATGAACAGCGCGAGTACGATCGAGGCGGCCAGCAACAGCCGTACTGCAATCGAATTCATGCAGGGTCTGTAGCCGCGCGCTCCAGTGCGAAGCGATAGCCGCGACCGCGCAGGGTCTCGATCGGGTTGAGTGTGCTGTCAGGATCGAGCTTGCGGCGCAGTCGGCGCACGAAGACTTCCAGCACGTTGGTGTCGCGCTCGGTGTCCTCTTCGTAGAGGTGATCCAGCAGCGTCGGTTTGGAGATAACCTCGCCGGCATGCAGTGCCAGGTATTCGAGGACCTTGTACTCGTAGGCGGTCAGCGAAATCTCGGCATCGCATACAAACACCTGCTGCTCGCGGGTCTCGATCCGCATCTGGCCAAAATCCAGTTGCGACTGCGCCCAGCCGCCGACCCGTCGAAGCAGCGCGCGCAGACGTGCCAGCAACTCCTCGAGGTGAAAGGGTTTGCCCAGATAGTCGTCGGCTCCGGCCTCAAGCCCCTCAACGCGATCCTGCCAGCGATCGCGAGCGGTGAGAATCAGAATCGGGTACAGGTGACCCTCGTCGCGAACGGTCTTGATGATTTCCATGCCATCGATTTCGGGCAGGCCCAGATCGACGATTGCAACGTCAATGGGCATTTCGCGGGCGAGGTATAGCCCCTCGACTCCGTCGGCAGCCGCATCGATAGCAAAACCCTCGCTCTGCAGCGCCTCGACAATCTGGTTTCGCAGCGTATCTTCGTCTTCGATGATCAGTGCGCGCATGATTAGCGTCCCTTGATGACGACCAGTTTTACCGTTCCGTTGACCAGTACTCGAATCTTCAGGTCCGAGCAGCTGTTTGACTTGGATTTCTTTTCCTCGACCTTGAGGATTTTGCCACCCGGGTGATCGGACAATACCTTTGCAACGGCGGCGTCCTTATCGGGTGTCTGACAGGCGTGAACCGGCGCGCTGACAAACGTCAGCGCGGCAATCAACATCACCACGGGTAAGAGCGCGTTGCGGGCGAATTTCAGTCTGGAGTGCATATTCAAAGTGTGATCCAGTGCTTGTTACGGCTGGCGTTGAGACTGCCTTTGCCACTGATAGCCGTCAACCGGATCAGTGGCTGCCAGCCGAGATGGTAATCGTAACCGGAATGCGCTTGCCCGGGTGGCGTCGGGTGCGTGTCTCGAAGCGATTGCCCCGATAGACATAGGTTACCTGATAGCCGTCAGGTACTCGGTGCTCACGCGTGACGGTGGTCGTCGTGCAGTGTCTGCGACCGGAGTGCCTGTCGTCATCATGGTATCGGCCGGGACGGTGGCGCTGTGAATGGCGCGCATTCGCGACGGTCGCACCGATTACAGCGCCAGCCAGTGTTGCGCCGGCGTTAGCGCGGCCGTTCACCGTGCGGGTCAGGTGGTGCCCGATGGCGCCGCCAATCACGCCACCGACAATGGTCGCACCGCTGTCGTGGCGATAACCGTGACGATGGTCGGTGTGACCGCGGTGCGGGCGGTGGGGGACGAAATTGCAAACGCGTTGTGGCTCGCGTATCAATTCAGTGCGATAGCGAGGTTCTACGTGGACCACACGGGCGTGGTCAGTGTAGGTGACCGGTCCGCCGGCTGCGGCCCCGGTGCTGAAAAGAATCCCGGCGAACAGTCCGGCAAGGCGTTTATTGCTGAGTATTTTGCGCACGTTGTTCTCCGTGTGATTGCAAGGTACGCCCGGATCATAGGATTTGGCGTCTGAATGCAATCTGAACTGTGTGCGCTGACTATTTCTTCTCTTCGACCGGGCCACCTGCGGCTTGCCAGCCCTTGAACCCGCCGTCCATGTGGCAGACGTTCTCGACGCCCATTTCCTGCAGCGATCGGGCGGCGAGCGCCGAGCGCCAGCCGGATGCGCAGTGCAGCACCATGCGTTTGCCGCTGGCGAATATCTCTTTGTGGTAGGGGCTTTGCGGATCGACCCAGAATTCCAGCATGCCGCGCGGGGCGTGTACCGAGCCCGGAATGCGACCCTCGCGCTGCAGCTCGCGAATGTCGCGAATATCGACGATCATCACATCGTCGTCGCCATGCAGTGGCAACGCCTGTTCAACGCTGATGGTCTCGACGATTGCGTTCGCCTCTGCGACCAGTTCCTTGACGCCTTTGATCATGATTGCTTTGTGCTCAACGGTTAATTGGCGGCGGTTTCGTCGACCGGAAATATCTTCGCGATGATGCCGATCCGGGTGTGATCGATGTAGTGCAGCCGGCGGCTGCGCATGCGCCGATCCGACTGAATTCTGAACGATCGGGTCGCGTCTGTCGGGGTGAATGCGAGCTGACTTTCAAGGTGCAGAAAGCGACCGACCCAAACCCGCACCGCACCGGCCAGCCGGTGTGATGTGGTAGCGGTGTAGCCGGCGTCGGCGTTAAACGGTGGTGTAGCCCAGGCAACCCGAAAGGTCGGATCGTCGCTGTCGGCGCGCTCCATGTACATCTGTTTTGACTCGCCAAGCTCAATGCGCATCCACGGGGCTTCCTGTTCAGCCAGGGCCGGTTGTCGCCAGCCGCCGTGATAGAGCATGCGGTAATCACCTGACGCATCGATTTTTGCCGCCTCGTCCAGCAGGCGCAATTGCGGCAGCGCGCTGAAGGTGTTGTCGATGCCAGGCTGAGGCTGGTTTTGCGGGAGGTTGCGGGTGCCGTTAACGACGGGCACCAGCAGCGAGTCGCTGGCACCAACCGAGGTGCGGCGCGCGTGCTCGAAAATAATAAGCTCAACGTCATAGTTGACCGCGATCGCCGAACGGGCGGTCAGCAGGAGTAACCCACACAACAGCAGGTGCATCAATCTCATGGTAAATCAGGCAGCCTCTTTCAAACTGAATTTTGTCAGCAGCTTGTCGACATAATCGAGCCGCAACTGCGGGTCTTCCAGATCAGCGCTGAACCTTAGCGTATTTTTACCATCGAATCGAAATTCATTCGGCGACTGCTGGATCAGCGTGATCAGTACCGTCGGATCGATGTTGGGTTCGTCGGTAAACACCACGCGACCCCCACTGGCACTGGATTCGAGCCGCGTAATGCCCAGTGTCTCGCAGCGCAGCTTGCAGGCCGTAGCATCGAAAAGATGCTTGGCCGGATCGGGCAACAGACCGAAACGGTTGATCAGCTCGACGCGCAGTTGATCTAGTTCCTCGTCGCTGCGGGCGTTGGCGATGCGCTTGTAGAGAATCAACCGGGTGTGTACATCATCGACATAGTCGGACGGCAGTATGGCCGGCAGGCCGAGCTCAACTTCAGTGGCTTTAGCAAGTGGCGCATCAATATCCGGAATACGGCCGGACTTTAGCGCATCGACCGCGCGCTCCAGCAACTGGGTGTAGAGCGTAAAACCGATTTCCTGAATCTGCCCGCTCTGTTCATCGCCGAGCAACTCGCCGGCGCCGCGAATCTCCAGATCGTGTGTGGCGAGGGTAAAACCGACGCCGAGATCCTCGATAGATTCGATTGCCGACAGGCGCTTTTCGGCGTCGGCTGTGATCAGCTTTTGCGGCGGTGTGACCAGATAGGCATAGGCGCGATGGTGTGATCGGCCGACCCGACCGCGCAGCTGGTGTAACTGGGCGAGCCCGAGTTTATCGGCACGGTTGATAATGATGGTGTTGGCGGTCGGCACGTCGATGCCGCTCTCCACGATAGTGGTGCACACCAGTACGTTGAAGCGCTGGTGGTAGAAGTCGAGCATGATCGGTTCGAGTTCGGTCTCGCGCATTTGTCCATGGGCAAATCGCACCGTCGCCTCGGGCACGATCTCGCTGATCTGACGGGCGATTTTCTCGATCGACTTGACCTCGTTGTGCAGAAAATACACCTGGCCGCCGCGCGCCAGTTCGCGTTGAATGGCCTCTTTTATCTGGGTGTCAGACCACTCGCCGACGAAGGTCTTGATCGGATGCCGATTCGGCGGTGGCGTGGCGATGATAGACAAATCGCGAAGACCGGCGAGCCCCATGTTGAGGGTTCGTGGAATCGGTGTGGCGGTCAGGGTCAGGATGTCGACCTCGGAGCGCAGTGCTTTCATGTGCTCCTTGTGGCGCACGCCAAAGCGGTGCTCCTCATCGATAATCACCAGCCCAAGATTTTTGAACGTGACCCCTTTTTGCAGCAATTTGTGGGTGCCGATCACGATATCGACATGACCTGTCTCCAGCGCCTTGATCACGCGCTCCTGTTCTTTCGCGCCGCGAAATCGAGACAGCGCCTCGATTCGCACCGGCCAGTCGGCAAAGCGATCCATGAAGTTCTTGTGGTGCTGGTGCGCGAGCAGCGTGGTGGGTACCAGCACCGCTACCTGCTTGCCGGCATCGATCGCGACAAACGCGGCACGCATGGCGACTTCGGTCTTGCCAAAGCCAACATCGCCGCACACCACGCGATCCATCGGTTGTTCCGAGCGCATGTTGTCGACGACTTCTTCGATCGCGCGCGCCTGATCGGGGGTCTCCTCGAACGCAAAGGTTTCGGCAAACACCGGATAGTTGCTGGCCTGCGATGGAAAGGCGAAGCCCTTGCGAGCGGCGCGTCTGGCGTGAATGTCGAGCAACTCGGCGGCCACGTCATGGGCCTTCTGGGCGGCGCGCTTTTTAACCTTCTGCCACTGCTCACCGCCGAGCCGGTGCAGTGGAGCTGTTTCCTCGGAGGCTCCGGTGTAACGGCTGATCAAATGCAGTGACGAGACCGGTACGTAGAGCTTGTCGTCCTTGGCGTACTGAAGGGCAAGGTATTCGTTGTTGCTGTCGCCGACATCCAATGACACCAGCCCGAGGTAGCGGCCGACACCGTGATCGATGTGAACGACCGGTGCGCCGATGCGCAGGTCTGATAGATTAGCGATGATCGCGTCGCTGTCGCGGGTGCGGCGCCGCTGGCGTCGTGCGCCGCCGGCCAGATTGCCGGTCAGCTGGGACTCACAAATGATGCTGATCGAGCCGTCGGCGATCTCCAGACCTTCTTCGAGCGGCGCGGTGCAGATACAGTATTGTCGATCCGAGTCGAGAAATGCTGCCCAGCTGTCGACGGTGGTGACGTTGAGCCGGCTGCCGGTCAGGTTTTCATGGAAGGACTCGCGGCGACCAGGTGATTCGGCGACGAACAGCACCCGGCCGTCGCGCTCGGCCAGATGGTCGAGCAGCAGCCCCATCGGTCGTTCAAGACGGGGCGTCAGCGGGTATTTGCCCGGGCCCTGGGTCTTGAAATTGTAGTGGCTGCGGGATTCCTCAAGCTCCGGGTGTTGAATATGAATGGTTGGCAGCTTGTTGGTCGCCGCCATGGTCTCGGCCGCATCGGCATAGAGTTGTTCGGGGGAGAGCACCGGGCGTTCAACGTCGTGGCGGCGCTGTTCGTAGCGCTCTTGCGTTTGCTCGAAAAACGCTTCCATCGAGCCCTTGCAGTCGCCGTAAAGCACCATGCCGGTGTCGGCCGGCAAGTAGTCATAAATCGTTGCCATGCCGGTCAGGAACAGCGGCATGTAGTACTCGATACCCGATGGCGCTACGCCATTGCTGACATCGCGGTAGATCGGGCTCTCGCGGCTGTTATCGAACTGCTGGCGAAAGCCCTGGCGAAATCGTTTGATCGCCTCATCGTCCATCGGAAATTCGCGCGCCGGCAGCATTTCGACACTGTCGATACGGTTGTCGCTATGGGCGATTTGATCGTCCGGACTGAAGGTGTAGATATTCTCTATTTCGTTGTCGAAGTAGTCGATGCGAAACGGCGTGTCGCTGGCCATTGGGAACAGATCGAGCAGCGATCCGCGCACCGCGAATTCACCGTGTTCAGTGACCTCGCTGACGTTGCGATAGCCGGCGTGGGTCAGCCGTTCGCGAAAATCCTCAATCGGCAGTTCATCGCCTGCTCGTATCATCAGCGCGTGCTGATGCAGATATTCCGGGGTGCAGAGTTTCTGCATCAGCGTGGATACCGGCAGCACCAGCACACCGCGATCCAGCGAGGGCAGTTGATACAGGGTTTTTAACCGCTGTGAGATGATTTCCTGGTGCGGTGAGAACAGATCGTAGGGCAGGGTTTCCCAATCGGGAAAGGCGAGTATCGGTGTGTTGTCCGCGATGAAAAAGCGGAGCGCATCCTCGACCCGATAGGTCTCTGCCATCGACGAGGTGACCACGACGGTGATGCCCTCGCGCCGCGCCGTCAGCTCGGCGATCGCGAGCGCCGCGCTGCTACCGTAGAGCTGGCCCCAGTGGTTGCGGGATTTGGCGGGAGTGGCGAGCACCTGGGGTAGATTCATCTATCGAAGTACGACCATTAAAAAAGCCCGCGAACATAGCATATCCGCTGCTTTTTTGCCCGTTCAACGCCTGGCGTGCTAGTCGACGATCGACAGGTAGCGGTCGGCATAGCGAGCACCGAGGGCGCGCAGCGCGCTGGCGGTGAAGTGCTGTTCATCGAGGTGGACAGGTAAGTTGGATGCCTGCACGCAACCGGTGTAGGGGTCGGTGTCGCGGTTCAGCGAATTGAGCTGGTTGTTGACCGGCAGGCGCGCAGTTTCTCCGCAGATGAAAGGCCTGCCGTAGTCGAACCAGGGCTCGGAGCGCAGGTTGTGGATCAGGTTGCGCAGGTCTTGTCCGTAGCTGTTGCTGTCCGCGCCGTCGCTCTCGCCCTGGTGAAAGAGGATGCCATCGAGCTGTGATTTGTGCGGCAGCTGGTTGATCGCGCGCGAGACCTTGGCGCGGATCGAGTTGTAGAAATCGCTGTTGTACGACCAGTGCGAGATTGGCTGACCAGGGGCGCTGGCGAGTACAAATCCGACCACTCGCGACGGGTCGCGCTGGACCAGTCTCTTGCCAAAGTGCAGGGCGAAATTGTTGTGCGGATCTGTGCCGGGATTGGTCCGTGGATGCCAACCCAGATCCCAGACCTGACGCAGGTCGGCGATCCGCCAACCAGAGTCAGTAAACGCATAGACCTGGCTGTGCCCGCGATCCAGCGACCAGTCGAAGGCGGTGCCGGCGCCGAGCGCATTGGACTGACCCGTGACCAGCACCAGATCGGTGATCGAGGCGGGGCCGCTGGCTAGTGCCGCCTGGGTCCTGCAACTGTTGCTGCCATCCCAACCCCAGCCATCGCCGTCGTCATCGATGCAAGGCGCGCCGCCGCCACTGGATGAGGCGCCCGCCGATATGCGGCACGACTGACTGCCGTCCCAGCCCCAGCCATCGCCATCTTCATCGACACAGGTGGCGTTTGTGTTGCCGCCCTGCGGCGTTGGACGGTCGCTGCCGACGACACAGCTCGCCACACCGTTCCAGCCATAGCCGTCGCC
>CAZNIS010000077.1:0-35216 GCA_964573105.1 uncultured Granulosicoccaceae bacterium
AATCACATTTGCGCACAGTGCAGGCCGGTTTTGATGCTGCCGAGGTGGCAGATCTTGACCTGAAAGGCGCATTAACAATGCTGGATCAAAGAATCTTTCGGAAATAAAAAGGCTTGAAGTCAGGGATACGCTGGCAGGTGTGTCCGCCAACCGGGATTGAGATTATCTTGAGGCTGTTCGGGTGCGAACGTATGCCACTATTGAACTGGAACCAGATCATGTTAGGGTAGAGCAAACGCGGCCGGAGGAAACCCAATGCTATTTCATGCCCTGAAAAGTCAGTGGCTGTTTCCGAATCCGACAGTACGCTGAAGCATACTGCAGAGTAACGTAGCGCCATCAATCGGTCATACCGACAACCACCCGCTGGTATCCGGAGACATCACCTATGCTTTCCCGGGCCGTGGCGGTTCGCAGGATGCACAGGTACGAGCCGACATGATTTACTTCAACTCCCAAAACCACGGTGCCGTCTTTGCGGCTGGATCAATCAGCTGGAGCCAGGCGTTGCCCTGTAAAGGTGGAGGGAACAACGTCGCCACTATTATGCGCAATGTGCTCGACGCATTTGTTAGAGAGGGTGAGTTGCCGGGGGCTGCCTACACTGGTGTAGAGAAGCACTGGCGTTGATATTTCATGTGCGAGCGTCGCTTTGAGGTCGAGAGGTAACACTGGTGCTGCTCTGCAAAGTTGAGCTTAACTGCGAGAATAGATGAGCTCTCGCACTACGCGTTGTTTTGACATCGAATAGCCCTCGAACGTAACGCCAAATTGAAAACGACGTTCCGTGGATGCGTCTGGTTCGTTGCACCACACAACCCGGCACAGGAGTTTTACCGGCTCGGTGAGCGTTTGCAGTTCTATAGAGAACATCTCTCCGCGAGCAACGGCGTGTGATGCGGAAAAGCGCATACCGATTTCGGAAAAATCGATGCAAGTGTAATTCGGGTGAGAGACATCGCCAGCCCTGGCAGAAATCCGTTTGTACTGTCGTCTTTCCATCAATATTGCTACCCCAAGGTGTCTGCCAGGCGCGAGTAAACACTGGCAAATAACTTATTGCAAAGTTGTTGCCCGTAAAGCCATCATTAGCTCTGTTGAGTGCAACCAGGTTGATCGGTAAATACCCTCTTTGTGGGTAATACGTGTCAGCCGATAGTCAATATCATGGAAATGGATGATTTGTCAGCATTACGTTTGTTCGTTCGGCAATACCGTTGAATCGAGCGAGCACTGTCACGTCTGGGTTTTAGTCAGACTATCCCACCAGCTGCGCCGTGTACTTCCGGTCGCTCGGTGGCTACACGTTGCCGATAACCGGCTGCCCGGAACGCGCCAACCGGATCCACGGCACCACCGTTGCCCAGGCGGGCGCGTTGTAGTATCGGGTCTACATTGGTGATAAATGCGCGTTTTAAAGTTTGCGCTGCCATCAGAGCGTCGTTGTCTTGCTGATAATTATTGAGTGCCGCCCGATTAACCAGTAAGGCCTGTACATAGGCGCGTTGCACCTCAATCGCGCTACACATCAAGCTTTCAATTGGATCCGTTACATTGTGTGACTGGTCGAGCATATAGGCAGGGTTAAATTCGTTTTCCTGCTGCTGCTCGATATCAACCAGTTCATTGAATACGAGAAACAGTCGATACGGATCGATCGAGCCAGAGTCCAGATCATCGTCCCCATATTTTGAGTCGTTAAAGTGAAAGCCTCCAAGTTTGCCAAAACGTGCAAGGCGCGAGACGATCATTTCAATATTTACATTGGGAGCATGGTGGCCAAGGTCGACCAGACAGCTTGCCTGGGAGCCCAGTTCGCTTGCGATCAGATAGTTGCTGCCCCAGTCCTGCACCACAGTGGAGTAGAAGGCGGGTTCATACATTTTATGTTCGGTAAACAATTGCCAGTCATCCGGTAGACTGGCGTAGATCTTTTTGGCCGAATCCAGGTACCTGTCGAACTGTTTTCCCATATGCGTCTGACCTGGAAAATTAGATCCATCCCCGATCCATATCGTGAGCGCTTTCGATCCCAGTGTCTGGCCAATTTCGATACAGCGGAAATTGTGAGCAATTGCCTGCTCGCGTGTGGCCTCGTCGGTATGCGACAGTGATCCAAATTTATAGGAGTGTGGTTGGTCGGGTTGGTCCTGGAAGGTATTGGAGTTCATCGCGTCGAAGCCGAGCCCGAGTTGCTCTGCCTGTTGCCGCAAGGCAGCGGGATCCTCATCGTCCCATGGGATATGCAATGATACTGTCGGCGTTGCCTGAATTAGTTGGTGGATAACTCCGCAGTCATCGAGTTTATCGAACACATGACGTGGTTCGCCAGGGCCCGGAAATCGCGCAAAACGGGTCCCGCCGGTTCCAACACCCCATGATGGTATAGCCACGCCAAAGGCTGATGCCCGGGCCGTGATCTGTTCAATATCGATTCCGTTTCGTTGCAACTGCTCACCCAGTGCTGCGTAGTCCGCATCGAGCGCAGGAAGTTGAGCTTGATTGTGTTGTGCAATCTGTTCGGGGTCGATTCGCATAGCGGGATTCCTACCGGGTGAAGGATTGAACGTTGCCTGCATCCACGTTAATGATATTGCCGGTGGATTTCGATGATCGATCACTGACCAGAAAATAACTGGCCTCTGCGATGTCCGAGGGCAACACCGCGCGTTTGAGCAGTGAGCGCGCTATGTAGTGATCCTGCAAATCATCGGTTTGCTTGCCGTAGGCTTCGGCGCGTTGTTGCAGCCATTCTCCTGACCAGATTTTCGATCCCTGCAACACCGCGTCGGGATTCACCACATTAACTCTGATACCAGCGTCCGCACCCTCCAGCGCCAGACATCTGGCCAGTTGTACCTCTGCAGCCTTGGCGGTGCAGTAGGCTGACGCTCCGGCCGAAGCGGTCAACGCGTTTTTGGATGCGATAAACACGATTGCGCCACCTAGGTGTTGTCGCCGCAGAACTTTGAAAGTTTCTCTGGAGACCAGAAAGTACCCCGTTGACAGGATATCCATATTCTTGTTCCACAGCTCGAGCGTTGTGTCTTCCACTGCTGCAGAAGTAGCAATGCCGGCGTTTGATACCAGAATATCCAGTCCACCGAACTCGCGCACTGTCAGGGCCAGTGCGTTCGCAACCTCGACTTCGCTGGTGACATCCATCAGCACTTGTCTGACTTGATCCTTACCGTGACGCTCGATCAGTTGCGCAGTAGTCTGCTCCAGCAATTGTGAGTCGATGTCTGCCAGCACGACACAGGCGCCCGCGGCGAGCATTCGTTCAGCAGTGGCCGAGCCAATGCCACCGGCACCGCCCGTGACCAGCGCAATCCTGCCGGCTAGATCTCTGGGTTTGGGCATGCGCTGCAATTTTGCCTCCTCCAGCAGCCAGTATTCGATGTCAAAAGCTTCCTGCTCCGGAAGGCCGCAGTAGGTTGATACGGCCGATGATTCCCGCATGACATTGATGGCATTGGTGTAGAACTCGGCGCTGATGCGTGCTGTTGCCTTGTCTTTGGCAAAGGTGATCATGCCGACGCCTGGTATGAGGTAAACCACTGGGTTTGCGTCTCTGATTGGTGGGCTATCGTCGCGCCGGCAGCGATCATAGTAGGCGGCGTAGTCTTCCCGGTACTGTGCAATGGCGTCGGGTAGTGTTTCCAGCACTGTGTCGATGTTGTCGGCGGCTGGGTCGTAGTCAACGATTAGCGGGCGAATCTTGGTGCGCAGAAAGTGATCGGGGCAGCTGGTGCCGAGTGCGGCGAGTGTTGGCATCGCCTCACTGCATACATAGTCGAGCACGGTCGGGCTATCGTCGAAATGTCCTACCTGGTATTGCCTGGCGCTGGTCAGTCCGCGGATGACTGGCATCAGTTGCTGTGCGATGTGCTGGCGCTCCTGTGCACTTCGCGATGGATGGCGCTGTCCGCCAAAGGTCAACTGGTCGGCGGATCTCTGAGCGAACCAGCTGATGGCGCGATTGATGATTTCCAGCGTCACCGCGTAACATTCTTCGGCACTGTCTGCCCAGGTAAACAGTCCGTGGCTGCCCAGAATAACGCCACGGGCAGAAGGATTGTCAGCGCAAAACTTTTCCAGCCACAGGCCTAGCTCATAGCCAGGTCGCTTCCATTCGAGCCAGCCAATGTCCTGGCCAAATATATCGCGGGTAAGCGCTTCTCCATCTGCCGCGGCGGCTATGGCGATGATGGCGTCCGGGTGCATGTGATCGACGTGTACGTGCGGGACATAGGCATGCAGTGGCGTGTCGATAGATGCAGCGCGTGGATTCAGGTTAAATGTACAGTGCGGCAGATAGCCGACCATCTCATCCTCGAATTCAACGCCGCGGTATAGGTCCTTCAGGGCCTCCAGTTTGTCCTGATACAGCGTGGCAAAACCATCGAGCTTCATGGTGCCGACATCGCCCCCTGAGCCTTTGACCCACAGTACCTTCACTTGCTCACCAGATAGCGGGTCGGGCATCGGCACCTTTGCCGATGTGTTGCCGCCCCCGAAGTTAGTGATACGTTTGTCACTGCCAAGTAAGTTAGAGCGATACAACAGACGCTCTGGCTCGGTGAGTGAGGCTGCGTGGTTGTCGTCCCACAGGTTATCGAGCAGTCCAGCGCGCTGATTTTTGCTCATTGAGCGTTTCCTGATCTATAATTATGCACAGAATTGCGCTTAAAACACATGTTGTCAATCATTTTCAAGCTTTGGAGACTTCTTTTTGATTGGAAAAGACTGGATTTGATTGACAATGGTAGTTGACTGCGTATCATGCTCTGGACGAAAACCGCGAGATAAATGATCCGTCGTGCACGAATTGGAACGTCAGAAGATCATCCTGTCAGCCGTGCAGGACAAGCCGGTTGCCACGGTGGCAGAGTTGGTCGCGCTAACTGATGCATCAGAGGCGACGATTCGGCGAGACATCGCCGCGTTGCATATGGCGAAGAAGCTCAAGCGTGTTCGCGGTGGTGCCGAGGCGCTGTTACCACCAACACAGAGCTCGCTGGCAGGTCGACCATTCAGCGTGAACCAATCGATGCATGCGGCGCAAAAGCGAGCCATCGCGCGTGAAGCGGCCATGCTCTGCGAAGACGGCGACGATGTCATCATCAACGGTGGCACCAGCACCTACGAAATGGTGCACATGCTGGTTAACAAGCGGATGCACATCTGCACGAACTCCTTTCCGATCGCCGAGCACCTGTTGCGGCATTCAAAGAACCCACTCACGCTGCCAGGCGGGACGATCTATCGCGAGCAGAATATTATTCTTAGTCCGTACGAAAACGATATCACTAAGAACTTTTGTGCAAGCCGAATGTTTATGGGCGCGCACAGTATTGGTCGACTCGGATTAATGGAGTCGGATCCATTGGTCATTCAAAGCGAACAAAAACTGTTGGGTCAGGCGGACGAACTGGTGGTGCTGGCAGACGCATCCAAGTTTAAGCGTCGCTCGGCGCTTTTGTTGTGTCCGCTAGATCGGATCGATGTTCTGATCACCGATGATCGCGTTGAAGATGCATCGGTAAATATTCTTGAAGCTGCGGGTGTGTCGGTAATCGTCGCGAGCGTTGCAACCGCAGCAACCGCAGCAAGCGCAGGATGACGGGCGTGCCACTATAAAATCGCCCGTCTCACATCACCACCAGAGGAAAGTTAACATGATGAAAAAAACCCTGAAAATACTGTCGGCCGCAGTCGTGGCTGGTTCGCTGGCCGTGTCACCGGCCCAGGCAGAAGACATGCGCATCGCACTGGTTGTCAAGGCGCTGGGTATCGGTTTTTTTGAGGCGGCGGCAAAGGGTGCCGAAGAAGCCGCGGCAGAGCTGGGTGGCGTGGAGATTATCTACACCGGGCCCACCGACACCACGGCCGAAGGCCAGATTGAGGTGATCAACTCGCTGATAGCACAGAAGGTTGATGCGATTGCGGTATCCGCCAACGATCAGGATGCGCTGGTGCCAGCTCTGAAAAAAGCGATGAAGCGGGGTATCACTGTGATTTCCTGGGATTCAGGCGTCGCCACCGAGGGACGTCAAATGCACCTGAATCCGTCGTCGAATCCGCTGATCGGAAACATGATCGTCAAGATGGCGGCTGATCATCTTCCCGACGGCGGCGATGTCGCGGTGTTATCGGCATCGGCAACCGCGACCAACCAGAATATCTGGATAGAGGAAATGAACAAGGTGGTTGGTAACTACCCCGGCATCAACGTAGTGGCGACCGTCTACGGTGACGATCTGTCCGATAAAAGCTATCGTGAGGCGCAGGGGCTGATGTCTTCACACCCGGATTTGAAGGCGATTATTGCGCCGACCTCAGTTGGTATCGTAGCCGCCGCACAAGCGGTTAGCGATGCTGGCAAGGCAGGGGATATTCTGGTTACCGGACTGGGGCTGCCCTCTGAGATGGCGGCGCACGTCGAATCGGGTGCATCCAAGTCGTTTGCGATCTGGAATCCGATCGACCTTGGCTATGCCGCCACCATGATTTCCTACAACCTGGCCAAAGGTGAGGCCGAGGCGAAAGCCGGCGGTGAAATTGGAATGGGCCGGCTGGGCTCGGTACAGCTTGGTGAGTCGCTCGATGGCGCGATGGCCGATCCATTCGTCTATGATTCATCGAATATCGCTGATTTCAAAGATATCTTCTAGCAGTTTTTCGGATCAACGCCAGCGGTGCGCGAGTGCCGCTGGTGTCACATCGTCCAATGGCCGAGGCGCAGACATTGTCCGAACATGCAACTGCAACCAATCAGGCCGTCCTGTCGCTGCGCCAGATTAGCAAGGTGTTTCCCGGCGTCCGCGCACTTTCATCGGTGTCGCTCGATCTCTATCCAGGCCAGGTCACCGCGCTAATCGGTGAAAACGGGGCCGGTAAATCCACCCTGGTAAAAGTGCTAACGGGCATTTATCAGCCCGATAAAGGCAGCATCGAAGTGCAAGGTGCGGCGCAATCCTTCGCCACTCCGATCGACGCGTCCCGCGCGGGAATTACCGCCATTCATCAGGAGACGGTTCTCTTCGATGAACTATCGATCGCCGAGAACATTTTTATCGGCCACGCACCGCGCAATCGCTTCGGTTTGATTGATTGGCGTGGCATGAATCGTCGCGCTGCCGAATTACTTGCCCAAATTGGGGCCACTATCAATCCCGCCACCTTGTTGCGTGACCTGAGTATTGCCAACAAACATCTGGTTGCCATCGCTCGCGCAATGTCTGTTGAAGCCAGTGTGGTGATCATGGATGAGCCAACCGCTGCGCTGTCGCACAAAGAGATCGAAGAGCTGTACCAGCTGATCGAGCAACTCAAGGCGGCTGGCAAAGCGATTCTGTTCATCAGCCACAAATTTGATGAAATCTTCCGCATCGCCGATCGATACACGGTGTTTCGAGACGGCGAACTGGTGGAGGCTGGTTTGATCGAACAGACCAATCCGGCAGAATTGGTTGAACTGATGGTGGGCAGATCGGTGGACAGCGTCTTTCCGCCACGCACCAATGAACTGGGTGAGCCCATCCTGCACGTTGATGGCTACAGCCATCCGACAGAGTTCGACAACATCAGCTTCACGCTGCGGCGCGGCGAGATACTGGGCTTTTACGGGCTGGTTGGCGCCGGGCGCAGCGAATTGATGCAGGCTTTATTTGGCGTCACCAGGCCCTCTGCGGGCAGTGTTCAGATCGATGGGCGGGTCGTCGCCATTAAAAGCCCTGCAGATGCGATCGCGCGCGGACTCGTCTATGTGCCGGAGGATCGGGGCAGACAGGGTGCGATCACAGCCTTACCGATCGTAGATAACATCGCGCTGCCCTCACTGAGCCAAACGTCTAAAAACGGATTCGTGCGCATGGCGCGTGAGTACGCATTGGCTCGGCAATACACCCAGCGGCTGGAATTAAAAGCCGCCGCGCTCGATCAAAGCGTCGGCCAGTTATCTGGTGGCAATCAACAAAAAGTCGTCATCGCGAAATGGCTCGCCACTCGTCCGGTGGTGATTATTCTTGACGAGCCAACCAAAGGCATAGATATCGGCTCGAAGGCAGCCGTTCATGCGTTTATGCGTGAACTCGCATCACAGGGACTTGCCGTCATCATGGTGTCATCGGAAATACCCGAGATTATCGGCATGGCCGATCGCGTGATGGTGATGCTTGCGGGCAGGGCAGTGGCGGAGTATCGGCAGGATGAGCTTAGTCCGGAAGCGCTGGTTGTGGCGGCTGCCGGTATCGAAGGCGAGGCAATGGCATGAGGCAGATTCTGTTGTCGCGTGATGCGATTCTGACCCTGGCCCTGATTGGGTTGATCAGTCTGGTATCACTGCGTTTTGCGAGCTTTGCATCGGTCGAATCACTGCTGGCGGTATTCAACGATACATCGATTCTGATTATTCTGGCGCTTGGGCAAATGGCGGTTGTGCTGACGCGATGCATCGATTTGTCGATGGCATCGAATCTCGCGTTGACGGGCATGTGTTGCGCGATGCTCAACGCCGCCTACCCACAACTGCCGATGGCCCTTCTGCTGGTGGTGGCTGTTTTGATTGGTGCGGCGCTCGGCTGCATCAACGGTCTACTGGTCTGGAAGCTCGACATACCACCGATTGTCGTCACCCTCGGTACATTAACTATCTTTCGCGGTGTGATCTTTTTGATCTCCGACGGTCAGTGGGTCAATGCTCACGAAATGAGCCCGGCGTTCAAGGCGCTGCCGCGTTCAGAGCTTCTGGGGCTGCCGTTGTTGTCATGGGCTGCGCTGATTTGCATCGCATTCATGTACATTGTCGTGACCCGCACCGCGCAGGGGCGCGCCTTTTTTGCCGTTGGCGGTAACCCAGACGCGGCCGTCTATACCGGCATTAACGTTGGCCGAACGAGATTTAACGCTTTTGTGCTGGCCGGTGCACTGTCCGGATTGTGTGGTTACTTGTGGGTCTCGCGCTACGCCGTTGCCTATGTCGATATAGCTGGCGGATTTGAACTTGATGTCGTTGCAGCCTGCGTCATTGGCGGCATCTCAATCGCCGGCGGAATCGGCACTGTCCCCGGAGCGGTATTAGGTGCGCTGTTTCTTGGCGTAATAAAAAATGCGTTGCCAGTGGTGAATATCTCGCCGTTCTGGCAACAGGCCATCTCTGGTGCCGCGATCATCGTTGCCGTGGTATTCAATGCGCGTGCAGAGCGTCGATCGGGACGGATTATCCTGAAACAGGCTGAGCAGATATGAGTGACGTAGATCGACAGGTCGTACTGCCGGACAGGCTTCGAAGCCCACTCTTCAGACTGGTGGCCAGCTGGGAGTTTCTGCTGCTTTTCGTGGCGATTTTTATCTTCCTGCTGAATATGCAGGCATCGCCGTACTTTCTTGATCCGTGGAATCTGTCGGATGCAACCTACAACTTCACCGAGAAAGCGATCATCGCCTTCGCCATGGCACTGGTGATTATTTCTGGAGAAATCGATCTATCCGTCGCTTCCATCATTGCCCTGGTATCGACCTGTATGGGATTTGCGGTGCAACTGGGCGCGGGTACGGTCACACTGATTTTCCTCGCGTTGCTGGTTGGTGCAGCCTGCGGCGCTTTTAACGGGTTTCTGGTTGCCGGGCTCGGACTGCCGTCGATTGTCGTCACGATCGGTACACTGTCGCTTTTTCGTGGTATTGCCTACATTGTGCTGGGCGATCAAGCGTATTCGGGCTATCCCGACTCATTCGATTTTTTTGGCCAAGGGTATGTGTGGTGGGTGATAACTTTCGAGATGGTTTTGTTTTTGGCCGTCGCTGTAGTTTTTTACCTGATCCTGCATCGCACTTCATTCGGGCGCTCGGTGATCGCGATTGGCAACAATCCAACTGCGTCGGCTTTCTCCGGTATTCGTGTCGCGCGGGTGAAATTCATCTTGTTTGTGCTGACGGGCGTGATGTCCGCAGTGGCAGCCGTTTGCCTGACGTCACGCCTCGGCTCTACACGGCCGTCTATTGCGGTGGGGTGGGAACTTGAAATCGTCACCATGGTGGTGCTAGGTGGCGTCAATATACTGGGTGGCTCCGGTACCATTCCGGGAGTTGTCATAGCGGCTATTGTCATGGGTATGGTCACCTTCGGGCTCGGTTTGCTGAACGTACCCGGCATCGTGATGTCTATCTTCGTGGGGCTGTTGTTGATCGCTGTGATTGCGCTGCCGATTATCATTCGCCGAATACGGCAGCGGCTGGCAGTGTCGTAGCGCCCATGTACATCGCGGTTATCGATCTGGGAAAAACCAACTCGAAGCTCGCGCTGGTCAATACTGAATTGGCGTGCGAGGTGGCGGTGCTGACGCAGCCTGCATCGGTCAATTCGAATACACCGTACCCCAGTCTCGATCACGATTCGATCGGTGCATTTCTGTTTGCCTCGCTGCGGCAACTCGCCGCTGAACATCGCATCGATGCGATCACCGTGACCACCCATGGTGCCACTGCCGCGCTGATTGATCGCGCGGGGCAGCTGGTATTGCCGGTGGTCGATTACGAATATGACGGCATCGATCAGCAACGCGCCGGGTACAACCAGATCCGCCCGGCATTCTCTGAAACCGGCTCGCCGTCTCTGCCAGGTGGTCTCAATATCGGTGCGCAGCTGTACTGGCTGCAGCAACACTTTGCCGATCAGTTCGCTCGCGCACAAACAATGCTCACCTGGCCACAGTATTGGGTATTCAGGCTGACCGGTCAGCGTCACAACGATCTCACTTCGCTGGGTTGCCACACAGATTTGTACCAGCCGCGCGTCGGTTGTTATTCCTCATTGGTCGATTCACTGCAGTTGCGGCACCTGTTGCCGGTGGCAGATCGATCCGGCAAGCTCAGCGGGACACTGCTGCCATCGGTTGCAAAACAACTGAATCTGCCGGTTTCTACGCCTGTTTACACGGGTATTCACGATTCCAACGCCTCTCTGGTGCCGCATCTGATTTCACGCCGCCCGCCATTCACGGTGGTGTCCACCGGTACCTGGTTTATCGCGATGGCGGTTGGCGGTCGAGAGACTGTGCTCGATGAGCAGCGCGATACGTTGCTGAATGTCAGTGCACAGGGGCAGGCGATACCGTCAGCTCGGTATATGGGTGGCCGAGAGCGCGACTTGCTGGGTGTCTCCATAGCCGAGTCGCAGCCAGTGCTCGATCAACTGATGAGCCAGCCAGAAGTAGCGTTGCACATGCCATCAGTCGTGCAGGGTACCGGACCATACCCACATGCAACCGCAAAATGGATTAATGGCTGCGAACCCCGCAGCTCGGCGGAACGCGACTGTGCCAATACATTGTATCTCGCGCTGATGACCTGTGAGGCGATGCGTTTTATCGGTAGCGATGGGCCCAGCTGTGTCGAAGGGCCGCTATCGCAGGACCGGTTATTCGTGCAAATGCTGGCAGCGGCTAGCGACCGCCCGGTGGTCACCAGCGGCTCGCAAACTGGCACCAGCATCGGTGCAGCGATGTTGATCGACGCGCCGAAATCGTTACCGGCCGATTCAGTGGTTGAACTGGAGCCACAGCGCCACAGGCAATTGCAGCACTACGCCACTAGGTGGCGAGACGCGCTACGGCATCACGCCAGATAAAAAACCCGTTCGAGCGGTTCTACCAGCGGTTCGTTTTCTTCATTCGTTGCCATGATGTCAGCCATGTGTGCCCACCAGCGTTGCATTACAGGCTGCAGTGGCAAGTCGTCCATGGTGTGATCGGCCGGTCTGCGTAAAACCGCAAAAAGACTATCGGTGGGCTCGTGCACGAAGATCGAATAGTCGCAAACGCCCGCATTTTTCAACAAGGTGACGAGCTCCGGCCAGATCTCATCGTGACGCCGTTGATACTCGGCGGTCTGGCCCTTGTTCAACTGCATCCTGAAGCCTATTTGGTCCAACGTCTGTTGATTACTGTTTGATGTAGTCACCTTTGTCTGTCTCGCTTGTGCTTACACTGTTGCGTATCTGGGGATATTCAGGCGATTTTTCTGCCAGCTTCAATGAGGATGTCACTTGCGCGAGGGGCATCCTCCTCGATCAGAAGTTCGATCGATATTTCCTGTTTGTTGCTCAATTCGCGCCTACGCAACGATTGTATGGGTTAGGCAGGGCGGCGCAAGCCGATATCCCTGCCAGTTCATCGCAATAAAGCCAACTTGAAAGGGAATCAACCATGTCGACAGCCGAGATCGCAGCTCTACAACAAGAGCTGATGGAAAAAGCAGTTCGTCTGCGCGAATTGCAGGCCCAGGTACCGGGTGAGGAGGTACGGAACTACAGTTTTTCGACACTGGAGGGTGAGGTCACACTGCGCGGCCTGTTTGCGGGAAGAGACAAGCTGCTGCTGATACACAACATGGGGCAGGCCTGTCGTTATTGTACGTTGTGGGGCGATGGATTAAATCCGTTTATCACGCATCTGGAAACGGTGATGGCGGTCGCGATGGTATCGAAGGACGCGCCAGATGTGCAGCGTCAGTTTGCCAATTCGCGCAACTGGCGGATTCGCATGGCGTCCCACGGTGGTGGCGATTACATGACAGACCAAGTGGCCGCTGAGGGCATGGGCAACATGCCAGGGGCGGTTGTCTACGAGCTCGATGGCGACAAGATTCTTCGCAAGGCCAGTACCTATTTTGGCCCTGGTGATCTCTATTGCTCGCAATGGCATTTTTTAGGTCTGGCCGGTATTGGCCTGGACGAGTGGACGCCACAGTATGCGTACTGGGCGCGGCCACAACAGATGGAGGATGGCGGGGAGAGCCTGCCCGATTAATCGCGATTGCACTGGCTGCATTGTGAATCGAGCATGGCGGGTGGTATTTTTCACTACGTTTTGATCGGAAACCAGCAATGATTAGTAGCGACTCACTGGCCAGTTGTGCAAGGGGGTTTATCGGTCAATTTCAGCAAGTGCTCGACGGACAGTCACATGCGACGTTCGTCGATTCGATCGATGCCATTGATACCACTACGATTCAACGCGGGCCGATGCCGCGATGCGATCATCCGTCGATGCGGTATTTGTCGGTGCTCGCGCCGCGTATCGATAATCCCGCTATGCGATTGGCGGTGGAAACACTTGATTGGGGGCAGCTCTACGCCGGGGGTGGCATTGACGATGCGCTCGCCAATGGCATGCTTGCAGCACAGGCAGCTGGCACCTATGGGGTGTTTGCAGCGGAGTCTGTCGCGACCGGTCTCTTTTTACTGACGCCGGGTGTTTTCTATCCACTGCACACTCACGCTGCGCACGAGGTTTACTGCTGCCTGGCCGGCCGAATAACGATTCAGCATCGATTTGATGACGCTCCGATCGAACTTGCCTCAGGGCAGTCATCGGAGACGCCATCCGGTCGTCTGCATTCACTGGCAACGAGCGATGAACCTGTGCTACTGGCGTATATCTGGCGCGGTGAGATTTCTGCCCCAACCTGGTGGTGGGCGCGCGATGCTCAGGGTGAGTGGGAGCGCACGGCCTGGCGTCGCAAACCGGGCGAGAGCTGGAAGGTAGATCGCAGGGAGCTTGTTGACAGCAGCGTTTTTAGTGCGGCAATGGTGTAGTCTTCGTGCGCTGTTTGCTGGCTTGTTATTCACCACAGGCGAATGTTGTTCGCATGAAGTCTCGACGCTATGACAGTGTCACTGGCATCGCCAACGGGCCGCGGAATGCCCAGCCGCCGAACGGTACTTCACCGGCTATTCGCATATTCGGAAATCGTTCGAACAACATGGGCAAGGCCACATCGCCGATCAGGGCCCTTGAAACCCAGGCCCCAGCGCAAAAATGAGGGCCGGCGCCAAATGACACTGCCTTGTTGGTATTGCGAGCTATGTCGAATTGATCGGCGTCGTCAAAGACGGATTCGTCGCGGTTGCCGCTGCCGTACATCAGAAAGGCGCGCTGCTCTGCCTTGAACTCGACACCGTTCCATTCAAAGTCTTGAGCAATGCGACGCGGTGACATACCGATCGGCGAGATCCAGCGCGCGTATTCTTCAAACGCCTGACGCCAGGTATTGTCGCCTGCGCGAATGGCTGCCAGTTGCTCAGGGTGTGTTAAAAGAGCCCAGGCAGCGCCGGCAATGGCGTCGCGCGGTTCGTTTTGACCACCGCTAATGGCGAGTTTGATGTTGGCGCGAACGCTTTCCATCGGCTGATCGGCGCGGGTCAGCACACTGAGCAGTGAGCTGTCGGGTTCTGCCTCTACCTGTGGCAGCATCTCGTCGATGCAGCTATCGATCAGTGCGGTCATCTCGCGACAGCGGGCCTCCACTTCAGGTACCCCGGCATAGTTGGCAATACCGTCGATCATGCCCTGCGATGACGCATCGAGCTGTGCGGTTGTCATGTTGGTCAGGCCAGTGATTCGTCGCAACGCGTTGGCCGATACCGGCATGGCAAAGTCGGAGACGAGGTCGCAGCTATCGCCGCCCGCCAACTGATCCAGAATCGCGTTGGTGTCCTGCTCAAAGAGTTGCAGCCAGGTGCTGGTAATCGCGGCAGGCGACACCGAAGGGTTCATCTGCTTGCGCTCGAGCTTGTGCGGCTCGCCGTCCTTGCGCATCATGTTCTCCCCCATCAATACCGTCATCAGGCCGCCGGGTTGCTCGGACGAAAAGACCTCGACATTTTTCTCCAGCAGAAAAATATCGTCGCGACGGTTGATCAGAACTGCGTTGAGCTGCGGGACCAGGCAGATCGGCGCCTCTGCACGCATCTGCGCCAGCGCAGGGTAGGGGTCTTGCCAGAATGCTTGCGAGTCAATCTGAAAATCCGGCGGAGTCATGGTCTGTTTCCGGTTGCTGCGGTTCTCTGTGGGGCGAGTAGATCTGGTTCGGTTGCCCTGGCGTATGGCGCGGGGTTGGCCGCCATTCATCTGCTTGCCAATTCTATCTTATCGGACCGGCTCTGAAACATCGTGTATGCTCCAGCGGCGTTTCGGTACGATTGCACTGTGCGGTATCGCCATCTTTCGTTAGATTTCACCTCCCGTATGACAACCAGAAAAACTCATATCGATTTGCTTGGCGCCGTGCTACTGGTGGGATTCGCCCTGCTGATGGGTCTGAACCAGGTGATGGTGAAGCTAGTCAACGCGGGTATCGCGCCGGTTTTCCAAGTGGCGCTGCGATCGCTGTGTGCGTTTTTCCCGATTCTGGTTTTTGCGCTGTTGATGCGTCGCCGCCTGAGTCTATCCGACGGTTCGCTGTGGCCAGGGATTCTGTCCGGGCTGTTCTTTGCGCTGGAATTTGTGCTGATGTTCAGCGCGCTGGAGTACACCACAGTGACGCGTGCTGCGCTGTTTTTCTATTGCATGCCTTTCTGGGTGGCGCTGGGTGCGCACTTTCTGATCCCGGGCGAGCGTCTGTCTACTGTGCGCGTGGCCGGGTTGTTGCTCGCCATTGCAGGTGTTGCGCTTGCGCTATATCGCAGTGACGCGCCGGCCGCAGACAAGGCTTTCATCGGCGATATGATGTGTCTGGTCGGGTCGGCGTTCTGGGCGGGCATCGCGTTGCTCGCTCGCACCACAAAGCTCTCCGGGTCAACGCCAGAGATGCAGTTGCTCTATCAGTTGGCGGTATCAGCACTGGTGCTGTTGCCGTTTGCGCCTTTGTTCGGCGAGCCGATCCGTGAACTGACACCGTTTATCGTTTTTCTTTTCAGCGTGCAGGTATTGCTAGTGGTCTGTGTAGGGTTTCTTACCTGGTTTTGGGTACTATCGATCTATCCTGCATCGGACATGGCATCCTTTACGTTTCTAACGCCGCTGTTCGGTATGACACTGGGCTGGCTATTGCTCGATGAGCCTGTTACCTGGAACCTGCTGGTGGCGATGGTGCTGGTGGCAGCGGGCATTGTATTGGTTAGTCGGCGCGCCTCCGCGTGAGGGTGTTTCGGTAGTGCGTTCCAAGTGTTCGAACATTGATCGGCACTTGTTGCACCACGTATCTGCACTTCACGCTGGACGCGATGGTTGACGGTAGCGCACGATCAGTACGCCACTGAATGTGATGAGTATGGCGCCTGTCAACACATAGAAATCCAGCACCTCACCCCAGAACAGATAACCAAAGACAGCCGCGAAAAGAATTGAAGAATATTTGAAGGTCGATAATACGGTCGCCTCGGCGTGGCGAAAGGCCTCGACCATGATGATCTGTGAGCTGGAGAACAGGAAACCCGCCAGGGCAATTTTCAGCCACTCTGCGTGGCCTACCGGCGACCATGCCCATGGCGCGAATGTCAGACCAACGGCAATAGCCATCACGTTGGTGTAGGTGACGATAGCCAGTGCGCTTTCGCGATGGGCAATTTTTCTTGTCACGATATCGCGCAGGCCCACCATCAACGCTACAAGCAGCGGCAATAGTACCGCCCAGTGGATGTCGCTGCCCGGTTTGATCACCAGACAGGCGCCGCAGAATCCGATCAGCACCGCTGCCCACTGTTGCCATCTGGTGGTTTCGTGGATCAACAGTGGCGCAAGTGCGACGACCCAGATCGGGCTGGTGTAGGCGAGTATGATGGCGTCGGCCAGCGGCAGGTAAGGCAGGCTGAACGGAAAGATGAAGATATTCAGTACCAGAAGCCCACTACACAACAAGACATCGCGGGCTCGCCTGGCCCGCATGCGGTTAAAACCGCCGACCAGCGGCGCCAGCAGCAAAACCACAGTCAGCGCAAAGAACCCGCGCAGCCCCAGAATTTGTGTGACTGGAAGCGTACTGACCAGTGATTTCATCAATGCATCGTTCGCGGTCAACAAACCGCAGCCAATCAGCATTAATATGATGGCTTTGCCGGTCTGGTCTTTGTGCCTGTGGTCGCGCGTTGCGGTCATACAGCACTGTAGCGCTTTGAGTGCTGTGGAAGAACTCGCTAATAGCCGACTATTGAATCAATAGCGACACCGCAGCCTCAGCAACTGTGCAGTACGCTAGTGTGTATCGAGCCCGATACTGGCATGGCCATTATCCGAGTTCAGGCGGTTGACAATGATTGCGGATGGCCGTGTTCCGACAAATTGCTTGCAAGTTGCCGGCAGGTAGATCAGGTGTGTCTGGATAGCGCTTGCGCTGTGTGCGATCTGTTGACACACTGGCGACAGTGCTACTGTTTGCCGCGGGCCGTGCCTGGTTGAGTGCTGCCTGCGAACATGCCCGCCCATTAACCTGCAGGCGATACGAGAATATGGTTGCAACACAAGCCAACTTTCACCTCGATTCGGTATTGGAGGAACTGAAAGAGTCTTATGCCAGTGCCAATCCTGACAGCGCTACTCAGCACCAGCTTGCGTGCGAGTCTCTGCCCGGTGGCAATACGCGCACGGTTCTGCACTATGAGCCCTTTCCATTGACGATAGCTGGTGGCAGTGGCTCGACATTAACCGATATCGATGGCCATACGTATACGGATTTCATTGGCGAGTACACAGCCGGTTTGTTTGGCCACTCTCACCCGAAAATAACTCAGGCGGTGCACAGCGCTCTGGCAGACGGCATTGTGTTGTGTGGACCGAATCGCCACGAACAGCGTTTGTCGGCACTGTTGTGCAAGCGCTTCGCCTCGATTGAACGGTTGAGATTTGTCAATACCGGCACCGAGGCCAATCTGATGGCGGTAACTGCTGCGCGAGCGCACACCGGTAAAACCCACTTGCTCGCCTTCGACGGTGCCTATCACGGTAGTGTGTTTTTGTTTGCCAACGGCATCAGTCCGCACAACGCGCCCTACCCAACTGTGCTCGCTCGCTACAATGATCTGGAGCACACCACCGAACTGATTCGCCGCCACGCGAATGAACTTGCCTGTGTATTGATCGAACCAATGATGGGCACTGCCGGTGCTATTCCGGCACGGCGTGAGTTTTTGCACGGGCTGCGCGAGGCCTGCACGGAGCACGGCGTGGTACTGATCTTCGATGAGGTGATGACCTCGCGCCTGTCGCGTGGTGGACTGCAGCACCATCACAACGTGATCCCTGATATGACGACACTCGGCAAGTACATTGGTGGCGGCATGACATTCGGCGCGTTCGGCGGTGCTGCAGCGATTATGGATCAGTACGATCCGCGCCGGCCTGATTGCCTGCCGCACGCCGGTACGTTCAATAACAATGTACTGACGATGATGGCCGGAAGTGTGGCGCTGGAAGAGCTCTATACCCCCGATATCGCCGATGCGTTTACTGCGCGTGGCGAGGCGTTTCGGCAAAGGCTGCAACAACTGGCCGATCAACGTTCACTGCCAGTCCGTCTGAGTGGTGTCGGTAGTCTGATGAACATTCATTTTACACAGCATCCAGTCAGTTCTCCCGCCGTTGTCCGCAGCGTTGAGCCGCGCTTGCGACAACTGCTGCAAATGGCGATGCTTGAAGCGGGCTTCTATATCGGCAAGGCCGGTTATCTGGCACTGATGTTGCCGCTGACCGATGCTGACTACGACCGCTTCGCCAACGCGTTTGATGAATTCCTCGATCGTTACAGCGAGTTGATTGTGAACGCCGTGTAGCAGGCAGTCAGGCTTGCGCTGTTGGCGCAATCGGGTGAGGGAATCGCAATATTGGCCTTACCGAAAATTGACAAAAAAACCGGCGCACTCATGGCTTTGCGCTCTATCATGAGTATCGCTATCACCGTCTCCACACCGATCCGGACACCCGTTTGCGCAAGCCATCCATTGTTACCGTCACCTGTCTGAGCATTGGCCTGCTTGTCGGGCTGGCAGTGGCTATCTCGCTGTTTCTCGGCCTCTCCAGCGCGGCCAGCAACACCCAGCGCCTGCTAGTCGAACAGATCGAAAACTATATGGATCTGGTCGAGGAGCGCATCGACAGCCGCTTGCAGCCGGTGGTGGCACAGGCAGACTGGGTGTATGACCGGATCGCGCGTGGCCGTATATCGGTTAGCGATACGACACAGCTTGACGATTTCATGAGTGGCGTGGTCGCCGCCACGCCGCAACTGGCGGGGGTGGCGTATGTCAATCCCCGGGGTATCGTGCGACGTTGGGATCGACGCAACACCGAGGCGATTGTCGAAGACTGGTCTGATCGACCACCTGTGCTGAACTGGTTGCAACTCGGTGCGGACGGCGCGGCGCCTGAGTGGCGTGAGCCATTCTGGACCGACACCATCGGTGAATATGTGCTGTTGCACGATGCCCGGCTCGAGCACGAAGGGCAGTACCTCGGTATGTTCGGGCAGGTTATTCCAATTAATGACCTGTCTACAGAACTTGATGCACTCACCGCTGGTACCGTATTAGAGCCGTTCATTCTCTACGAACAGGGGCAGGTGCTGGCGCATCGAAAATTGCTGGACGATAAGTCCATGCCGCAGGACGGCACGCCACTGACGACGTTGAATTCACTCGACGACCCGGTGCTGCGAAAGATCTGGTCGGAAGACAATCGGCCGATGCGCTTTCTGACTAAGCTCAAACGCACCAGTGCAACACAGATTGAGGCGGGAGAGCGGGAGTATGGTCTACTGTATCGAGAGATCGACCGATATGGTGAGAGGCCCTGGTACATCGGCGTACACTTTGCGTTTGATTCTGAAGACAACACAGTCATCGACCGGTTGGTGAAATCGAGTTTTGCCGGCATTGGCGTGTTGTTGCTGTCGGTGCTGGTTGCCATCGCGCTCGGGCGTAAATTAAGTCAGCCGATTGTATCGATCGCAAACGTCGCGCAGACAATCGCGGAAGCGGATCTGGCCACCGTCAAGACGCTGCCCGGAAGCCGTGTGCGCGAAATCGACGCCGCAAATCTCGCTATCAATAATATGGTAACGGGCCTGCGAGAGCGCGCCGTGATTCGCGATACACTGGGGCGATATCTTCCAGAGCCGGTCGCGCGTGCAGTGCTGAGCTCTGGTGGTGATTTGCAGGCTGAGTCTCGCGAGGCCAGTGTGTTGTTTTGCGATATCGAAGGGTTCACCACGCTCAGCCTGAATATTGGCCCGGTGAGAATTGTTGAAATCCTGAATGCCTATTTCTCTCGTGCGGTAGAAATTATCGAGCGCAACCACGGTGTGGTGACCCAGTTTCAGGGCGACGGTATCCTCGCAGTATTTAATGTACCAGTGCCCAATGACAAACACGCCGAATCGGCGCTCAAGACCGCGACCGAGCTATTGAACAGTGTCGATGGTGAGCTGTTTGCCGGAGAAAAACTCTCAGTGAGAATTGGTATCAACACCGGCGCAGTCATCGCTGGTGCAGTCGGTGCCGAGGGGCGGCTGAGTTACACCGTGCACGGCGACGCCGTTAACAAGGCATCGCGTATCGAATCACTGAACAAAGAAACCGGAACCCGCCTGCTGGTCGCCGAATCGACCGTCGGCAAGATCGATCGTGAAGAGTTTATATCGATGGGCTGCCATGAGTTGCGGGGCGACAGACAGAATCTTGAAGTGTTCACTGTGGCGGCGGGTCAGCGTTGACTAGTGGCCGTGTGGGAAGCCCGACGCGTGAGCGAGGAATGTAAAGCGTGCGTTGCCTGGCTGACGCTGCGGGTTACCTGTGACGACGAGGTCTGGCGGTGTAGGTAGCCCGACGCGTAAGCGAGGAATGTAAAGCCTGTGTTGCCTTGCTGACGCTGCGGGTTACCAGTGATGGCGAGGTTGGCCGCGTGGGAAGCCCGACGCGTAAGCGAGGCAAGTATAGCCTGTGTTGCCTTGCTAACGCTGCGGGTTGCCTGTGATGGCGAGGTTTGGCCGTGTGGGAAGCCCGACGCGTAAGCGAGGAATGTAAAGCGTGCGTTGCCTTGCTGACGCTGCGGGTTGCCTGTGATGGCGAGGTTTGGCAGTGTGGGAAGCCCGACGCGTGAGCGAGGAATGCAAAGCGTGCGTTGCCTTGCTGACGCTGCGGGTTGCCTGTGATGGCGAGGTTGGCCGCGTGGGAAGCCCGACGCGTAAGCGAGGTGACAAAAGTACCCGGTCAACGCAACCAGGCGTCAGTGTGGCTTTGCTTCGGGGTGCGTTCAGTATAGATACAGTTGATGTTGGCGAGCTGTGCTCACCGCTCATCATACCGGACTTGATCCGGTATCAATCGCCGTACACTCACCACTCAGCTATCCAGACCAAAACGCCGGTACAGTTCCTCCGGTGCTTCGTTCTTCCGCATTAGCGCTTGTAGTGCTGCAATCATGCGCTGTTCTGTCACTGCGTCATCAATTGGCTGAAGCTGCTGTGGATCGGTTTCCAGGTCGTAGAGCACGGTTTGCGCGTCATCCAGTGCGCCACCTTGCATCGGTGGTCGTCGGGCTTCGGGTGTTGCGGGTAGTTTCAACACTGGGTAGCCGCGGGTGAATTCGAATTCCCGAGTCAGGGTGGCATTGTCGAATTCCGCTGCACTGAAGTAACTGGCCGGGTGTACTGGCATCAGTGTGTATTCGTGCAGGAAGTCGTCGCTGGTATCAACCGGGTAGCGAAAATAGTTGTAGCGCCCGTCGGTGATGTTCAGTGCGCCACCGAATATGCCGTACATCGCATAGTCGCGCGTTGGCGTTGTGCTATTTGAGAACGGCAACAGAGTGTTTCCATGTGTCGATTGTTGATCGGCACAGTTGTGAAAATCCAGCAGCGTTGCCGTGACATCCAGGCACTGCGTTAGCCGTTCGATGCGGTCGCCGCCATTCGCCTGTGGGTGGTAGATGATCAGCGGGATTCTGGCTATCGAATCGAGGGCTGGCATTCGATTCTTGCCCCACCACTCGTGCTCACCGAGTAGAAAACCGTGATCGGTTGTCAGGACGATGGCCGTGTCCTGCCATAGATTGAGTGCATCAAAGCAGTCGAGTATGCGGCCAAGGTGCTCGTCGCACATCGCGACAATAGCCTGGTAGTTGGCGCGCAGTTCGTCTGCCTCGGGCCGTGTGAGATCGAGCCTGTCATAGATTGGCCAATCGAGTACCGGGCCTTTGTAGTCGGTTGGCAACTGCTCTCGGAATCGGGCGGGTGCGGTGAATGGCTCGTGTGGATCGAACAGTTCTACCTGCAGCAGCCAGTCAGGTGCCTCGTGGTTGTGTTGTAGAAATTCAAGGCTCAGATCGACGCAGCGCGAGATGGGGTAGTCAGTTTCGTCCCTGATGTACTCTCGATTGACCATATTCGGATGGCGACGCGGCACGTCGGCAAGCATCGGGTGATAGGTTTCGCGAAACCTTTGCTCCGGGCTGCACACCATAGCCTTCCATAGATCGCGTTCCTGCCCGCGCACGAATTCGGCGGACGAATAGCGGTTGTGATAGCCACATCCACCTTCTTCCCAATAGTGGTAGTGATCGGAAATCAGGTGGGTGTAAACACCGGCCTCGCGCAGTGTATCCGGAAAACACTGATCGTACGGTTCGACCGGCCCCCAGCTTCGATGTAAGAAATTCAATCTTCCAGTTAAGAGATCTCGCCTGGCGGGCATGCAAGGCAGGCTGCCAACGTAGTGATTATTATACAGGGTGCTGCGCGCGGCGAGTTTATCGAATGACGGGGTGGGGTGAGCCTGATCGTTAAAGCACGACAGCGCATGCCGGTTCAGAGAATCAAACAGAATGAATACAGTTTTCACCGCGTGGCTCCGGGTCTGTTCGCTGCACGGCGTGCACAGGTGACAAATTCGGCAGCTGGGTTATGATTCATTTACGCCAAACAGATATTGCTTGATGAGACTTCTTCGTCTGCTGTTCGCCTTATTATCAATTGCTGCACTTGCACTGATACTGCTTTTGCCAGCGATGAATCGAGTACAGGTTCGGGGCATCGCAACGTTTGCCGGATTGTCTGATGCTGTTGAAATAGTTCGCGATGAAAAAGGCATGGCCTATATCTATGCGCAAAGTCTGGATGATGCCCTGGCAGCGCAGGGCTATGTCGTCGCTCAGGATCGGCTGTTTCAAATGCACATGACTCGGCTGTTGGCGTCGGGGCGATTGTCGGAATATCTTGGCGAATCATTGCTCGACACCGATAAAAAAATGCGGACACTCGGATTCTACCGGATTGCCGAGCGGCATGCCGCCTTGCTCGATCAGCCCACCCGCAATATCTTTGAGCAATATGCACGCGGGGTAAATCAATATCTGGAAGCTGCCGATGAACGGCCGCTCGAATTGAAGCTGCTCGGTGCCACCCCCGAGCCGTGGACGATCACCGATTCGCTCGCGATCATGTACTACATGGGTTGGAACTCGGCGGCGAACATCGATGGCGAACTGCTGGCCCACGCCATTCTGGATGCGGTAGGACCGGATCTATATACGTCAATCGCGCCGCTGACAATCAATCCGGATGATCAAACACTCGGGCAACGGGAGTTTGGTGCTCCGTGGAACCAATCGCTCGCCAGCGCCAGTGTGCAATTGCGTGGCTTACTGAATTCACAAAACTCGCAACCGTTGCGGCTTGGCAGTAACAACTGGGCCATCAGTGGCGAGCGCAGCGCGAGTCGCAAGCCGATCGTTGCAAACGATCCGCACCTGCAAACCGACCTCTTGCCCACCACCCTGTACCCGCTGGGTTTAATCACTCCTCAGGTGCGCGTTGTTGGCGTTAATGTGTCGGGGCTGCCCGGTGTGATCATTGGCCGCAATGAACATGTTGCTATAGGTGCGACCAACGCCTATGCCGATGTTCAGGATCTGTACATAGAGCAGATCGATCCCGAGGACGATAGTCGCTATCGTGACGGTGATCAGTTTGTCACGTTCTCTGTTATCGACAGCCCGATTCGCGTGCGCGATAAGGCGCACGAGAGTGGTTATCGCGAGGAGGCATTTTCAATTCGATCGACCGTTCGCGGTCCGGTAGTATCCGATGTGCCAGACCTTATCGAGAACGGCGAGCAAAGCGTGGTCAGTGTGCGCTGGGCGGCGGTTGAGACCATGCAGGCGAAGCTCGGTCTTGACTATCTGCTTCGCGCGCGCTCGGTGGCCGATGTGCGTGAGATTTTACGTGATGTCACCGCGGTCTCTCTGAATCTGGTTTTCGCCGACATTGATGGCAATCTTGGCTGGCAGACAACTGGACGGGTGCCGATCAGACGTGAGCGTGGTGGAGGATCTCCGGCCGTGGCGCCGCAGGCGGCAGATGACTGGGTCGGCTGGGTCGACTATGAACAGATGCCGTCGCGATACGTGCACCCGCGTGGCTGGGTTGGCACCGCCAACCATACGACGGTCGCCGCCTCTTTCCCACACTATTATTCAAACTGGTTTTCGCCACGGTTTCGCTATGAGCGTATGTCTGAACTACTCGATAGTGCAGCGCTGTCCGGCCCGCAGGATAGCTGGCAATGGATGCGCGATGACAGAAACGGCCTGGCGGCAGAACTTGCTCCGATCATGGCGACAATATTTACCAGTCACGCCGAGTTGGCCGCCATGGGGGCGCTGTTGGACGAGTGGGATTTTCACGATCGAACTGACAGTGCTGGCGCATTTATTTTTCAGGAGACGATGCGTCGGCTGGTGACGCAGGTGTTTGCCGACGAACTGGGCGAGGACCTGGCCGATAAACTGAATGCCAAGCCCTACTTCTGGCAGGAGCGATTGCTTGGCATGATGATCGATGGCCAGTCACCATGGTTTGATGATTCGACTACCGATGATGTCGAGACGCTTGCGGATGTCATCCTCGCTGCCGGCATGTCGGCTCGCGATTATCTGACAGACAAGTTCGGCGCAGATCCTGCCGTCTGGCGCTGGGGTGATCAGCATCGCATGGTGATCGTCAATCCGTTGCGTCGATCCGGGCCTGGGTCAGAGTTTCTTGGCGGTGGCGATCACGCGGTCGCGGGCTCTGGTGAAACACTTTACCGTGGCTACTATCAACTGGATGAAGACACTCACAGCCGCGTGGTGTCATCCGCGGCACTGCGCATGGTGGTCGATCTGGCTGATAGCGAGAAAGTCATGGCTGTGATTCCCGGCGGCGTCAGCGGCCGCCTTTTCAGTCCGCACTATCGCGATCAGGTTGAGCCGTATGTCAATGGCGAGCTGCGCTACTGGTGGTTCAGTGACCGGCAGATAGAGAAAAACGCCAGGGCGCGTCTGCAGCTTGTGCCGTGATCGGGTCTGACGTTGTGTGCTCGCGCTCACACCCATAGTGCTATCGGCGGCGCTGGTATTGCCATGTTGTACCCGCCGGGCACTATTACCGCACACCGGCTTGCCGATAAAGTCGCATGATTGCAGCAGTTTCAACCAAGAGGAGGCAGGCGTGCGACTGATACGGCTGTTGAAAAGAGATCTGGCGCGCGAAATTGGCGGCTGGGTCGAGAAGGATCTACTCAGTGCAGATCAGGCCCGATCGATCTGTCGGGAGTACGATATTGATTTCGATGCGGTGCGCGACGAATCGGGCGGCTACCGGCTGCTGGTGACGCTGGCTTACCTGTTTGGTGGCCTCGCGCTGATCACGATCCTGGGAGCCAACTGGGAACAAATACCGCGCGGCCTGCGCATGGGCGGGCTGATCGCGCTGACGGCGATGTTTCACATCATTGGCTGGGTCCGCTACAAGGCTGATCAACACAATGCCGCCGTCGGCTTTTTTCTATTGGGCAATCTGGTCTACGGTGCATCGATTATATTGATCGCGCAGATTTATCACCTTGGCGAACACATGCCCGATGGCGTGTTCTGGTGGGCGCTTGGCAGCTTGCCCTTTGGCGTGCTGACCCGCAGCCCGATGCTCACCCTGTTCAGTTGTGTGCTGGCGCTAGTCTGGTTCTGGATCGAGTATGGGATGGGATATTTTCCGGCGTTGATGCCCGTTTTTATTATCGCCGGTATCTATGTTCTGTACTACGCCAAAACCAGCTACCTGTTGTTCCTGACGGTGGTGATCAGTATTGCGCTATGGGTCGAATCACTGGTTACTCAGGGTCATGGTGTACATTCCTACGGATTGAACCTGACACTGGAGCATTTTGTAGTGGCCGTGGCGATGACTATTCTCGGCTATGCCGTCGCCGAGTGGATGTACAGTCGTAACACCTCACGCAGTCGTGACTATGCCACGATTTTGTCACTGTGGTCGCTGCGCCTGGGCCTGGTACTGATGTTTATATTGAGTTTTGCCGGACCGTGGCGCGAGATTATGCGAAATCACTGGCCGTACTGGGAATCGATGCTGATGATCGTCGTGCCGTTGTTGGTCGCAGCCGTTGGTTTTGGTTATGCGGCTCGTCGCCTGGCTATTGTGTTGCCTGCTGTTTTGGTTGGTAGTGGTGTATTGGCAGCGGTGGTTTTTATGGGGCGTTTCGATCATGCGGTGGTATACCAGATCATTGTGAATATTTGTTTGATCGTCACCGGCATTCTGCTGATTATGCGTGGTACCCGGTCCGATACCTCGCACTACTATTTCATGGGGGTTGGCACAATCGTCATCACCGCCTTGCTGCGGTATTTTGATTTGATCGGGGATTTTATCGGTGGTGCAATCCTGTTCGCCGTGATGGCCGCAATCATGCTGGCCGCTGCCAGATTTTGGCGCTCACGCAATAACCAGGAGGCCGCACAATGAGCAAGCAAAATATTCTGGTGTCACTGGCTGTTGTGATACTCGCTCAGGTTTGCATTCTCGGTGGCATGGTAGCACTTGCGGCCAAACCGTTGTATACCGGCCAGGAGGTGAGAGTGGCTACGCTGCCGATCGATCCAAGGTCACTGTTCCGCGGCAACTACGCGCGGCTGGACTACGAGTTTTCCTCGTTGCCCGAAAGTGCGCTGGAAGAGCACGGTCGCCTGCGTAACGGTGAGCCGCTGTACGTGACGCTCACCCTTGGAGACGATGGCTTGTATGAGTACGACAGCGTATCGCTGCAAAAACCCGAGGCTGGGGTTTTCATCCGCGGCAGATTGCAAAATCGCTATGGGCGCAAGCGCGTGAAATACGGTATCGAGGCCTGGTTCGCACCGAAGGAAGAGGCGCTTAGGCTCGAGCGCGAATTGCGAGACAGTGCAGTGGCCGTGTTGATGATTGATAGTAGTGGCAAGGCTGCGCTAAAAGAGATCATCACAACTGAGGAGTGATGACGGCAGCCCTGGTGGATGCGCCTGCGGCTTATGCCACCCTACGAAAAAAGACGTAAAAGTAGGGTGGATAAGCCTGCGCATCCACGACGATAGTTCAAAGCACGAGGATTGATACACTTTGCCTGGTTGAAAAAACCAGGCACTTAATCAACCGCGCACAAGCCACCATCCAGGTTAATCGATGTGCCGGTGATATAACTGCCCGATCCCGAACATAGAAAGGCCACCAGATCGGCGTATTCACTGGCTTCGCCCATACGTCCCATCGGGATCCTGCCCGACATATTTTTGTAAAACTCTTCAAGGCTGCCATCGCCGGCGCGTCGCTCCCACTGCGCGCTCTTGATCAGACCGATACAAATGGTGTTGACGCGTATGTTGTCGGCGGCGTATTCGTTGGCCAGCGATTTCGTCAGGTTGATACCGGCTGCTCTGGTCACAGTGGTGGGCAGGGACTTTGCCAGTGGCGCTTTGGCTCCGCCGATGGTGGCGTTGATGATGCTGCCGCCACCTGCAGCTCGCATGTGAGGAATGGTGTGGCGGCACATGCGCACCGCGCCCATCAGTTTCAGTTCAATGTCGGCCTGCCAGTCCTCATCGCTGACCGCTTCAAATCCGGCCGCCGCCGACGCACCGGCGTTGTTGATCAAAATATCGATGCGACCAAACTGCTCCGCCGTCTTTTGCACCACAGACTCACAAGCTGCCGCATCGCAGACATCCATTGCCATCGCGATGATATCGCCGCCCGTCTCTTTTTTGAGGCTGGCGACGACATCGTTCAGATGATCGCCACGGCGCGCGCAGGCGACGACGCGCGCGCCCTCGCGTGCCAGCCGTTCCACCGTGGCACGACCAAGGCCGTCGCTGCCGCCGGTGACAATGGCCACCTTGCCTGTCAGTGCAAGATCGAGCATGGGATTTTCCTCGCTATTGTGGGTCTGTGACGTGTGATAAGCGCATGGTAACAGGTTGTTGCGACGGCGGACCGGCGAGCGCATTCTTCCAATTTGTTGTGACGGCGGTATAGTGAAAGCCCGGCCGCGATGTTTCATCGGTTGCCGCGCCACGAGTTCCAATTCACCCGGCCGGCTGATACGGATCGACGCTGCCCGGCCCATAATTCTCTGCTGACGTTCCCTGGAGTCTCCTTTGACGCCCGCCACGCCATCGCCCTTTATCGGTGCTCCGCTGTTACCCACGATGACCAAACTCGCCATTCCGGGCATCCTAGGCGCATTGCTGCAATCGGCGATGATGATGGTCGAAGCGGGTTATCTGCGCCACGTCGGCACCGACGCGCTGGCCTCTGTCGCGGTGGTGTTTCCGCTGGTCATGCTCGCTGCGATGTTCTCCGCAGGGGCAGTCGGCGGGGCGGTCAGTGGTGCCACGGCGCGGGCGATGGGGGCGGGTGATCATGAACAGGCCAGTGCCGTGTTGTGGGCCGCCATTGTGATCGCAATATTTGCCGGTGCGGCGATGGGCATTCTGGTGATCGTCTTTGGTCCAGTGCTGTATATGATCACCGCAGAAAGCGCAGAGGTAGCCGCCGCGGCCAGCACCTATGCGGCGATTGTCTTTAGCAGTATTCCATTGTTGTGGCTGACCAATATGCTCAGTGCCGTGTTGCGCGGTTGCGGCAATATGGTGGCCTCGGCGCTGGTGATGGGCGTAATGGTTACCTCTTACGCCTGCTACGCCGCCTGGCTGATACCGGGTGCCGAGGCAACCCTGTTCGAGGCGATGCGCGGTGCCGGCCTCGCCATGGCCGCCGCCTACCTGACGGGCTTTGTCCTGGTCACCTTTCTAATCCTGCGCAAGGCACAGCCGGTTCGATTGCGGCTGTCGAGTTTCAACGGTGCCGTTATTCGCGCCGTATTCAAGCAAGGTGTGCTGGCCAGCAGTCAGTCGCTAATGACGATCACCTACGCGATGGTAGCCACTTATCTATTCAGCCGCCACGGCAACGACTGGCTGGCAGGCTATGGTCTGGCGGTGCGGTTGGAGATGATTATGGTGCCGATGGTGTTTGGTATCGGCAGCGCCCTGATCGCGATCGTCGGTGCGCACGTTGGTGCCGGCTTGCACAAAAGGGCCGTCTCCATCGCCTGGCGTGGTGTTATTGCGAACGGCATTTTGATCGGGCTGTTCGGTCTGGCCGCAGCGATCTGGCCACAGTTCTGGTGTGGTACCTTTTCAAGCGGCGAAGAAGTGACGGCGATCTGCAGCCAGTCGTTGCGCGCGATTGGACCCACCTATGGCTTTTTTGCGCTGGGGCTTTGCAGTTACTTTGCCAGCCAGGCGCTGAATACACTCGTCTATCCGGTGCTGGGCGCCTTGTTGCGATTGCTGATCGTCGCCAGTGCCCTGTTGTGGTACAGCGCCAACTACTCACCGCAATTGCTGTTGTACATTGTCGCCGCTGCGGTGGTCAGCTACGGCGTATTTGTGGTCATGGCGCTGTGGATCGGCCCGTGGCGAATCGCGGCAAAACAGTAACCGTTACCGACTTCCGACTGGAGCGAACATGAGCCATCTTGACGTCAACGGCACAAAGTATCCGGCGCGTGCCACATTAGTGGATGCAATTGAGACAGCATGGCAGCGACTGGCCCGGCCCGGCACCTGGTGGAATGGCGAGCAAAGAATCGCAATCGCGGCCCAGGTGCGTGCAGCCGGGGTGTGTGCGATATGCGCGAAACGCAAGGCGGCCCTGTCGCCCTACGGCGGCAGAGAGATCCATGCAGCCGTTGAATCCTTGAGTGTGGAAGCGGTTGAAGCGATTCACAGAGTTTCCACCGACGCATCGCGCTGTACAGAAAAATGGGTGCGGCAAATAACCGAAGGCGATTTAACTGAAGAGCAATATGTCGAGATCGTCTCTATCGTTGCAACCGTAACAGGTCTCGACTCTCTGGATCGCGCACTCGGCAGATCCAACAGAACGCTGCCACTACCGCAAGCTGGCGAACCAACCCGTCACCGCCCAGCCGGTGCTGTCCGCGATCTGGCATGGGTAGCCACCCTGTCGGCGGATACCATACAACCCGAAGACCCGGACCCGTTCACACCGCATGGCAGCATCCACATCCACCGCGCTATGAGCCTGGTGCCGCAAGAGGTTATCAATTTCTTCGACCTAGACGTCGAGCTGTACTTGAAGGACCGTGAGATCCGCGATTTCGAACAGGAATTCCGCGAGATCAGCCACGCCCAGATTGAACTGATCGCAGGCCGGGCATCAGCGATCAACGGCTGTTACTACTGAACCACCAGCCATTCCTATCTGCTCCGTGAGAGCAGCCGAATAGCAGGTGAAGAAGTGGATACGCTGGCGGTTAAAGGGCAGGTGGATGCTGCAGCCGTGCCGCACGGAAATCTGTTGCTGGCATTTACGCAAAGTGTGCTGTTGGACGAGCCGCAAGTGAATTCACTGAGATCCGAGGTGATTGAAACGCTGGGCGATTCAGCGTTTGTCGATATCTGCGCGACGATCGCGTCATTTAATGCCGTAGTCAAAGTGGCGGATGGGACAGGGATTCCGTTGGAGCCAGAGAAGGCTGCGCGGACGCAGGAGGTGCGAGCGCGATTGGGGTTGGATGATCGCGCCGAATAACGACAACCGAAGCGGGTCAACCCCGTTCGCTATTTCAGAAGCCTGCGCGGCGGGCGTGTGTCCATTTATGTCTTAGCAGGTTGCCAAATATGCTGCTTTTTTCTCATTAAACTTGAAACTTACTCAGCGCCAGATCATCGCTTTCGCTTGCGCGGCGAAGTCGCCGCGCAGACTTCTCAGTTAGATATATCCAGTAAATATGTCCGGATTTGCACAGGTGCTCCCGAATATTGAGCCCCCGTTTCTGCTAGTCAGCAGTGCAGGTGTGAGAGACAATCGTGTCGGAACCAGTTAGAAACTGAATCACGGTGTTGTCCACACACGCGCTGTTGCCAGTCAGGGCAATCAGGTGACCAGAGTGGTCCGATGTGATCAATGGCGCACCGGTAGATTCAGCCAACCGTTGTGACCAGACCAGCGGGGTCTGGTAGTCTGCAGTACCACCGATAATCAGTGTTCTACCCTGTGATGGCTGGGTAAAGGCTGGATACGGCTCCAGCGGTTCAGGCCATGCGCTGCAGGCGGCAACCAGTGGTAACTGAGTTTCTGTGAAGAAATCTGTAACCGCGTTGAGTTCATTGCTTAGAGATAGAAGATCGTCTCGCGTCGGTCGAAGTGCATCATCGGCACACAACACAGACTGAAAAACAATTGGGACCGTATCATCATCACTTTCGGCGATAACATCGTTGCCACCTGCAAGGGATTGCAGTTCAGCCAGCAGTGCGGTTAGTTCCTCGAAATCGTAGCTGTTGGCGTAGTTTACAATCTGCTCCAGCAACAGGAAGCCGATGTCAGGCTGTTCAATGACCAGGAAAACCAGTGCCACCAGCAGTTCAGCTTCCTGACCTGCCTGCTGGGCCGTCATTGGATCTGACGTATCCGTTTGATCGATTAAGTCGTTCAATCTTTGCGCGAGTCGTTGTTCAATAAAGATGGGGTCACAGTCAGCGAACAATGCGCTGCAGCCGTCAAGCCAATTCAACTGAATCCTTTTCATCTCCTGGATGCGATCGCGCAGCAAATCTGCGGTATTTACTTGTGGCGGATTGGCAGCATCCAGCACGAGCTTAGCCACCGTATTTGGAAACATTTCAAGGTACAGGCTTCCCAGGCGGGTGCCGTAGGAATAGCCAACGAAGTACATAGCATCGTCAGCGTTGGCTTTGCGTATCTCTTCCATATCGCGAACGACGTTGGCCGATCCCAGGTGCTGCAGGAAATCGCCATGTTGATCAAAGCAGGTGCTCTGGATTGCCTGATATTGCCCTAAAAGTTCATTGAGTCCACCCTCGCCAATTGGATACTCGTTGAGATCGATATCCTGAGCGCAAACGGGTTCTCCGCTCTGGCCGACCCCACGTGGATCAAAGCTCATCAAATGAAAATCCTGACGCAAGGCATCCGGTATATTGGTGCCATCCGCAAGACTCCGGATCAGATCGATACCTGAATCCCCTGGTCCGCCCGGGTTCATTATCAAGTGGCCCAGGCGAGCATCCCCGGTTGAGCGCCATCGGATTAACGATAGTTCGATTTTCGTGTCTTCGGGTTTACTGTAATCCAGCGGCAGGGATATTGTGCCGCATTCAAGATCGATACGTTCGTGGCAGGTAGTCCAGTCGATCGATGCAATGGCATCCGTGTTTTCGGTCGCGGCATTGTCGTCATCGCCTTCGCAGGCAGACAAAGCGCATAGCGACAGGACAATCGTGACGATATTCAGTGCGCGGGATGATGCAGAGCGCACGGTTTTGCAGGAGTATTCGTTTATCAAGTAATCGGGTTTCATTTACTCTTCCTCAGACAATGAACTCACCGCCAATTCGGTGAAACTATTGCAGCCCGCTAGTACGGTGATCGGGAAAAAGAGCACGGACTGCCCGGCACATACAGTGACTTTCAACAGGAAGGTACGGGAGTGGATTGCAGTCAGATGTAACAGTTTGTACGGTCGGTTTGGTCTGAGGGGAGGTGCCGCTCCTTGCGGCAAATAGCGATCGATCTGCTATGCAGTTTCGTGTCAACCGTATGTGGTGAAGCATAGCCCGTCGGCCGTCGGGCTCTGGTTAATGTCAGGCCTGTGAAATCGTTGGCACCCGGTTAAACTATCTCATATGAACATACTCTCCGTGGCCGCATCGGTCATTCAGGTCACGATGCCGATCGCATTGCTGGTAGCCCTCGGCTTTCTGGCGGTGCGCACGCGCTATTTTCCCGCTGAAGGCGTTCCGTTCCTGGCCCAGTTCGCGTCGCGCGTGGCATTGCCATCAGCGCTGTTTATCGTGATAGCACAGGAGGATTTATCGACTCTACTGGCGGGTGATTTTATTCTCCGCTATGTAACGGGTACCACGCTTGCGGCCCTGCTGCTGTTTGGCTGGCTGTTGTGGCTGGGGCGCAGCATGGCGCATGCGAGTTTGTCGATTCTGGGTGGCATTTCGTGCAACTGCATGATGGTGGGTTTGCCGGTGGCGGTGGTGCTGTTTGATGCATCGACAGCGGCTGTGATGGCGATCGTGTCGTTTGTCCAGGATGTGTTTCTGTTGCCACTAGTGCTGATTGTGACGGATGCGGCGACGGGACGAGATTTTCGCGGCTCGGTGGTGCGGGCGGTGGCCAAGACTTTGAAGAATCCGTTTGTCTCGGCGACCATTGCCGGGGTGCTGGTGTCGGCTTCTTCAATTGAGCTGCCGGCGGCGTCTGTCCGTTTGCTGGAGCTGCTGGCAGCGTCGTTGGCGGCAACGGGTCTTTTTATGGTCGGCGGGGTGTTGGCGGGCTTTCGACTACAGTCAATCGGACAGGGCTTTCTGCCGGTGGTGCTAGTGAATCTGTTGATTCATCCGTTGCTGGTTCTGTGTGTATTCTGGCTGTTCCCGATCGAGAACGTCAAATTCATGCTGGCCGGGATTTTTGCCTCGACGCTGCCGATGATCAGTGTCTATCCGGTGATCGCGATGGCCTATGGGCAGCAGCGTGACGCGGCGACTGCGATGTTTGTGGCGACGGTGGCTTCGTTTGTAACCATTACGCTGATTATGTCAGTGGTGCTGAGTACCATGGGGCAGGGCGTGATGCCCGGCAGTTGATGAAGGCTTTCCTTTATTGGCCCCAGTTGAGCCAAATCAGTTCGCGCGCATGGCCTGCATTGATTGTTCCAGTGCTTTTATGTAAGGCACGCTCTCTTCCTCAAGGTGGTGCCGGGGCGACTGTCGATAGTGTTGCGACAGCCACGCTCGTCTATCTTTGACTGCCTGTGTCATAGTGCTGGCGTCCGGCAGGGTGGCGTTGCCCAGCTCGATTTCTCGTACCCACTGCGCCTGGTGTCTGAAGATAGCATTCAGGGCGGTGTCGGTGTTGAAAAACCCCAGCAGGTAGAGGCCGGGCCAATGGGGTGGCACAATTCTCTGGTACAGGTCCATTTGATTGTCGCCAATCGGCACAATCTCGGGCGACAAAAAAGGCAAATCAGTTTTGTAGCCGGTAGCGGCAATCAGTACGTCGAAGGTTTCGCTGCTGCCATCGTTAAATGTGATGGTCTGATTGTCTATGCTGTCGATTCCCTGTTTGACCGTAATCCGTCGGTAGGCGATATCGTTAATGATGGTGCCGTTGCTGTTGACGTGCACGCGTTTGTCTGGCTTTTTGAATCCCAGCTTTTGCATGTCGCCATGCACGATCCAGGTCAGTAGTTTGATGATCGACCGCCTGACTGAATAGGGTATCCAGCGTCGTTGCAGCTTACTGGTGATGTCGGTGAATGGTTTGCCGCAAAACAGCTTTGGCAGAATTAAAACACCACTGCGCGCAACCAGTACGCATCGCTCGGCATTGACGCAGACATCACCTGCGATATCACAGGCGCTGTTGCCTACACCCACGATGCAAATGCGTTTGCCGACATAGGGCTCTGGTGCCTTGTATTGGTGGGAGTGTAGGTACTCTCCGGTAAAGTGATCTTTTAACTCTGCTGCATGGCGCGGCAGGTGCAAGTGGCCGCTGGCGGCGATGACGGCGTTATAGGTTTTGGTATCGTCGTTGTCTGTGGTCACCAGCCAGCGTTTATGTTGCGGTTGATCCGGACGTTCCGGCGCAACTTGTGTGACTCTGGAGTTAAATCGAATCAGTGGTGTGATGCCAAAGTGGTCTGCATAGCGTTGCAGATAACGATGCATGTCTTTGTGATCGGGAAACGGTTGAACGTCGTCTTCAAAATCGAGTTCGGGAAAGCGTGTGACATTGCGTGAGGTATTGATATGCAGGGTGCGGTAGGCAGACGACAGCTTGTTGTCGTTGTCCAGACACCACATGCCGCCAATTTTGCTGCCGATTTCGTACACGGTGACATCAAATCCGGCATCTTTCATGACTTTGGCAGCACAGATGCCGCAGGCGCCTGCGCCGATAATGGCTATATTGCCTTTGGACAAAGTCTCTCCTCCGTTTTGCACGGCGGATTATCGTTGATTAAGGTGTTGTTTGTCACTAAGTCGTTGCGCGGAATCAACGACTGGCCG
>CAZNIS010000078.1:0-33026 GCA_964573105.1 uncultured Granulosicoccaceae bacterium
CTCCTGCGCCTATGTGTGTATGCGCTATTTGTAACGATATGCAAGCCAAAGCAAAGAACAGGGAACGACACATTCGATAAACTGGCGTGCGCGGTCTGCGACGGCAGCAAAGCCTGACCGAGCGAAGTGCACATCGATCCTGTTTTGACCGATAGCCCCGGCAATTACCCTGACAGCACCTGGACGCCAACGTCACCTAATCAATGCCCGCCCTTCAATATCCCAGCAAACCACCTACTGAGCAGAGACTCCTTCCGATTCCTGTCTGCCACTCAAGAAAAGCCGCTCGATCGATCGAGGTATCGACTTGTCACCATGAACGCGCAATCCGGGGCAATCACCTGTGTGCGGCATAGCAGGAATCTGCGCCACTGAGCCAAAAGCTGCGCTGTCGGCCGCGATCGAGGACATGAACTCGACTCTGCCCCATCGAGGCCCGGATGGAGGCGGCGTGTATGCGAATGATGGCATAGCGCTCGGACACAGACGCCTGAGTATTATCGAACTGTCCGATCTTGGTGCACAGCCGATGGTGTCGTCGAACCAGCGGTACGTCATGACTTACAATGGCGAGGTCTATAACTTCAAGGAACTGCGGGCGACGCTTGAAAAAGAAGGCTGCCGGTTCCGCGGCCACTCCGACAGCGAAGTCGTACTTGAAGCCTATGCCCGCTGGGGCAGTGACGCATTCTCTAGATTCAACGGAATGTACGCACTCGCCGTCTGGGACTCAGCGAAGAAAAAACTCACTCTGGCTCGGGATCGGTTCGGCATCAAGCCCCTGTATTACTATCACGACGGCAAACGACTAATCTTTGCGTCCGAGATAAAGGCGATTCTCACTGCCATTGGCCACACGCCACCACTCTGCAAACACGGGCTTGTCGAGTACCTTCACTACGGTATAACTCATGGCAAGCACACTCTGTTCGAGAAAATACACAAGCTGGAGGCCGGCCACTTTCTTGACATAGATCACACCGTTATAGAAACCAATGCCGATCTATCCGCTGCAACTGCCTTCTGGTCGCTCGACAAGATTACAAAACACAATCCCTCACGAACAGAAGCCGTATCGGTGGTGCGCCAAAAACTCGAGGAAGCCGTCCAGCGCCATCTGATTGCCGATGTACCAGTAGGGTTGTTTCTCAGCGGTGGGCTCGACTCGACCACCATCTGCGCGTTGGCATCGAACGCTTCAGATCGAAAACTACAGACCTGGTCAGTGGAATTCGAAAGTCAGTCTGCCAACAGTGAACTGGAACGAGCGCGCGAAGTGGCGGACCGCTACGAGACCGATCACCACGAGCTGTCACTCAATTTCAACAACCTCAAAGAAGTGATCGAACAGCTCTCAACAGCACACGATCAACCATTCGCCGACGCTGCCAATGTTCCGCTCTATCTGATGACACAGGCGCTTGGTGGCGAGACCAAAGTTGTACTGCAGGGCGACGGAGGCGACGAGATATTTGGCGGCTACTCTCGCTATCGACTGCTGCAATACCGACAACTCTGGCGACTGTTGAGCCCGCTGACGGCTCTGACGGCAAGACTGCCCGCACACAGCAGAACGTCACAACGCATCCATCGAATGCTCTCAGCGCTATCAACGGGCGACAACGCGCTCAGTCGCGCAAGATTACTGACAGAGGAAGTCTCCGCACATTCAGTGCAGCAGCTATTGCGACCTGAGATCGCAGCCCAATTAGGCCAGTATGATCCATACATCCGCTATCGAGCGCTGTCAGCAGCCGTGGATGCACAGTCGGCATCTCAAGCCATGTTATGGACAGATACCAAAATCCTGCTGCCAGACCAGTTTCTGGAGAAAGTTGATCGCAGCACCATGGCAAACAGCATCGAAGTCAGAGTACCGATGCTGGACAACGAACTCACCGACTACGTCATGGGCCTGCCCGCCTCGATGAAACTGGCCGGTAGTTCCAAGTCTTTGCTGCGCGAGGCTGCGGCAGACCTGTTGCCCGAATCGGTAACCGAAGGCAGGAAACTCGGCTTCGGAGTCCCCTACGCAGAATGGCTTTCAGGACCTCTTGCCAGTTTTACCAAAGAGCGCATTCTGGCAAAAAACGGGCTTCTATCCGATTTGTTCTCAGAGCAACAACTCGAAACGCTGCTGCAAGACAACGTTCAGCAAAAAGGCTTTCGCGGATTCATGCTTTACAAAGCCCTGATGCTGGCGGTCTGGTCAGAGCAGCACAATGTCAGAATGTGCTGATCCCATATGCAAACGAACGGCAGGCTCATAGCCTGCAGCGCTCATCATTTGGTCAACTTCCGCATAGCGGCGATTTTGTCGTAGATCGATTGGCTCATTTTTCTAGCCAGCAACTCCGAACCGGCCGGGGTTAGATGGCAATAGTCGGTGTACAACTGCACAGATGCCGTCTTCTCGCTGGCCAACTCCCCGATATCCTGATACAAGATATTCTCGCGGCGAAACTTGTCACCCAGCGCGTTGCGAATCTCCGAACGCCTCGTGTTTGTGTCATATTGATTTGTGATGCTCTGGATGTTCTGATCTTCAGCCGATAGCAGATCCGGGTTCTCAAACACCACCTGCGGCTGCAGAAACACCATCATCTCGAAATCGTAGAGATCACCCAGCGCCTGAAATTGGGTGTAAGTCTTAAAAACCGAGGTATCCAGCACTGTCTCGAGCGAGTTCGGAAAGCTATCCTCATGCTCGGCCCTGGGCTGATAGAAAACCGGGGTCTCAGTATCCTGCCAGTTGCGGTGCATATAGGATTCGAGGAAAAAGAAGAACCGACTGTAACTGGCTAAAAACCTGACCACGGTATGAGCAGTGAACCACAAACCGCGATGATTGAAATGATCCACCAGCCTGACTGTGCCGAGCTTGTAGGATTGCCAGTTGTTGTAAATCTCGGAGTAATAGAAATCGTTGTGGCCATCGAGAAATACCAGCAAATCGGCATCGTACTCGTACAACACCTCGTTGAAATAGACCAGATGATGAAATGTCTTATAGGCAGAGACGCCCGCATTGATGACTTCGATGTCTAGTCCGTCGGATGCATCACCCAGCATCGATCGTAACTGGCTCTGCAGGTAGTAAGATATAGTCTCGTCATTTTGCAGCGAGGGTTCTGGATCATAGGGCGAAGTCGCTCCGATACCGTATAAAGTCGACCCACCCATCATAACTATCCGGAATGTGTTTTCCGGCTTGGTTTTCGAGAATGCAGTGTCGCTGCGAAAACCGTCGGGCGAGTGTATCGCCACACCGCCACTGTCGAACTTTCGGACATAATCGGGGTTGAGCTGATGTGACCGATAGGGGTGATAGAGATGCCGTTTGCCGGCAGTGGTCGATTGCCCCTGATCGGTGAAACTCAGGATTGCGTGCGAGGCTATTTCGAGCAACGCGATAAAAAAAACTAAAAGGGCGATGCAATAAAGCCAAAGAAACAGCTTTTTTCGGTTGGGCTTTTCGGTCGTCGAGTCTACGGTGGTCAACTGCCTGTTCTACTGGTCTGACAGCCCACGCCATGACTGGTTGCTTTGTCTACCTGAAGGCGTTACGCTGTTTAAGGTTATCGTTCGGACATATCCGCTGAGCCCTTATTGTATACTCACCCCTTGAAATCGACACTTGATCACCGTCGAAATGGCGAACCAAAAATTCTTTTTTTTGTTCTCAACCCGATCAGCGGTGTGTAGCTTGATACAGTTCACATTCACACCAGACTGTGACACCGCGCTAGGCGAATTGAGCCAGGGTACTCGGTACTGCCCAGTGCCTGGCGCACAATACAGTCTGGATTCATCTTTTATCTCTGGGAGGGGATTGTAATCCTGTGACCCCACTAAAAGGATTTCTCTACGAGACCAACGCCGCACGCGGCTACTACAGTTCATCTGAGCTCTGGCTATCCGTTGCTGCCATCCTGACCGCCGGCTACATGATCTTCGGACTGTTGCTGGTAGGCATCCCCGAACTCTCACGCGGTGCGGTCGTCATTGCCGTGGTGTCCTTTGGCTGGGGACTGTTTGGATTCATCACCGGGGCAGCAACCCTGCGCCCCATTCTCATACTGCCTGTGTTGTTTTACTTCGTTACGGTGATGTCCGGCTTTACAATGCCCGTCTATCCCGTTGAATACATCGGGCAGATCACCACTGTCTGGCTAGGCGCCATATCGATCAGTTTTTTTCTTACCAACGGTGTATCTGTCAAAATCATCATCGCCGGCCTCTTTCTGGTTTTTGTCGCCAACGTCATTGCCATATCCCTCGGCTACGAAGGTTATCAAATCAACGTCACAGGCGAGACCCTGGAGTCACTGGAATCCGCGGATGTACAACGATCTTCCGGACTGGCCGGACAGTCCAATGTACTCCTGATACTGGTTTTCACATTGCCGTTTGCAATGTTCCTCCTCGAACGCAAAGTGAACATGCTGGTGTACCTCATTCTCGTGGCTGCATGCATCACTACCACCATCCTGACCGGTTCACGAAGCGGTATTGCTCTATCGCTGCTATTCATGGTCTTCGGCGCGCTGTTTCTATTGAAAAGCGGTATTGGCAAATACCTGCTGATTGTCGCCGGACTGATCGGGTCCATCGTCGCGTTCCAGTATTTCACCAATCCACACATTCTCTCATTGATATCAAACTCTGAACTTGGTGAAATCGTGGTAGTTGACCGAACCATACAAGGGCTTGAAGGCGCTGATGAGTCAGCCAATGTACGCGAATCTCTGGTAACGGAGTCCTGGCAACACTATTACAAAAAGCCATGGACAGGGTACGGTCCCAACCAATTCAGTGAAGTCGTGGGCCAAGGCTACTACGCCCACAATAACTTCGTTGAAATCGGCATCAACTGGGGCCTGGTCGGTCAGGTGTCCTACTATCTATGTTACCTGGCAATCATTATCGGTATGTTCAAGGTCAATAGAATCGCACTGCTTACCCCACTGTTGTTCCTCATTATCGCAGACCAATGGTTCGTTCTATTTCTAGAGAGGCCGGCAGTGCTGCTGTTGTGTGCCATGTTGGCCATTTCGGTGACACCACGTCCTATTCGCGGTCGCAGACGCAGACGACGGAGCAGCGGTAGTGGAACAATGCGATATGAAGACATACGCAGGCAGGCAGAAATCGACATGGCCACAGAAAATGCTGCTGCAAACGGACAAGCAAACACGGCAACGCGATAGCTATTGTGCCCGAACAAGCATCTGACAACCGCGACATTCTCGCGTTCTGCCATATTATCAAGACGGCAGGAACGTCGTATACCGATTTGCTGAAAGACAATTTTGGCCCAAGCCACCTAAATGTCGAGCCACACCAGTCCAACGAAATCTACACACTTCGTGAATTGGAGCGTGACTTGCGCTACATGCCGTGGCTCAAGAGTTTGGCAGGGCACGGGTTGAGACCTTATGTCGACTATGGCCAGTTCAACCACAGGCTCAAATGGATAACATGGTTTCGCGACCCCGTCGCGAGATTGATCTCTGGTTACCAGCATGGTGTCGAGAAAAATGGCCTGAAAACTCCGTTCAGAACATGGCTGCAGGAACCCGGCCACAGAAATCTACACGTCTATTTTTTAACGGGCGACACAGACGATCTGCAGGGTGCGAAAGAAATACTAATATCAAAGGATATTTTTATCGGATTTGTTGAGCAATTTGACCAATCCCTGGTAAGGCTACAAAATCAGTTCCCGGCCCATCAACTTGATATGCATTATACCAAGAGGTCAAATACTGCCATTTCAGCCAACACAGCGAAAAACATCTACCAGAATATCGACCAATATAAAGACCTGATTCATGAAAACACCGGACTTGACGTCGAACTCTACCAGTGGGCACTAGAGCGACAAATACAGTTAGACAAATCAATCAATGAAACACAATCGGCACCAAGCGGTTCATCCGGGGACATCCACAAAAACAAAATAAGTAGAAAAGCTAACTTTTGGACATCTACACTGATCAGGCAACTGCTCTATAAACCAATGCTGTCAAAAATATAAGCCCGACGCAACCAATTCGAGCCTGTTAAAAATATCACTTGTAACTGTTAGAGCTAACGAAAACCTGTCTTTCTACCAACTAGACTAACAAACTCCTTAATCCTGCGATCAAGATAGATCTTGTTATCGCCCCCCAGCATAAACCCGGAAGCATAGAGCAACAAACACAAAACAACATCACTGAGCAATACAACAAAAAAGAAAGTCAATCGACTATCAAAGCCCAAGGATTCGAGATAAAGGTTCTTCGTTAACAGAAGAGTGGCCAGCACCAATCCGGGTTGAAGCCTCTTTAACAATTCAATATACGAGTACCCGGCGTGACGCGCGCAAACAATCAGCATCATAACGGTATGAAGGACACTTGCTCCAATGATACCGACTATTGCCCCGAATCCGCCCGCAGTGTGAAAACCGCCGACTGCAGCCAACACGACCAATATCAAAAAGACAATTTTAACTTTTACCGATTGCATAAATATACCAGATGCCCTGACATAGGTATCCGATAGACGACTGAGCAATTGGAAGAAGGTTAATAACGCGAGCAATTCAAGTATCGAGACTGCCTCCATCCACTTTTCCCCCAACAGAATACTGATGAACTCGCCGGAAAAGGTAAACAGGGTTACAGCAATATACGCACTGACCATACTGGCCGGCGTGCAGAACTGAAAAAAGTGACCGCCAAGAGCATTCCGATCTGTCGACAGTCTGGACAAAGCCGGGAACAATACGTTATCAAAGACACCACCAAGAAATACACCTGGCATCTGCTGGATTTGCTGACTTCTCTCGTACAGCCCAACGAATGCATGAGTCGACAGCCCCGCAAGCACCAGTTTGTCCGACATGCGCGACAGTTGATTAATGCCTTGCACGAGACACAGACCGGAACCATAGCGCAGCATGACCATAGCACCTGACGTGGCTCCGCTCGGAAGCAACACAATTGGTGCGTGGTATAGAAAGTAGACACTCAATACAGCATTATTGATTAGCAACCCCAACACCAGCGACCAAATGCCGAGTCCAGACCAGGCCATAAGTATTCCGGCGATCAAAGTGCCGCACAGGTAAGAAATAGTGGTACCAAAAACAATTCGGTTAAATTGCATTTCCCGCTGCAACGTGGCTTTTGACGCCATGCCCAGCGACACAACCAGCACATTGAAGCCCAGTACCTGAACAATCAAGGGATCAACCGGCAATACGAAATAGTCTGCCAACATGCTGTACTGTGATGACAGCAGCAGCAAGACTAACGCGATTGATACATTGGTCAAAAACACAAATCGACGATCTGATTCAGTTAATCGATCCTTCTGTACAAGCGCAGCACCAAGACCAAATTCTGTGATTATCGTCAAAATCGCAATCAACACAGCAACTACCGCAAACTGTCCGAATATCTCGGGCGTCAGCAATCTGGCCATGATTATGAGATGAGCCAGAGATAGGACCGTATTGGCAGAGAGCCCAATGGCCTGCCAAATGAAACCCAGATATGTTCGCTCGGCAAGCGTCGTTCGCCCGTCAGTAGCGGTCAAAGTTTCATCCTCGCGCTTTAATCGCTGTATTCAATCCAGGCAATGGTTAACGCCCAATACTCATCAAGCCAATTGTATCGCCAAAATCTGAACAACATACAATATAATTACATCCAGAAATCGAGACGCGGCACTGATCATCTCAGCCAAACCTATGTCACAATTCATCATTTGCGTATGTTGATCAAATGAACAAACTCTACGTAACAGGAGGCAAACAGCGTAAATCCACCCTTGGTGTCAATGAGTGGAACCAGTACGAGTGCGGCAACATACTACAGATCGACCCGTCTAATCGACAGGTATTGCATAGCCACCAGTACACAACACCCGCGCAGTATCGGCCAGATCAAGCAAATGCGAGCATATTGTTTAAGTCAGGTTCGATCAACGACAGTCGACTCTACGTATGCACACAAACAGAAGTTCTGATCTACCAGATTCCGGACTTTCAACTCGAACACCATATCTCACTGCCATGCTTCAACGATTTACACCACGTAGCACCAACCAACAGGGACACACTGCTGGTGGCCAGTACCGGACTCGATCTGATCCTGGAATTGACGCTCACCGGCGAGGTAATCAATGAATGGTTCACTTCTGAAGAGTCTGGTTGGCATCGGTTTAGTCAAAATACTGACTATCGAAAAGTCGTATCCACGAAACCCCACGCGTCACATCCGAATTTTGTATTCGAGTACGAGAACCAAATCTGGTCAACGCGGTTTGAGCAAAAAGACGCATTCTGCCTCACTAACAAAAGCACGATCTGTATCGGCACAGAGCGCCCTCATGATGGTCATGTCTACAACAATCTGTGTTTTTTCACAACCGTGGATGGGCACATCATCATCGCCGATTTGACACGCCAATCCGTCATACGCCGTTACAATTTAAGCGAATTCAGCCCAACCCCGGATCTGCTAGGGTGGTGCAGAGGTCTGCACGTCATTGACAAAAACAACGTTATCGTTGCGTTTTCAAGGATACGCCCTACAAAGTTTCACCAGAATCTGCTGTGGGTGAAACAACAACTCAAAGGACAATCGAAAGCGGAGAGCAAACCTACGCGAATCGCTCACTATGACTTGGCAAACAAGGTAGTCAACTGGGAGCTGGATCTCGAGCCTTTTGAACTTAACGCCATATTCTCGGTGCTTCCCGGATAGCCACAACGAAGCGTTTCAGGTTAATTGACACATGACCACTCACAAACTCCCACCTAAATATGAGACTTAAAGACAGCAGCCTGTTCTACAAGCTTGCGGGAGTTGCCCGGTACTACGTCACGAAGATTTATCACTACAATGGTTTGACCAGTGAAGGAATTTCCCTGTTCGGCCCTGGCTTGTCTTTTTTCCTCGAAAACGGCGGCACAGCTAGAATAGGCAACAAAATGATCTTGTCCAATCATGTGTTGATTCAATCCAATGGTGAACTGACAATAGGCAACAATCTCTTTGTAAATGCCTATTCCAGAATAGTTTGTCATAGCAATATATCTATTGGTGACAATGTCACACTCGCCTCTGGTGTCGCGATACTCGACCACGACCACAGGTTTGCCAACCATGGATCACAACGCATTGCAGATGGATATGAGACAGCGCCTGTCAAAATAGGCTCTAATGTATGGATTGGAGACAAAGTTATTGTTCTGAAAGGGGTCACGATCGGAAACAACGTTACCGTTGGTGCCGGTTCTGTTGTTACGCGAGACATACCGGATAACTCTGTGGCTGTTGGAGTACCTGCCCGTGTCATCTCCTGCAGCTAGCGCGATGACAGATATTCTACTGATTGGCCCCACTCTCAGCGCGGATTCCGACTCCATCGGCGGCACCACGGTCAGTTTCGAACTTCTGCTCAGTCGTGCACGAGAGCTCGATTACCCCGTAAGTGTCATCAGCGTCAATCGGAAGAAGCGTACGTGGTACAACGCTCTGTTAGTGCTATATCAAGCCTTTACCATGGTTCCGCGCCATCGCGTGATTATGTTGAATGCCAATCCTCGCGGCGCACTGATGCTTGCACCCATCATTTCGCTCTATACCAGAATATGTGGAAAGCGTTACGTTTTTAGAATGTTCGGCGGAGACCTGATAGAAATCTATAACGAGCGCTCAGTGTTTTCCCAATTTCTAATCCGCAAAAGTATTTTCTCGGCTGACCGGGTTTACCTTCAGACCCGGCGAATGATCGAATTTTTTCAACCATACAGCGATCACATCAAGTGGCTCCCAACGTCGCGGCATATACAACCATTGCCTGCAACAGGAGCCTTCAGCAAACGATTTATTTATATCGGTCAGATCAAACAAAATAAAGGGGTCGACTATCTAATCGAAATTGCCGAAACCCGGCCTGATATTTCATTGTCTATTTATGGACCCATTCTGGAATCGGCCTACGATGGGTTACGCACAAAACGCTGGTATCATGGCGTACTGCCTCCTGACGAGGTGCAACAGTGTCTGCGTCAGCACGATGTCCTTTTGCTGCCTACATTCCATCCAGGTGAAGGATATCCCGGTATAATAATCGAAGCCTTTGCGGCGGGTCTGCCTGTCATTTCCACGCGATGGCTCGCTATCCCGGAGATTGTCAAACACCATTACAACGGACTGTTGATTGCAACACACAGTATCAGTGAACTGGACCACGCAATATCATCAATCACCAGCGAAAACTATAGCCGTCTGTCGGCCAACGCCTTAGCTTCAGCTTCGCAATTCGACGCATCAACTATCAATAGTGAATTGCTGACCGAGCTCACACAACTGGCCCGACACTAAGGACATGGAATGACCACAGCAATCAATTCGCAGCCCTGAGCCAATGAGCATGAATTTAGAAGATTTCTGTAAAACAGCAACTGATTTTGGCGTGGCCAAGTCACCCAAGAACCTGCAACAGTACCTTGGCGTGCTGTTTGGGGACATCGACTTTACCGGCCGCAGGTTTCTGGATATTGGTGGCGGCACTGGCTTATTTACTCATTACGCCGCATGGCGTGGAGCCAGTCACGCCGTGTGCCTGGAACCGGAAGACGATGGATCCACCAGTGGCGCAAGCGTCGAGTTTGCAAACCTAGCGGCTGCCTTGGACGTTAGCGACCGTGTGACTCTCGACAACCGGCTTTTTCAGGACTACACCGGCGAGCCCTTTGACATTGTGCTCATGCACAACTCCATCAATCATCTGGACGAACCGGCTTGTGTTGATCTGCTGGTGTCTGAGGAGGCCAGGAAAACCTTCGTCGACTTGTTTATTAAACTCAATGCGATGGTTGCAGAACAAGGTGATCTCATCGCCTGTGATTGTGGCAGGCGAAATTTCTTTGGTGATCTGGGAATCAAGAATCCGGTAATGCCCACCATCGAGTGGGAAAAACACCAGGAACCAAAAGTGTGGGCAAAATTGCTGGAACAAGCAGGCTTCGAGACAAAAAAAATCAGCTGGAATACGTTCAATTCTCTTGGTCGCCTGGGGCCGCCGTTGCTGGGCTATTTTATACCATCGTATTTTTCGCTCAGCCATTTTCGACTGCAGATGAAAAAACCCGCTGCCCAGAAATAACAAGACTCCGGTTCGAGACGAAACCACCAGAGGCCGACGCGATTATGACCGGTCAATACCGGTCCTTGGTCATAGCGTGTTCACGCGAACGATAGCGCTCAGCGGTTTGCTGTACAAAGAGGACTCATCGCCACGCTGGCAAGGCTAGTCTCAAGGGACAGAACCTCATGTGTTTCGAGGCGCGAAGTCAACGAGCTACCAACACCTGTGTTGATAGCGCATTCAGGCAGCCCTACCCTGGCGCTACAACGTCACATGTAAAAAGGCTATTGAGAAGACTGCCTGATTGCGACTACGCATACTGAAAACAACGCCACCACGTGACGGCGGCAAACACGCTCTGAACAAATATTCATACATGCCTGCCTGTAACTACGTCGATATTTTCTCTTGCGACAGCCACTGTTGCAATACGAGAATACTCCAGATGAACTCCGCATCGGCATCGCTGTTGTTTTTGGTCACGCCCCAGCAAGTACCGACGATCGCTGGATCCAGCAACCCCTGAGATTTCAATGTATTGACGTCGAGCAGTGATTCGGACCAGTCTCGCAACGGCCCACGAATCCACTTGCCAATCGGCACGCCAAACCCTTTCTTTGGTCTATCCATCAGCGCAGCGGGTACCGAGCGCGCAACGATATCTTTTAGTATTTTCTTCTGCACCGCGCTCTGAGTACGTCCTGACGAACGATAGCTCAACGGCAGAGACCAGACAAATTCCATGAATCGATGATCCAGCATCGGAACACGGGTTTCGAGTGAGACACTCATCGCCGCCCTGTCTACTTTGCACAGAATGTCATCCGGCAGAAAAGTCTGGATATCCATCATCTGTATCGATTCCTGCACATCCTCCGCATCCACCCAGCACTGTGGGTTCTGGAATTTACATTTGGCCTGTCCTGGGCCCAACACCGGCGTACGGGGATCTCTCCAGAAAGACACCTGACCCCGGTACACTGACGCATCATCAGGCTGGTTCAGCGCATACAGCGCTGTCGCCAGTTTGCGCATGACGGCATGTTGATTCAGCCCAAGCGGCCACACCGGCCGCCCCGTATAATCCAGCCCCGCCAACCTGGAATTTATCATCGCACTCGAAAACAGCTTTCCCGCCAGACCCATTCGATTCTTTGCGCGAATTGCTTGAGCTGTCGTTGGATACCGCGTATACCCGCCAAACAATTCATCTCCACCATCGCCAGACAAACTGACGGTCACCGATTGTCGCGCCAGGCGCGACACAGCATAAGTCGGCAATAGCGATGAATCGGCAAACGGCTCGTCGACAATACCAGGGACATCGGTAATCAAGCCCTCGACATCTTTGTCGGAGAGATAAAGCTCTGTGTGGTTTGTGCCAAGCACATCAGAAATCTGGCGAGCGTAAGGTGCTTCATTGAAATCGTTGTCGGTAAAGCCGATCGAAAACGTATTGACCTGGGAACCCTTCACCTTCTGCATCAACGATACAGTGGTGCTCGAGTCAATACCGCCAGAAAGAAATGCACCGACAGGCACATCGGCAATCAACTGCCCCTCAATTGATTGACGTAAAAGACGCTCCACCTCATCAGCCGCTTCCGCGATACTGCCGCTGAACTGATTAGCCTGCGCCTTCTGCAGTGAAGAGATGGGCGACCAATACTGTCTAATTTCTGGTTCGGCATCAACTTTTTTGACCGTGGCTATACAACCAGGTTCGAGCTTGTAAACACCCTCGTATATCGAGTAAGGCGCCGGAATGTAGTGATAGCGGAAATACAAAACCAGCGCTTCGCGCGACAATGTTCGTTCGATACCAGGTATAGACAAAGCCTTTAGTTCAGAGGCAAAAACAAAGCGCGACACCGGCTTACCATTTTGTTTATCCCGCGCTTTAACAGTTCCAAAGTACAGTGGTTTTTCACCTACACGGTCACGACAGAGATGCAACACCCTGTCCTTTCGATCCCACAGCGCAAACGCAAACATACCGACAAGCCGGGAAACTGCCGCATCGAGCCCCCACGTATCAATCGCCACTACTAATGTTTCAGTATCTGAATGTCCACGCCAACGAATATTGCCGTCAACTTTCAAAAGCTCTGTACGCAATTCGAGGTGATTATAGATTTCACCGTTGTAACAGACGACAAAACGTCCCGACGGCGAAACCATGGGTTGATGACCAGCCTCGGAAATATCGACAATCGAGAGCCGCCGATGAGCCAAGCCAACCCCTGCATCCCGATCCACCCATTCGCCGCTGGAGTCCGGACCGCGGTGCAGAAGAGCACTACTCATCCGAGCTAGATCGGGCCCGAAGTCATCCGATGAAAAACCCAGCACGCCCGCTATGCCACACATCTAATTGCCATCCTTGTCAACAGCGTCAGCAATGAGAGCCTCCCAGCTATCGAGGAAATGATCCATCGAAAACAACGATCGCGCTTGAAGGAACGCGTTATCACCCATCTGGCGTCGCGCATCGGAGGACAAATCGTAAATAGCCTCTATCGATTGCGCAAGCGAGGAAGCAGAACCCACCGAACAGACGTAGCCATGTTTCCTTTGTGCAATCAGATAGGGACTATCTGCAATATCCGTCACCACAACCGGAAGCGCACAAGACATCGCTTCGCACATGGTATTCGGCGTCCCCTCATGGAGTGAAGGCAAAAGCAAGACGTCAAACTGTGGATAAACCTCGTGCAGGTTTCGCATCGGGCCGGACCATTGCCAATACTGTTTTAGACCAGACGCTTCTATTATCCGATTTGCCTCGGCAACCTCTTCGGCATCCACCAGAGGGTGATCAGCATCGCTGGGACCAATCCAGGTCATTTGAATGTACTTGCGCCCACCCGAAACTACCCTGCTCAATGCGTCAATCAAAACGAACAGCCCTTTGTCGCGACAAGGTCGCGCTGCTACCACCAGTAGTTTCAGTGGTTCGGGTGCACCTTCATTTGTGCGGCTACTGTGGGTGTGCGATACCTGTTTGCTGGCGCGGTTGCCAAACGTTTCCTCGCCGGTCTGGAAATACAGCTCCGAAACACCGTTGTAGATTACAACCGCTCGTTTCTTCAAGGGCGGAAAGAACTTACACAACGCGTCCATGTACGAGCGGCTATTGCCGTTAACCCGAGTGGCAAGCAAGTGCAAAACAGCGGAAACTCTATCCATCACACGCAACTGGCCGTGCACCAAACCAGCGCGTTCAGAGACAATCAGTGGCACACCAGGACTGAACAATCTGGCCATCTCGGCGTAGATGCCCGGCGTTCGTAGAAATGCGACCACGCAATCCGCCCGGAAGCGCCGGGTCTGCCGCACCAGCTTTACGATTGGCATCGGATCCAGGCGGTGACGCTTGCCGGTGCAAATGACGCTAATACCAGCGAGCTCCAATGTAGCTTTGTGTGCGTTCTCAGACGCATAGGTGACAACCATCACTTCGTGCGCTCTACCAGCCATCCCAACCGCAAGGTTGACCAATTGCTGCTGCGATCCGCCACGGGCCAGACTGTCAATGTGGAGCAATAGTCTCACAGTGGGTATGACGCTAGTTCTGGTCTATAAACCGTTGCATCCAGAGCTCCAGTGTCAGCAGTTGCCATATTTGCATGGACCAGTCCTGTCTGGCACTTGAATGCTCGGAGAGAAGCCGCTGTACAGTGGAAGCATTGAAAAATCCGCGTCGTTTGATCGCATCCACAGACAGAAGATCCCCGACCATCTCTTTCAAATCGTGTTTTAGCCAATAGTCGATCGGAGCGGAAAACCCGGCCTTGCGCTGATCGAGTACCTCAGCTGGCAACAACGGCCGCATTGCTTCACGCAGAATGTGCTTGGTCGTTGACCCATTCAGTTTCTGCTCCGGGTGGACAGTGTGATTCACCCAATCGGCGAACTCCCAATCCAGAAAAGGTACTCTGACCTCGACAGAGGACGCCATACTCGTTTTATCTGTGTAATTCAGATTCAAGCTCGGCATGAACATTTTGCTGTCGAGGTACATCATCTGATCCACGAAGTCTGCATCTTTGACTGATTCAAAATATCGCATGTGATCACATTTGGCGTCAAAATCAGCCACCTGAATACGCAGCTCGTCACTGTACAGCTCGCGTCGCAGATCATCTGGCAAGTAAACGCTGTCCATAACAAACTGCTCGGCGGGAGGCAATGACCCGCTGCGGGCAAGTTTTTTGGCCAACCTGACATAACCTTTCAACGCAGTGCCACGAAACGAGGGCAATGCTTTTACCAACGGCTCAACAAGACCACTGCGAACCGGACCGGGAATCTTGCGGTACAGTCGCGCGTAATCCTGTGCCTGGTATTTTCTATAACCGGCGAAAAGTTCATCGCCACCCACACCAGACAAAAGCACGGTTACTTCGCTACTTGCAGACTCACACAATAAATACGAGAGCAACAGTGCCGGGTCACTGGTGGGATCATCCATGTGCCATACACTTTTCGGCAGCAGATCGGTGATATCGGGGTCGACTTTGATTTCAGTGTGCCGACATCCAAAGTGCTTTGCGGTACGGGCTGCGACCTCAGGATCATCAATCGCTATTTCTCCCTTGCGATAATGCTCGGGAAAGGTAATCGTATAGGTGTGAATCGGTGAATCCGAATGTTGTGCCATACAGGCAACGATGCTGCTCGAGTCGAGCCCGGCACTCAGAAAAGCACCCAGTGGCACATCGCTCTGCATCTGTGACCGCACGACCTGGCTGAACCGCTCACGTACCTCGGCAGCAAGGTCTTCGTCATCACGCCGCTGTATGGCACCCGCCTGCGGATAAGTAGGCTCCCAATACTGCTGAACCTCCAACTGCCCGTTTTTAATAATAGCGAAGTGACCAGCCGGCAGCTTACGGACACGTTTAACCATCGTTTTGGGTTCCGGCACCCAAAGAAAAGTCATGTACTGATGAAGCGATGCGTAATCGAGGTCAAACTCGAAATCGGGCAATCTGGTGAACGACTTTAATTCAGAAGAAAAGGCGAATCGGCCATTACCGCAATCCAGACAATAGAGTGGCTTGGTACCATAATGATCGCGAGCAAGAAACAACCGTTGTCGCTTGTTGTCCCAAATGGCAAATCCAAAAATACCGTTGAGTTGTCTGACCGAGTCTTCCGCGAACTCCTGGTACATATAGAGCACCGCCTCGGTATCGCTGTTTGAACGAAACCGATAACCACGACCTTCGAGTAACTTTCGCAGCTTCTTGTAGTTGTATATTTCGCCGTTATAGACGATCGTAAACTGACCGTCAGAACTCTGCATGGGCATGTGCCCTGCCGGAGACAAATCCAGAATAGCGAGTCTTCTCGACCCTAAACCAACGCGATCGCCGTCGGCAGTTACACCGAACCACGTACCCTGATCATCAGGCCCGCGATGCGCCTGAACATCGATCATGCCAGTGAGAACTTCATCACAGTTGAATTTAATATAGCCGGCGATTCCGCACATTGCTTTTATTTTGATGGTTTTAATATATACGGAGTCACGGCGATGGCGAACCGATACAGCAGACGTTCACGAAGTGACTAAAAACAATTTGAGCCTGACGGAAATAACCTTCAATATCCGCTGCCTCTGGTGTTATGGTATCACCTTTGTTCCGGGGCAGGAAGCATAGCTACAGCCGCAATCGACAGTATCGGGAATATTACATTTGGGTATCTACACACTGGGCATTTCTGCTTACTATCACGATAGCGCAGCAGCCCTACTTCATAATGGAAAAATTGTCGCGGCGGCGCAGGAAGAGCGTTTTTCCAGAAAAAAGCACGATCCTGGTTTCCCCGCTCAGGCGGTGCAGTTCTGCCTTTCAGAAGCCAACATTGCGATCACTGATATCGATCATGTCGTCTTTTACGACAAGCCTCTTATTAAGTTCGAGCGACTGCTCGAAACCTACCTTGCCTATGCGCCGAAAGGGTTTAGATCCTTTCTGATGGCGATGCCAATCTGGCTAAAAGAAAAACTGTTTCTCAAAACCACGCTAAAACGTGAACTGGCCGCATTGTGCGATGTACCACAGGCCGAATTGCCCAGGCTGATGTTCAATGAGCACCACCGATCGCACGCCGCCTCCGCTTTTTTCCCCAGTCCTTATTCAAAGGCCGCCGTCCTGTGTCTCGATGGTGTTGGCGAATGGGCCACTACATCTGTCTGGGCGGGCGACGGGAATAACCTGAACCCACTCTGGGAACTTACTTTTCCACATTCGCTTGGTTTGCTGTATTCCGCTTTTACCTACTACACCGGTTTTAAGGTGAATTCCGGTGAGTACAAGTTGATGGGGCTCGCGCCCTATGGCGAACCGCGTTACGTCGATCTCATTCTCGACAATCTCATCGACGTGAAAGACGATGGCACGTTCCGGCTCGATATGTCGTATTTTAACTACGCCGTCGGCCTGACCATGACCAACAGCAAGTTCTCGAAACTGTTCGATGGGCCACCCCGCGAGCCCGAGTCCGAGATCTCCCAAAAAGAAATGGATATCGCCAGATCGGTTCAAGTAGTTACTGAAGAGATTGTATTAAAGCTCGCAAAAACGGTCCATGCAGAGTCGAAGCTCGACAACCTCTGCCTGGCTGGAGGCGTGGCACTGAATTGTGTCAGCAACGGGCGTCTGCTGCGCGAGGGGCCATTTTCCAATATTTGGATACAGCCGGCGGCAGGTGACGCTGGCGGAGCGCTCGGGGCAGCCATGTCTGCCTGGTACGAATACCTTGGCAACGACCGCAGTAGCGATGAACAACACGATCAGATGCAGGGCTCCTATCTGGGCACCTCATTCGACAATCAGGCTATCAAGACCTACCTCGACTCCATTGACGCCCCCTACACCGAGCTCACCGACGATGAACTCCTGCCCCGACTGGCAGATGTGCTGGCTACCGAAAATGTCGTTGGCTGGTTCAATGGACGCATGGAATTCGGCCCGCGCGCACTCGGCGGCCGCTCGATCATCGGCGACCCGCGCAGCGCCAAAATGCAGTCGACGATGAACCTGAAGATAAAGTACCGCGAGTCTTTCCGCCCGTTCGCGCCGTCGATCAAAGCGGAATCTGTATCCGACTGGTTTCAGTTCGAGCAAAAGCACACCAGCCCCTACATGCTGCTGGTGGCCAATATCATTGAAGACAAACAAATTGCCATGACAACTGACGAAGAGCAGCTCTTTGGCATCGACAAACTGAATATTCCACGCTCGGAAATACCCGCCGTCACCCACGTGGACTATTCCGCTCGTCTGCAGACCGTGCATCAGCAGACCAACCCGCGTTATTGGGAGCTGCTGAATCAGTTCGAAAAGCGCACGGGCTGCCCGGTGCTGATCAATACTTCGTTCAACGTCAGGGGTGAGCCAATCGTCAACACCCCTGAAGACGCCTACCGCTGCTTCATGCGAACAGAGATGGACTTTCTGGTCCTTGAAAATATACTGCTGGACAAAACCCGGCAGCCTGAAATAGAGCAAAACGATTCCTGGAAGGAAGAGTTCGCACTGGATTGACCCGCATGATCGATCAACCCATACCCACACTCGACCGCATTGGCTTGCGCAACTTCGGTTTCACCACCGGCGCGATCGTCATTGTACTGTTTGGCCTGTTGTTGCCGTGGCTTTTTAGCTTCAATTGGCCAACCTGGCCATGGATTCTGGCAGCGGTATTCTTCATACTTGCCTTCGCCGCACCGATGGCCCTGAATCCGATTTACAAAGTCTGGATGCGCTTCGGTATGATCATGGGATGGATCAACACCAGAATTATTCTGTTTATTATTTTCTTTGGTATCTTTTTCGTTGTCGCACTGATAATGAAGGTATTTGGTCGCGATTCCATGTCGCGACGGATTGATCGAGACAGTGCCAGCTATCGTGTTTCAAGCACGCCGCAGGCAAAAGAGCATTTGGAGAAACCATACTGATGATTGAACTCCTGCAGGATCTCTGGGGTTTTATGCGCGCCCGAAAAAAATTCTGGCTCGCCCCAATCATTCTGGTCATGCTGTTGATGGGCACGTTAATCGTGATGTCACAAGGATCAGCAGTCGCCCCGTTTATCTATACGTTGTTCTAGACCACAACACTGGCCTGCACCCGGATTGCCTGTGGGTGCGGGCGCATGTGGAAACCTGCCTCCCTAGGTAAATCAGCAGCAATGTACCTCGCTGTTGCCTTGGGCTAGCTCATACCTGCTGCAATGGCAGCTGGTACAGGTCTATCGCATTGCCGCCCATGATCTTTTTCTGATCATGAGCGCTAAGGTGGGCGATATTTGATTCCAGCGCGTCTTTGACATCAGCGTATGAGGCGGCGAGCAGACAAACCGGCCAGTCACTACCAAACAACAGGCGATCACATCCAAAGATATCGACGGCCCTGCCTATGTAGGGCGCAAGATCTTGTGGCCGCCAGTTTTTCCAGTCGGCCTCCGTCACCATGCCGGACAGCTTACAATAAACGTGATCGAGTTCACGAAACCCTTCCATCAATCGCGTCCAATCATCGATCTCGCGAGCGGCGATATCCGGTTTGGAAATGTGATCGACAACAAATTTTAGCGATGGAAAACGCGCAACGGTTTCGAGTGCGGCAGGCAGTTCACGCGGCCGGGTGAGCAGGTCGTAGACGAGACCGGCGCTTTGCAATAACTCAAGTCCTCGCTGCACGTCGTCTCGCAGCAGCCACTGTGCATCGGCCTCGTCGTGCACCTGATGACGAATGCCAACCAGATATTCTCCCCCGGGCGCAGCCTGTAACGCATCCAGTGTCGACGCCAGTGACGGGCTGGTCAAATCAGCCCAGCCGACCACACCGGCAACAAAGTCCGTTTGTCTGGCAAGATCCAGAAAATGACGGGTCTCGTCGAGCGAGGACCAGGTTTGCACGATCACGGTTTTGTCGACTTGGGCAGCAGCCAGCAATGGCGCGAGGTCCTGCGGCCAGAAGTTGCGGCGAATAGGCGCCATGTCTGGCCCCTGCATCCAGTCGAACTCGCCGTCGTCCGGATCCCAAAAGTGCTGGTGCGCATCGATAACCATTGTCATCAGCGTTGCCCTGCCTCGTGTAAAAAACGCCATCATAATAAGCGCATTCGCCCCGAACGCAGCGCTTGCGCTACCAGTCTTCGTCGCGCAGACTGATTGCTGCCCACGCGGATAAGCCCCACTTGCAAACACTCACACTTTTCGGCCCTGCCTGGAGTGCCTATGTGCGGAGCGCACGGCTGATTCTGATCGAGAAAAGCCTGCACTATGAACTGGTAGATGTCGATTTCTCTAGCGGCAAAATGCCAGCCGATCACCTGGCGCGCCATCCGTTCGGCAAAGTGCCGGTATTGCAGCACGGTGATTTCAGCTTGTACGAGACAACCGCGATCGGGCGCTATCTTGATGCCGCCTTTCCCGACCCGGCGCTGCAACCGCCTGATCACGGGGCGCTTGCCCGCATGGCTCAGGTGATCGCGATACTGGACACCTACGTCTCCGCTGAAATCCGCAAACACTTTGTCTACGAGCGTCTGTTCAAACCGATGCTCGATCTGCCTGTCGACCAAGCCAACGCTGATCGCTCGGCACAACAGATAGTGGCCGGATTCCGTGCACTTGCCGCATTACTGCCTGGCACCTCATGCCTGGTGGCAGATCAGCTCACGCTCGCCGATCTTCACCTGGTACCACTGTTTGACTATCTGGCGATGACACCTGGCGGCGATGAATTAATTCAATCGCAAGCCGCGCTGGAACAATGGTGGAGCGCCATTCGACAACGCGACTCGGTGCAGCAAACCGCCGTAGATCTGACGATCTTCAATCCGCAATGGCGCCACTTTTTGGCTACGTAACCGGACCAGGCACTGTAATCGGCCGGTGTCCTGCCCCGCTGTTACTGCTGAATTACCCGGTCAGCCCGACAGCAGGCGATCGGTCAGGAAGCCGCGTCCGCCGCCAACCACTCGCGCGGTGTCTTGCCCGTCTTACGGCTAAACGCCCGGGAAAAGGCGGTGTGGTTCTGATAGCCCACTCGCGTTGCAACCGTTGCCACCGGCGTACCGCTGCGCAACAGGCTGCGCGCGATACTCAGCCGCCAGTCGGTTAGGTAATCCAGCGGCGTCGTGCCCACGGCCTCGCGAAAATTGTGGGCAAATCGCGCGCGCGACATGGTGGCGATTTGCGCCAGCGACTCCAGCGTCCAGGCTTGCTCAGGCTGCTCGTGGATTGCACTGATCGCGCGCGACAATCGTTCATCCGCAAGCCCTGTGAGAATGCAACCGCTGGTACCCATCGCGTCCATTCCGTGTCGAAGCAGCAGTATCAGTATGTATTCCGTCAGCGCATTCAGTGCAGCCTCGCGCCCGCATTGTTCGCCAGCTGCCTCCTCGAACAACCATTCAATGCGCTCAGCGAGCAGCGGCGCCTCGGCGATTGGCACCACGATCAGCGGCGGTAGCGCCTCGACAAACGGATTGCGAACGCCACTGCCCAGATCCACCGTTGCACACACCAGATCCACCCCGGCTGCATGCACCGGCGCCAGCGTATGCGCCTGCGGGCGCGGGCTGAAAATGACGCAGGGCTCGTCGATTCTGCGCTGACCAACCGCCTCGCCGGATACCAAGAGCTCACCCGAACGCAACAGATGCAAGTGCCCGAGACCATCGGCAGTGTCCATCGAGGACACCTGGCACAAGGTGCCGGCATAGAACACTCGCGCGGACGGGCTGAAGCGACTGAAAAGACCTGATAATCGATCCATCGATACCTTCTGCATAGTAAACGAGACTATCTAGCACCAACAGTATCACCAAAACGAGTCTCATAGACCAACACCTCCACACACAGAGACGTTGGAACTATGTTTACAAGACTTCGCCAGCACCAGCATTGCCACTGCCCCAACGGCCGTTGCGCCAACCGTGCGATCGCCCGGATCAATCCGCTCGCGCCGCGCTGGTGGCTGCTGGCCGGCCTGTTGATTCTTTCGCTAACGGCAGCGAGCAGCCGGGCGGCGCAAATCAACACGGACGAGCCCTACAACACCGGCTGGTCGTTCCAGATCGACAACGACCTGTTGGCCAGTGGCGATCGCGACCAGGACTACACCGGTGGCTTTCTGGTCACTCTGTCAGGCCGGCGTGCCGCCGAGTATCCCGCCACACCGGAGCGAATCCGCTCGTGGCTGGACCATCTGATCGGAATCGATCGACTGATCGGTCAGCGTCCGCATCGCACATTGCACGCACTGGAATGGGGTGCGGCATTGTTCACCCCGGTCGACATCGAATCGCCCAGTGTCAACACGCAGGATCGCCCCTACGCCAGCCTGTTTTTTCTCAACAGCACCGAGCAGCACATACTGCCGTCACACAAGTTGTCGATCAAATCCGGGCTCACCGTCGGCATACTGGGTCTGGAGCTTGCCGGCAAGCTGCAAAGTGAAATTCACAGCGCTATCGGCAACAGCAAGCCGCGCGGCTGGAACCACCAGATCTCCAGTGGCGGCGAGCTGACATTAAAATACTCGGTCGGCTTTCAACGCGCCCTCCACCAACGAGCCTATCCCAACGGACTGGCACAGGAACTCAACTGGACGGGCAAGCTCGACCTCGGCTTCACCACCGGTGCCGGCGTCGGATTCAACTGGCGATTCGGCCGAATCAACACTCCGTGGTGGAGCTTCAACCCGCATCAGTCAGACTACGTGAACTTCGGCGCCAACATCGCACCAACCTCGCGCGCAACACTGCGAGTGCGCGAGCGTTACATTTACGCGGGCGGCAACCTGAACTACAACGTCTACAACGCGTTTGTACAAGGGCAGTTTCGCCACAGTGATCATACCGTCGATCGCGATGACATCATCCCGGCCACCGCCGAGTTCTGGGTCGGTGCGAGCTATGAGATGAAAAGCAATCTGCGCGTCGATCTGTTTGTGCGGGCACGCACCAAAGAGTTGGAACTGCGCGACTCGGTACCGCTTGCCTGGGGTGGCTTGATTTTCAGCCGATCGTTTTGACCGGCTTAATGCCTTTGAACAGGTCGGCTGGGCAAAGGTAGGTAGGGCAAAGCCAACCGATCAGCCGACACTTCTTCAAGACAGATAACACAGGATACCCCCCACCCGCGCTTGAAACCGCGTGCCAAACAATGTCGTGAGGGCAACGCCAAAGCAGATTGTTGAGCACGCACGCTACGCGTGTAGTACAGGCCACCCTCACGCCATTGTTGGGCACGCGATCGGTACGTTTGTGGTGAGGTTGTGCGTTGCCGGTTTTGAAGAAAGAACTTTTGATGTGCTGGCTTTGCCCTACGTACAAACAATTTCGCCCGAGATCAGTTCTCGCGCAACGCTCGCTCTCGGGCCCGCAACACCGGTGTCAATAGATATTCCAACACCGTTTTACTGCCCGTGACGATACTCACATCCGCCACCATACCGGGGATCAACGTCAGTGCGTCGCCATCTTTGTCATAGCCGAGCACGTTGGATTCGGTTCGCAGATGAATCGGGTAATGTCGCTCACCGCGTTCATTGCTGACGGTGTCTACACCAATATATTCAACGGTGGCTGGCATGCCGCCATACACAGTGAAATCAAACGCACTGAAGCGCACAATCGCCTGCTGATTCTCGCGCAAAAAACCTACATCGGATGGACGAATCTTCGCCTCCACAACCAGGGAATCATCGTGCGGCACGATCTCCATAATATTGGCGCCACTCTCCACCACCCGACCAGGGGTGTTAATGTGAATCTTGTTAACGATACCGCGCAGCGGTGCTCGCAGTGTCGCTCGCTGCAGTCGATCCTGATCGCGCAACAGCGCCTCATCCAGTGCCACGGCTTCAGTGCGATAAGAGTCGTATTGTTCCATCGCATTGCGAAAGTAGCTGCTGCGCAAGGTATCGAGCTGGCCGCGCAACTCCACCACGTCGCGCCGCACATGCAGCAGATCCAGTTTGGTGACTGACTGCTTGACCTTGCCAAGAATATCCACCTCTTCCTCTGCCATACTCAGCCGCTCGTTTAACGCAGACTCCTGACTGAAATAGTCCTCGCGGCGCAGGCGATACAACTCGCGTTCGGCAGCGGCGATCACGGGATCAAGGTTGGCGGGAAATTCTATCTCTGCGAATCCCCGCGCCTCGGCCAGCAGCCGCGCCATGCGACCATCCAGTATCGCGCGGCGCGCGCGCTGCTCGCGAAAGTTGGCATCGAAGATCGCAGTGTTTAATCGCAGTACCGGCTGGTCGGCCTCGACCAGATCGCCTTCGCTGACCAGTATCTCCTCGATCAGTCCACCCTCAAGGCTTTGAATAAGCTGAACCTTGTTGGCGGAAATCACCTGCCCTCTGCCTCCGGCGACCTGATCGATTTCGGCCACACTGGCCCATATAACCAAGACCACCAGCGCGCCCAGACAAACCGACGGTATCCAGTGCACGCGAAACCGTACACCGCGCTTCAGAGTGGACGCCGCGGCATCCAGATAGTCCACCCCGGATGCCCGGGCCGACCTGCCAGAACCCGTTGATTTCACTTGTGGCGCATCGGCTCCGAGTTCATCAAGCTCTGAAAGGTCCCATAGCGCTACTTTTGGCTGCGCGCCAGCGGTGGATTTTTCAAACGCTGTTTTGGCTTGCTCAGACACTGGCTGGCTCCGCTTGTCGCCTGACCCGTTGCGGCTTGCTCACCACTCTGGATTCGCGCAGCTTTGACACCACCTGATCGACGGGCCCATCGGCGACAATCTGCCCGCCATCCACCACGATCGCGCGATCGACAATTTCCAACAACGCGGGCTTGTGTGTCACCAGCACAATGCCGCGTTGCGAATCCCGTGCAATGGCGGCGAGACTACTGATCACCTGGCGCTCGGTTGCCGGATCGAGATTGGCGGTGGGTTCATCGAGTAACAGCATCTGCGGCTCACGCAACAGGCAACGCGCGAGCACCGCGGCGCGCCGCTGCCCGCCAGATAAACAGGCACCGCGCTCGCCCACCTCGGCATCGAGCCCGTGCGGGTGCTGATTGACAAACTCTGCCAGACCCGCGGCACTCAATGCCTGCTGCAGCATCGACGGATCGACCTGCCCCAGGCCGATCGTTAAATTCTCGCGCAGCGAGCCGGCAAACAGCGTGGCATCCTGTGGCACATAACCCACCAGGCGTCTGATACACGCCGGATGAAAGCGGGTCGATTCGATACTATCGATCAGCAGCTTGCCATCATCGGCGTTGTAGAGCCCCGCCATGATTTTCAGCAACGTACTCTTGCCCGATCCAATCCGGCCAAGCAGCGCAATTTTCTCACCCGGGTTGATCGTCAGATCAATCCCTTTCAATGAGGCCCGATCTGAACCGGGATAGTTGAAACGCAACTGGCGAAACTCAAATCGCGCGCGCGGTTCAGCAGCCGCATCTGTCAGCTGGCGCACATCAGTCTCACGCTCCAGTTGCATCACGCCATTGAGTGAGCGCAGCGATTGCAGCGCCTGTTGCAACCGCGTCATCAGGCCAGAAATCATCGCAAGCGGCGCCAGACATCGCGAGCTCAGCATCACAACCGCGATCATGCCACCCATCGTCATCGCACCGTCCTGTATGCGATAGACCGATGCCAGCACGATGGCGACAGAAGTAAAATGCATCACCGCGGTCGTCCATGAATTGCCGAGCAGCGCATACCAGTGCGACTGCACGGCATGGCCCGATGAAAATCGCAACATCGCATTCATCTTTCGCTGCAGTGCACCCTCGGCGTTGCAGGCCTTGACCGTCTCCAGTTGGCTGACGCTCTCGGCGACAAACGCATTGCGCTCAAGGCCAGATTCGGCGGCACGATTCACCGCGCGATAGAGCGGTATCTGCAACGCCACACTCACCGCAATCGCCGTAAGCGCTGCAACAACCAATATCCAGCCCACACTACCGCCGAGATAAAACACCACGGCGAATACAACAATCGAAAACGGCAAATCTGCAATCGCGAGCATCGTCGCGCTGACAAAAAAATCGCGCAATGTCTCGTAAGCACGCAGCCGGCTGGCAAGCGTACCGGAGGAACCCGGCACCGCACGCAGCGATGTTGCCATGACCTGCTCAAACAACCGGGTGCCCAGCTCATAGTCCATCGCCCTGCCCGCGCGCTCCAGCACCAACCCACGCACCACGCGCAAAACAAAATCGAATAGAAACACCGTCAGCACACCGGCCGCCAGCACCCACAGTGTTTCAACCGCCTGATTCGGTACCACGCGGTCGTAGACGATCATGACGAAAAACGGCATCGCCAGCGCAAAGAGATTTAACAGTAGCGAGGCAGGCAACAACTGCAGATAGTAACTGCGGAACTGCCACATGGTCTGCCAGAACCAGCCGGCGCGTTGTTCGGCCGTATCCAGCACAATGGTCGACGCATCGCCGCGACGACTCCCCTGCAGCGAATTGACCAACAGCGCATAGCCCAGATATTCATCGGCAAATTCAGCCAGCGGGTGCGACTGCATACCGGCTTCAGTTGCAAGCATTAACACCTGAGAGTCACCACTGATCACGCCCGCACGATTGCCTGTCAACAGCACAATCGCAGTACAGCCGGGTACCGTTAGATCAGCCAGATCGCGTTTGCCCAATGTGCATTGCAGATCACTGCGACGGGCGATGTCGAGAATGTCAGCCGGGCTCAGACCATCGGTGCTGCCAGCCATGCCGGCCAGCGCCGTGTCGGGATGCAATGATTGATCGTTACATCGAGCGGCATACTCAAGACAGACGTACAGCGCATCGTTTTTTAATTGTTCTTGCAGACTGCGGCGATTCTGACTCAAGCGTTACCCCGATCAAACACGAAAGTTGGTGCCAGTGAAGACAGCGGCATTCCCTCGCGCTGAACAACGTCGCGTGGGATAGCAATTCGTGTGCCAGGGGAAGACTGTGCCGCAGATCGCGGCACAGTCGGTACTGCTACAACCTGACTAGTAAACGGCAGGCAGATCGCAATCGCAGGGTAGCAATGGCCCCTCGAACAGCGCGACGTCAGCATAGGGTGCGGGAACGGCTGCAGGCGCATCGTTTGCCGCCGCAGCCCACTCCAGTTCAGCATCACCACTTGCCAGCAGATCGCCGAACTCGATCACCGAATCGACCGGCTCAGACAGAGCCGCAACCTTCAGCACAGCGGCCGACGGATCGATCGTATCCAGTTCCACCGTTGCACTGTCAGTCTTGCCATCAGCATCGACAATCGTGTAATCGAAGCTCTCGCTGCCAATGGTTGTGGAGGCCAGATATTCAAATGCGCCACTGGCGAAATCGAACTCAAGACGACCACCACCCGCAGTGGGAATATTCAGCGTCGAGCCATCGATCACAGCCGTCAGCGGCAGCGCGCTGGCAGTGATGTCAGAGCCATCAAAACTGTAGGTTTCGCCGTCGATCTGCATCGATTCGATGCGGATGCCGGTTCCGGCCGGACCATCAACGCCATCACCCGTGTCGTCATCCAGCACGTTACCGGATACCGACTCACTGATCAGCTCCAGCAACCCGGATGGCAGATCGTCAGCCTCATCAACAACCAGCGCCAGTGGCTCGTCACCTTCAACATCGGGATCATCGCCAGCGGTTCCCGGCTCGTGCGCCACCTGCTCCAGCGCGTCGAAGCGACTGATGCCGCCACCAAAACCGACTGCCACTGACGTATCGAAATTGTCGTCGACGAAACTCTGCCACGTCGCCAGCTGTGTATCGGACAGCAGGTTCGTGCCCGGTTCACCGCCAACACTGGGCTCCCCATCCGACAGGAAATAATAGTTCGTCGCTGCCGCATCCGGCAGCGGATCGGCATTGCCTTCGCCATCGATACCGAAGTAGGTCATGCTCGCATCGATCGCTGCCTCGTAGTTGGTGCCGGCACCAAGCGACAGGTTATCGACAAACGCGTCCAGCGCGTTTTTACCTTCGGTTGTGGTGACATCAAACCAGCCTGACACTTCATCAGGATTGTCAGCATCGGTGCCGACTGCCACGGTATCGCGATCGAAAGCCACAACCTTTACAGCCGTGACCTGCTCGCGCGCAGCAAACTCTTTCACTGCATCGCGAGTTACCTCAAGCCGCGTTTTGGTTGTGCCGTCGGCCAAAGTCACTTCCGCATCCATACTGCTGGAGCGGTCGATGACCATGAACGCATTGAGATTCTGCGCGCCAGACACCGGCACAGAGTAATCGTTATCGGTTGCCATCGGGCCTGCCTCGGCAGCCTCAATGGTGGCAGAATCCTGATCGTCCTCGTCAGCCTGGTTGTTGCCGGGCGTTGAATCGGGATCAACCTGATCGGCCGTTGCAACCTGCGCGTGATTGACAATCGAGCCCGCCTCATCGACAACTGTCGTCAACTCGAGGCTCACGGTTTCACCACTGGCCAGATCGCCAATTTCCCAGACACCCGTCGCATCGTCGAACGAACCGACAGAGGCCGCTGCACTATCGAAGGTAACTTCTGCCGGCAGCACATCGCTGACACTGACGCCAGTTGCATCATCCGGCCCGGTGTTCGACACCTCAATTTGCCAGGTCACAGATTCACCCACTGCAGGCGCTTCGTTATCGACCGACTTCACCAGTTCAATGTCGGCAGCGACCGCATCGACGCTGGCATCGTCCTCGTTATTGGTGTCATCCGGATCAAAGGTGTCAGAGCTGACAGTCGATACATTCACCTGCGCAGTCGACGGATCGTCAACCGTGGTGATCATGATCAGCGTAGCAGTCTCGCCACTGTCGAGCTCGCCCACGGTCCAAAGGCCGGCGGCCTCGTCATAGCTGCCGGTGTTGGCCAGTGCCGTCTGCAGCGACACACCGGCTGGCAGCACATCTTCCACCAACACACCGCTCGCGCCATCCGGCCCGTTGTTGCTGACCTCGACGGTCCAGATAACCGATTCACCGACATCAGGCGTCTCGTTGTCGACACTCTTGACCACCGATAGATCGGCCGCCACCGCATCAACGCTCTCTTCATCGCTGTTGTTGCTGTCATCCGGATCGAAGGTATCACTCGAAATTGTCGAGGTATTGACCTGCGCACCCGCCGGATCATCGACCGTGGTTTCCAGTACCAGCATCACGCTCTCGCCACTGGCAAGCTCACCAATCGTCCAGAGACCGGTCGCCGCATCGAAATCACCGGTTTCGGCTACCGCATCAACCAGCGTGACACCATCCGGCAGTACATCTTCAACCTCAACACCCAGCGCCACATCAGGCCCGTTGTTGCTGGCGACAATCGTCCACTCAACAGATTCACCAGCATCTGGCGTCGCGTTGTCGACGGATTTCTCAACCGCGAGATCTGCCGCCACCGCATCGACGACTGCTTCATCCTCATTATTGGTTTCATCGGGATCAAAGGTGTCAGAGCTGATGGTCGCCGTATTGACCTGGGCAACCGCAGGATCATCAACACTGGTGACAAGCGTCAGGGTTACGCTGTCGCCACTGGCGAGTTCACCGATATCCCACAGACCTGTGGCGGCCACAAAGTTGCCGCCCTGGGCAACCGACGATAGCAGCGTCACACCATCTGGCAGCACATCCATCACCTGCGTACCGATGGACACATCGGGGCCATTGTTGGAGGCGACGATAGTCCAGGTCACTGATTCACCCGCATCGGGTGTCGCGTTATCGACAGTCTTTTCGACGGTCAGATCCGCCAGTACCGCGTCGACTTCAGCATCATCACTATTGTTGTCAGGGTTAAAATCGAAGGTATCGCTACTGACCGTGCTGGTGTTCACTTGTGCGTCGGGATCAGTCACCGTGGTGATCGCTTGCAGCGTGACTGTGGCACCACTGGCTAGATCGCCAATGCTCCAAAGCCCTGTGGCCTCATCAAAGGTGCCAACCTCGGCATCGTGACTGACCAGCGTGACACCGGCCGGCAGCGTGTCGTTCAACACCACGTTCTCGGCCGTATCCGGGCCAAGATTAGCCACCACAATACTCCAGGTGACATCATCACCCAGGTTCGGCGTCGCCTGATCGACAGTTTTCTGTACGCTTAAATCAGCCGCCACATCCGCGTCAGTGATGGCGAAATCGTGGTTGTTGCAATCGTCCGGATCATGCGTATCCGACAGCGCCAGCGCCATGTTCATCTGCAGATCAGAATCGGTCACAACCGTTGTAATTTCCAGCGTGTGGCTCTCACCGCTGGCCAGATCACCCAGTGTCCAGGTGCCGGTATCTTCGTCGTATTCGCCGATCGTTGCCGTATCCGATACATGCTCCACCCCGTTGGGCAGATTATCGAAAACAACCGTATTGACCGCCGTGTCCGGACCCAGGTTGGTCACGGTCATCGACCAGGTGATTTCATCACCGACATTCGGTGATTCATCACTGACCGACTTGACTAACTGCAGATCCGCCGATTCGGCATCGGTAGTGGCAGAGCTGGTGTTATTGCTCTCATCCGGATCTTCGGTGCGACTGACCACCGTCGACGTGTTCTGAATCGCAGACGCCGCATCGACAACGGTGGTCGTAATCGTTAGCGTCTCTGTTGCACCGGCGGCCAGATCGCCGATCCACCACTGATCGCGATCAAGATCGTAAAAACCGGTCGTAGCATCTTCTGATTCGAGTCGCAAACCAGCCGGCAGCTCATCGCGCACATTGACGCCCGTGGCGTCGTTCGGACCACTGTTGTGAACGGTGATTGTCCAGGTGACTGTTTCACCCAGTGCCGGCGTGCTGTTATCGACAACCTTGTCGACACTCAGATCAGCGCGTCCGCCGTGAATAGTGGCACTGTCAGCGTTGTCGTCCGGGTCCGGGTCAAACGTATCACTCTCAACAAACGCGTGATTGGTCTGCGTGTAAGACTCATCGACTGTCGTTACCAGCGTCAGCGTCTGCGATGCACCCGGCGCCAGATCATCGACACACCACTCGCCCGTTACCGGATCAAATTTGCCGTGCGTCGTGCTGCTGCTGACAAGCGTCACGCCAGGTGGCAGGTTGTCCGTCAGAATCACGTTGGTGGCCGTGTTCGGCCCTTCGTTCGTCAGCACTACCGTCCAGGTAATCTGCTCGCCAACTTCAGGATGGGTTTCGCTGACTGTTTTGTCGACGTTCAGATCAGCCGCTTCGCCAGTTGCATAGATGCTGGCAGTGGCTGTGTTGTTATCCAGATTCGGATCGAAATTGCCACTACTGACCGTGGCCGTGTTGTTCTGTACCAGATTGGCATCTGTAACCAGGGTATTAATGACGAGTGTCGCCGTGCCCCCACTCCACAGGTCACCGATAAACCACTCACCGGTTGATTCGTCGTAATCGCCAATCGTCGCATTGTCCAGCAAGTGACGCACGCCTTCCGGCAACATATCGTTGACTTTAACCGTCGTCGCCGTATCCGGCCCATCATTGATGACCGAGATCGTCCAGCTAACTTCCTCGCCCACCTCCGGCGAATGCTCGGAGACAGTTTTAACAATCCGCACATCGGCAGATACCGCATGCGTAGAGGCAGAATCCGAATTGTTATCCGGATTGGGATCAACACTGGAACCGGCAACAGTTGCAGAGTTCGTCTGCATGCTGCCCACCGTCTCGATAATAGATTCAATATTGAGTGTCGCGCTGGCACCGCTGGGCAGGTCGCCAATGTACCACTGGCCGATGTTTTCATCGTATTCGCCAACGGTTGCGTTATCGCCGGTATGACGCAAGCCACCTGGCAGCGTGTCGTAGACAATAACGTCTGTCGCTGTCTCTGGCCCGTTATTCGTAACGTTCACGGTCCATCGAACAGCATCGCCCTGATTCGGGGAAGGGTTATCTACAGTTTTGCGGATATCGAGATCCGCGCCGGAACTTGGCCTTGCCATATACTGAACACCTCTTCTGGGGAAATGACTCGCCTACACCTGGCGAACGAAATACAAAGCTTTGTCGCGAGTGCAGGCTTTGCGCCAATTGTTTGTGAACCACACCCCCAAATTTGGTCTGCCACGTCACTATTGAGTCACTTTTTACGCTTGTAAATGCGAACTACCAAGCCCCGACAAGCCAACTGCACAACCGGAATTCGCCACTCGAAACACTGAAGCACGAAATGTTAAAATTTGTGACGTCGGTTCAATTTCACCGTATTCCAATACGTAGATTCCCGAGTCACGCACACTCGCAACGAGCCCTGACTAAACACTTAACGCCTCAGAAAAAAAGCCATGACCTACCAACTTTTCTATGCCCCTGGCAGCGCATCAATGGGCATACGAATGATGCTCGAAGAAATCGGCGCACCTTACGAGCTGATCGAATCCACAATTGACATGAGCAAACCGCGTCCGTCCGAGCAGCTTGCACACAACCCGAATGGCTGGATTCCGGTATTGATCTACGACCAGCACGCCATGTATGAGTGTGCCGCCATTACCATCTTCCTGGCCGACCGCCACCCCGATACCAAACTTGCACCAGCAGTCGATGATCCACTGCGCGGATGCTATCTGCAAACACTGGTGTACTTTTCAAGCTCGGTGCAAACGGCATTTCAACTGAGCTATTACCCACAACGATTCGCCGATACGCCAGAAGACGAACCTGGCGCACAACGGCGCGGCAACCGCCGCCTGCGCGAGACCTGGCAGGTGATCGACGATCAGATTGGCGACAACGCATGGACACTGGGCGCCGAATTCAGCGCCGTTGATTTATACCTCTATATGCTGACCACCTGGCTCAAACCGGCACTGGGCCATCCGCCCGTTAGCGAGTTTGCAAACGTAGCGCGGATCGCCAGTCAG
>CAZNIS010000078.1:33126-35202 GCA_964573105.1 uncultured Granulosicoccaceae bacterium
GTCAAAGACTGACCATTGTCACGTTGGCCCAGGTTCAGAATAAACGGCACAGCACGCCCGGCCCACCGATCCGGCTTTTCACATCCGGCGGCAGCATCACCGAAGCAACTGTCCAGCATATCGGTGTGAATCACACCCGGATTCAATGCCACAGCCGCAAGGCCCGCCGGCAAGTCTTCGGCCAGGGCGCGGGTCAGCCCTTCAATCGCAAATTTGCTGCAACAGTAAGACGCGACATCAGCCGATACACTGCGGCCCCAGGTGCTGCTGAAATTGACGATCACACCACCGTTGCCTGCAATCATTGCTGGCACAAACTGCTGCAACACGTGGTAGACCCCTTTTATATTGATATCCACCAGTCGCGAAAAATCCGCCGCCGGCACCTCCCATAGTGGCGCATTGGCGTTGATGATCGCCGCGTTATTCACAATGATATCCGGCGCTCCGCATTCTCGAGTGACCACTTCAGACCAATCGCAAACTGCCTGGTAATCGGATACATCCACCACGCTGAAGTGATGCTCGGGAAAATCTGCTGCCAACTGTTTTATCTGGCTGGCGTCTCTGCCACAACCAATCAGTGTGTGACCGGCACCAATGAACCCTCCAGCCATCGCAAGGCCAAGCCCGCGTGTTGCACCAGTCAGCAGAATCTTTTTCGCCTTTGTGTCTGTCATCACCAGTACCCTTTGCCCAAGGTTTGTGTAAACGCCATTGTAGCAGCGGCGACATACCAACCAGACGTGTACCTGTAGTGACAAACAACGGCAGAAACATGAAACGGTCAACAAGATTCCGTCCATCACCGGAGAGATATTGCACATACCCGTCATACCGAGCTTGAACAGCTATCCAGATGTTCCGCTCGACTCCTATACCAAACCCGGCCCGGGATGTACGAACAACTGCATGACGTCAGTCCAGTATGACGCAACACAGTAGACACGTCTTCCAGCACGCCAACCAAACGACTCACCCCATCGACTCGGGCAAACTGCAACGCATCACTTCATTCAGTCCTGTTGCCTCAAACGCCGGCAACAACCGCTGAAACTTTTCACTGCCCAATCGGTGCGACGTTTCCCACAAGCCGCGCATCTCCAGCATCTCATACGCGAGTTTCCAGATCGGACTCAACAGCCAAAGCATCGTCCAAGGAAAGTCATCGATCTCGAACGCCTGCCCGGTCGATTGCTCCAGAGAAGATTTGAGCTCATTGATCGTAAAGTGGTGTCCGGGAAACGGTATGTCTTCAAACGGCGCCAGCTGATCACGCATGGCCGCCAACGCCACCGCCGCGCGCGCCCAGTCAGGCAGATAGCAATACGCATGGCGCGTATCGACACCGCCAATCTGCGTGAGTTTTCGGCGTTTGATATTGCGCATGTGGATCAATCCCATCACATCCTGATCACCCTGCGGATCGATAAAACTACCTGCACGCAAAACGATCGTCTGTACACCTTGCACAGCTGCACGCTGATACTGCTGCTCCATGGCAATACGAATCCTGCCCTTGCGCGTGGTAGCGTTCTGAGGCGTTTGTTCGTCGAATACACCATCGCGATTGGCAAAGTTATAGACATTGCCCGGCACGATAACGGTCGCGCCAGATGCGCGAGCCGCCTCAATCACCTGATCAGTGATCTGCGGGATCGCTGTGTCCCAGTTTTTGTATTGCGGCGGATTTAGACCGTTGACGATCACATCCACACCTTGCGCTGCCGCCGTCATATTGCCCGCCGCGCGATCATAAGCCCGTACCTCCCAGCCCGCTTCGCGAAATGCGATGGTTGAATAGCGGCCGATGTTGCCGCTTGCACCCAGAATCAGCACCTTGCCTGTCATGGCTCATCACCCTTTTTGCCTGTTGATGATTCACCATACGGCATGCTATTTTGCATATAAATTACCTAATAGCGCATATCAATCATTCATTTTTGAATGGACGAAATCACAGACAAACTCGACTGGTCACTGGTGCAGTCTTTTCTGGCGGTAGCCGAGACCGGCACCCTGTCCGCCGCGGCCCGCCAACTCGGCGCGAGCCAGCCCACCCTCGGGCGACAGATC
>CAZNIS010000079.1:0-35112 GCA_964573105.1 uncultured Granulosicoccaceae bacterium
GCAACACTGGCCCCTGTCCCCAGGGCCCGGTTTTCCAGACGGTCCAATCGTGGTAATCGGTCGACCATGCCGGTTCAACGCTCGCCTGCCAGTTGGCCATGTCATCGGCGCTCAATACGCCCTTGCGGCGTTGCCCGGCCGCATCCATCACGCAGGCGTCAGCCAACCAGTCGCCAATCGATTCGGCAATGAATCCGCGATAAAACGCCTCGCGCGCCTTTTCTATTTGCGCCTCGCGGCCGGCCGCCGATTCTGCCTCGCGCAGCAGCCGCTGCCAGGTGGCGGCGAGATCGGGATTGCAAAACAGGCTGCCAGCTTCCGGCGCATCACCGCTAGGCAACCAGACGGGCACCGAGGTTGGCCATTCATCTTGAAAAAAAACGGCCAGATCGGCAATGGTGGCAGAGACGCGGGGCAACAGCGGATGACCGTGCGCGGCGTAGTGGATCGCCGGTTCCAGCACCTCGCGCAGACTCATGCTGCCGTGATCGCGCAACAGCAGCATCCAGCCATCGAATGCACCGGGCACGACAGTCGCCAACAGACCGGAACCCGGGATCAACTCCATCCCCTGATCGCGATAGTGCTCGATCGATGCTGCCGCTGGCGCCACACCCTGGCCGCAGATCACCGTTGGCGCTTCTTGCCCCGCCGGGCAAAAAATAACCGGCAGATCACCCAGCGGTCCATTCAGGTGCGGCTCGACCACGTTCAACACAAAGCCCATCGCCACAGCCGCATCAAACGCGTTGCCGCCCTTTTCCAGCATGCTCATACCCACCGCCGAGGCGATCCAGTGAGTGGAGGTGGCGACGCCAAAGGTGCCGGACACAACGGGACGGGTGGTAAAAGTCATTGATCGGTTTCCTCGGCTGGTGGGCGCGCGCAACCCAACCATCCGGGCTGCACCGCTGTGCGACTATATCCATCACGCGGACGGCTGCACAAGCAGCCGGCTTTGCCTGGCCACCTGCGTTCGCACGGCAACAACGCACGACCGCCGGCGCCTCCGGGTAGCCGCCGTGCACGGCGCACTGGCCCACAGAACGCCGTTGTCAGGATGAAGCTGGCGACAACTATCACTTGAACCACTCCCGCCAACACGGGACAATTGACGCACTCTGCGTCGGTGTCTCTAACGGCACTGACGATCCCGTTTTCTCCCCAACTTTACCAGGAGCGCGATTGATGCTTTTCAGAACCCTCGCCGCCGCCGCTGCGTTGTTTACCGCCGCTGTTTCACACGCCCAAACCGATATGCCGTTCGCGCTGGACTGGAAATTCGAGGGACCGGCGGCGCCCTATTTCGTGGCCATTGACAAGGGCTACTTCAGCGATGCAGACCTGAAGGTCGAGATCTCGCCCGGCAAGGGTTCGCTGGATGCGATTCCCAAGGTAGCCACTGGCGCGTTCCCGGTCGGCATGGCTGACATCAACTCACTGGTTCGTTTTCTCGATCAAAATCCCGGCGCACCTGTCACCGCGGTGATGATGATCTACGACAAGCCACCGTTCGCCATCGTCGGTCGCAAGTCGCTGGGTGTATCAGAGCCGAAGGATCTGGAAGGTCGCGTACTCGGCGCACCGCCGCCCGACGGCGCCTGGGCACAGTTTCCGATCTTCGCCAAGGAAACAGGCATCGATGTCGGTGCCGTCACGGTCGAGCCTGTGGGCTTCCCGACCCGCGAGCCGATGCTGGCCGAAGGCAACGTGGCCGCCGTCACCGGCTTTTCATTCTCCTCATACCTGAATCTCGTGCGTCTGGGTGTGGCAGAAGATGATATCTCCACCATCCTGATGGCAGATCACGGCGTCGACCTTTACGGCAACGCGATCATTGTCAACACTGAATTTGCCGCAGAAAACGCAGACGCGGTCAGCGGCTTTCTGGGTGCCGTGGCGAAAGGCTGGGTCGATGCGATTGCCGATCCAGCCGGCGCCATGCCGAGCCTGACCCAGCGCAATCCGGCGGCTGACGCAGCACTGGAGCAACGTCGCCTGCAGCTCGCGATCGATGCCAACGTCGTCACTGACTACACCAGCGCCAACGGCATGGGCGGCATCGACGCCGATCGCTTCGCCAATGCTCTGGAGCAAATCAAGCTAACCTACGAATTCAAGGCAGAGCCGGATGCCGCGCTGTACTTCAGCGACGCCTACCTGCCCGAGGGTGGTTTCAAGCTGAAGTAGGCATTCGCCTCACTTTTGCGTAACACCAAAAGGCGCTGGCAGCCAATGCCCGCGCCTTTTTTCTTACCGTAAACCGTACAACAGCATGCAGAAACTGATCGATATCGTGGACGTGCATCTGTCCTACGACACCGCCAGCGGCAAACTGCCGGTGCTCGATGGCTTTGACATGTCGGTGCCCGAGGGCGGCTTCGTCGCCGTGGTGGGCCCGTCCGGTTGCGGCAAGTCCACGCTGACCCGCCTGATCGCCGGGTTGATGAAACCCGACAGCGGCGAAGTCTGGCTGCACGGTGAAAAAGTCACCTCACCGCGCGCCTCCGTTGGCATGGCATTCCAGAATCCGGTGTTGCTGGAGTGGCGCAGCATCATCAAGAACATCATGTTGCCGCTGGAAATCGTACCGACCGACCTGAACAAAAAGCAGCGGGAAGATCGCGCGCGCTATCTGCTGGCGATGGTTGGTCTGGAGGGATTCGAGCAAAAGCGCCCGTCAGAACTGTCAGGCGGTATGCGCCAGCGCGCATCGCTGTGTCGCGCCCTGATCCATCAACCGGATGTACTGATTCTCGACGAACCTTTCGGCGCTCTGGATGCGTTCACCCGGGAGGACCTGTGGCAGATCATGCACGACGTCAAAGCGCGCGAGCCATTTACCGGCGTGATGATCACCCACGACCTGCGCGAATCGATCTACCTGGCAGACCAAGTGGTGGTGATGTCCGGTCGGCCAGCCAAAACCCAATACGTGCTCGACCTGCCAGTCACGGGTCCGCGTGAGATCGACACCCTCTATACGCCCGAGGCCGCCGAGATGTTGAAAATCCTCCGCCATGAAATTGAGGTGGCCCAGGGCCGGGCGCCGGCAAATCGGGAGACAGTACAATGAGCCTGCGCAAGATACTGATCCCGCTGATCGCCATCATCGTCTTTCTGATTGGCTGGGAGGCACTGGTCTGGGTAAACGACTGGCCAAACTATAAAATGGCTTCACCGTCGGATCTGGTGCCGGCGTTTCAACGCTACTGGTCGCTGTTTTTGACCATGGGCTGGCAGACGCTGTGGCGCACCGTAGTGGGCCTTTTGATCGCCATTGTGGTCGGCGTCATCCTCGGCATGATCATGGGCTTTTCGCGCACCATGCGCGAGGCCTTGTACCCGCTGCTGGTCGGTTTTAACGCGATCCCCAAAGCCACTGTGGTACCGATTGTTGCGCTGATGTTTGTCGGCGCACACGATTTTAATACTATCCTAATCGCGTTCATGATCAGCTTTTTCCCAATTGCTGTTTCGATCTCCATCGGCCTGTCGACGCTCGAGCCCGAGTATCGCGATATCCTGCGTGCGCTGGGTGCATCGAAAACCACGATTTTCTGGAAGATCGCCCTGCCAAAGACACTGCCGGAATTTTTTGGTGCGTTAAAAGTCGCTGTCACGCTGGCCTTTATCGGCACCAATCTGATGGAAATTGTTTCCCCGCATGGGCGCGGGCTAGGTGCGCTTTTCGATTCGGGTAAAACGAATTCGGATTATCCGCTGATGTTTGCCGTTTTAATCGCACTCGCGTTTTTGGGGATAGTTTTGTACTACGTGGTAGTGGTGCTGGAGAAGATTTTTGCCGGCTGGGCGGAGCGGGAGCCTACGCAGTAGAATTGACTGGTGCCTTTGACCCGAGTAATCACAGGCCACGGTTAGCTCGAGTGCACCTGCCACTGTTCCACACTCTTTACGTGCATCTGGCACCTACGGCTCAATGGTACGTGCGATTTGGCTTACGAGCCCTACCCCGCCGCACATCCTGTTAACTGTAGGGTTGGTAAGCCTAAGCGCACCTACCGGCCGACGTTACTGACGCCTCCGGCGCATGAAGATTGCTGCGATGCGTTTTGACTATGAAGTGCGCTCACGACATTGGTACGTGCGCTTAGGCTTACGGCCCCTACAACTGCCACGATTTAGCATCACTCCATACCAAACCGTGCCTTAAAATACTCCTCCACGCGCGCGTATGCCTCCTCTGAAAAATCCACAGTCAGCAACGAATGTAACGCACCCTCAACTCCCTTCGGGTTGCAATACCACTCCACCTCGAGGGTATTACCAAACGCGTCTTCCAGCGCTTTGATGTGTTTCTCTGTCGATAGTTTGTCGCTCTTGTATCGCATAGCAAGTGCGGGACCTTTCTCTTCCATCTTTCTGCGCGCGCGTTTTACATCACAGCCCGACATAGGCAACTGATCTGTCTTGATCTTGAACGGCAACGCAGGCTGACTGGCAACGGCACCCGCCACCGCATCTTCGGCCATCAGTGGAATGGCGAACGATCCGGTCAGGCACATTCCAATAACGCCGATACGCACACCGTCCTCGCGTTTTTCAACCTCAGCACAAAGCGCTCGCAGCCAGGAAGCAATCTCGCTTTGCTTCCCCACTCGAAAGGCCTGAAACTCGCGCCGGATACACCACAACCGGCCAGCGTTTGCGAGTTTGGATTTCAGGGTTTTTCCCAACTCCCCAAACAAATGCGGCAGATAAACCCGAAACCCTGCTGCGATCAAACGATCGGCTAGATCGAACGTCTCGTGCCCGATACCCGGCAACTCTTGCAAAATGACAATCGGCGGACCTTCGCCTTTAACGTAAATCGTGGGTTGAATCTCCGCCGCCTGGTTCGGGAACTCAAACGATTCGGTTTGCTGATCTATCCACTCAGGTTGCATGCTGGTATTTCTCTTGTGCTGTGGTGCCCATCCACGCAGCGTAACGCGAATGGATGATGTTTCTACTGCCGATTTCGCCAACCATTGTATGCCAATTCGTTCGGACTTACGCCCAGGACGACTATCCACGCGCAACTGGAAGTAGACGTAAGCCAGCGCTACTGAAACGCCAAGTACGTTAACTGCGATCCTCAACCAGTTTCAGCGCCATCTGTACGGACAGCAGCGCATCAACACCAATGCTGACTCACACGTTAGATTTGCACAGTTTGCGTAATTTGCCCTGACTGCTCTCGAACGATACCCAGGTTTCCCTTACCCAAACATCAGACGACTCGGTTGATTCCAGCCAGGAAACAATTCTAAACTTTACACGTTGAGCAAGGTGCGCTATCGAGAACCCAACAACATTACCCGAAGCACCAGAGTAGATCGTCGGCAATTTAAACTGGCGTGGCATTGTTACCTGTGATTGCCCTATGATGTACACCAACTCAATTCAGATCTTGAAGCCTGGACTGGAGCTCTATCGGGTACTTGTTTCGTAATTCGTTCCACCGATCTGTCTGCTCGGCGACCCCTGATCTCTTACTGATAACACGCCATTCATCAGCAGCCTGATCGAGGGCTTTTTTTGAAGATATTTTTCCAGCAAGCGCCCTGTCAAGTGCGGCGCTCAACGATTGGAAATAGGCCCCCTGATTGGCCAAATACAGATCAGGGATCGCCGAGCGCAGGCTTTTCTCGTGAACGGACAGAAATTCTCTAGAGTAAATTTCCCGAATCTTCGGGTCCTCGTGATGCCCCTCCTGGATCGGATCGAAATAGCCGTCCTGTTGACGCACAGAAATAGTTGACATCGTTGGGGACGCCGCAAAAAGTGAAAAAAGGTAAGCCAATTCAGGGTAGGCGGAATCTGCGGTAACAACATAGTTCCAACCCCAGTTGAAATATGCCGTTCGCAAAAGCTCATTGTTCAGCATGCCACCAGGAGTTGGCCCATAGACCATATCACCCTTGAGACCTGATTTAGGCCCATTCAAGTACTTTTGCGATCCACCCCAACCAATATTGCAATAAATATCACCCCGACTGAAACGTTCCCAGTTACCAAACAGGCCCAGACTGTGTACCTCTGGAGCAAGAAAATCAGTCGCTCGGATGAGCTCTTCCAGCGCTTCAACGCCCTGATCTGAATTGATCTGGGGAGTAAGATCCCTCGCTAGCGGCCAAATACCTTTTGCATGGAACCTGACCCACCATTCCCACGCGAGATAACCTGGAATTCTAAAGAGCAAGCCGCCAAACATATCATTGTCCGGCCTATGGAAAAACTCCATTTGCTGGTCCAGCTCTTCCCAGGTTTCGGGAACTGCCAAAGCCCGCCCAAATCTATCTTCAAATCGAGCTTTTTCGTTCGGATTTTCAATATGCCTGCGATTGTAGAACATTACATAGGCATCGCCATCAGTCTGAAACCCGTAGATATCATCATCGAACGTATCACCCACACCAAACAAAATGCTAGAGCGAAAGTTATCGGGCTCATATTTTTGAGCAAATTGTGTTAACGGAATAATTACCCCTGCAGCAACCAGATCCGGTAGTCCAAAAGTAGCTGGCAGAGCAATATCATATCCAGTATTGCCGCTAAGCGCGTTCAGAACCAGTTGCGTATTAATGTCGTCTACTGGCGTTTCTTCAATGGTTATCCGCACCCCTGTTAGTTGGGTAAACGCTTCAACGATCGGTGAAACATTGGCACCGCAACCGTGTGGGATCAATACACTCAGTGGCCCAATTTGCGCAGGAGAGAGTTTTTCCACATACTCGACCACTTCAAGGTGTAACTCATCGCGAGGCCTCGAATTTGCGGTCCCGCCACTGCCAGTCACAGTAGCAAAAACTGTAAACTCCATAAACTGCCGTCTACTGATCATATATATTCTCCACACGCAATCACTACTGCTGGCACCAGATAGGAATATACAATAGATCGATCAACGTAGGGAAACAGCCCAGGTGCTCAAACCGCTATCGGATATCGTGCCTGTAAATGTATTACTATCGGCGACGATTAGCCTAAGGCAAACCACACAATCAGGTATCCGTTGATCAACAATAAACCTTCGCTTCTCGGCACTACAATCGTGGCTCGCCTACGATTTGTATTTGTTGTGCTTTTCATACTACTACTCATACTCACACTCACCTATTCCTATCTATCATACAAAACGTCGGAAACACAAGGTTCGGTAGTTGAATCTGCCATCCCTGATTTAGTCAATGCCCATCAACTAGAGACCAATTTTCGCGAATTACGTGCTTTGTTAGACGAATTCCGCCAGGTACAAAAATTTCCCGAATTGCCACCTTTGAGTGTCAGTGTACGCGAAAAACTCAAAACAATTGAGCAGGGGTTTGCTCAAATTAAAACCATATCTGAGTACCACGATGGTGTTTACACACCATCTATGGTTCTGGAGAATTTACAAAGACTGTTCGACGCTCGAGAACAATTCCAGACCGCGTTGATAACCACGAACAGGAATTTAAAAGACCTTATTGCCAAATTCTACAAAGCAAAACTGCAACTAGATGAAACGGTCAAGCCGAAAATCATAGAACTCTCTTTGAAACATGATGAATACCTTTCAAATCTCGCAGGGCCGATCAATCAGGGTGACAAAAGCGTTTTGAATAGATTGGCAGAGTCAATTGCCCAACTGTCGCTTTTACTAACGCGTAATACATCCGCCTTGGATCAAGCAATTGGTCTCGCGGAATCTCCCCTTTCTCCTCTTTCCGCGGAACGTACGCGACAACTCAAATTTTCTCTGCACAGAGCTACGGAAACACTCATACATATCGACGAAGATGATTTAAAAAAAACATTAGCTGAATTTACGGCAAACATATATGCGCTTTCGTTCAAGAATGGTGGGATCGATGACAATATAAAGAGCTATCAACGTCTGATGTCTTCTTACCAAAAGGCAGAAAAAGCAGACAATGAGTTTATTTCTGAGCTATCGAACGTAATCGAGATTACCGCAATTTCAACTGCCGCAAAAGTTCAGGCCGCATCAGACGACTACCTCGATAGCCTTAAACTTACGTTAGTAACATCCATTATTGTTGCTATTCTCGTGGTGATGATAATTTGGTCTGTAAATCGATTCATAATAGAAAACCAAATTCATGAACGCATGTCCAGCCTGACCAACTCAGTTCTATCAATCGCAAGACAGGATACCGACCATCAAGTAACGGTACAGGGATCTGACGAAATCGGCGCCATAGCAAACGCTCTCAGTGTTTTTAAAGAAAATATTCTGGAGCTTCAGCGCTCAAACAATGAATTACAGCAGTTTGCATACGCTGCTTCACATGACCTTAAATCCCCGTTAACGGCGATATCGAGCCTTGCAGAATGGATCGCAGAAGACACGCAGGATATATTGCCCGACGAAAGCCGGGAAAACCTGGACTTGCTAAGAGGCCGAATCAACAGACTAGCGTCGCTTCAAAACGCTCTACTGGAATACGCTAAGGCAGGCAACACGAATGAGAGCATGATCTTGTGTGAGCCGCACCGAATGGTTGCAGATATTGCGGAGTTACTATCACCCCGTGACAATTTTCGGATAATTTACGATAGCCCCGAAATCAAGGTAATGACAATCTGGACACCGCTCTATCAAATACTCACCAACCTTATTGCCAACGCAATTAAACATCACAACAAGTCCAAAGGTATCATCCGGGTTCGAGTGGAGCGCCAACCGAAGTTTCTCCGCGTTTCGGTATCAGACGATGGCCCCGGAGTAGAACCAAAATATCATGCAGAAATATTTGGACTGTTCAAACGATTACAGTCTCAGGATATCGTAGAAGGAAGCGGACTTGGTCTAGCACTCGTAAAGAAGCTGGTTAACAGATATGGCGGCCAGATAGACATCGTTTCTGATCCGCCCAAGAGTCGAGGAGCTACTTTCACATTTACGTGGCCTTTCGAAAATGTTAGATTGGTGTAGATGAACACATTGAAATTAGTTAGATAGGGCGCACCATGACCAACCTTTTGACAAGCACCTTCACGCCAGTAAATTTTTTGGTGGTTGACGATGATGATGTGAGTATACTGTCTTTTCAAAGAGCGATGAAAAAAAACGGCCTAGCGAACCCTACCTATATTGCTAGAGATGGAATTGATGCGCTCGGATTTCTTGACAAAATTACAGCTGAGGCTAACGGCTTACCGCCGATTATCGTTACACTTGATTTGAACATGCCAAGAATGAATGGCATCGAGTTCCTCGATCACATTCGTGAGCACCCAATCTATTCGAAGCTCGTCGTGTTTGTTCTAACGACTTCCGATTCGCCAGATGACATTGACGCAGCTTATGAGAAAAACATTGCGGGCTATATCGTAAAGGACAACGCTACCGAGACGCTCAAAAAATCACTAGAGATGCTGACACACTATTCCAACTTGATTGTACTTCCAGAAATCAGCGCCTCTTGAATACATGGCTCAATTCTAGCGAGACTGGCGAAATTGCGTCCGCTCACGCCATAACCAGATCTTCTTTCGTGGTTTTTCAACAAACGTCTATCGCGCATATACGTAGTGCAGTATTGGGGCATGCAACACTACGCTACGTGCAACATTTTTTTCGTTGCGGACGACTGAGCGCGGTCGGTCATACCAAAACCGCACCAGGTGCGACAGGCGTTCTGTGAACTGTTACAGCTGGATACAGCTTTGACTATATGGCCCAGAATTACGCTATAGCCAGTCTATTCGCTGTTGTCACTACGTGTTCAACGCTCAGCGGTTTGTTAATGTACTCCGTTGGTAAATCTATCGCGTTGACACGCTCGAAATCTTGAGGCGTAAGCTCCATCGTCAGCATAATTACCACTAGTTTGGCAAAATCTTTGCCGAACTCATCACTTGCTGCTTCCAGAAACGAGAATCCATTCATTTTCGGCATATTGACATCAAGAAATACCACGTCAACGGTTTCCTTGGTTTTACGAAGATATCCAAGCGCGTCCGCAGCATTAGTAAAGCAAACTAGAGTCGTTACCCTACCAGAGATATTTATCGCACGCTCGTACAGGATTCTGTCGACCAGCTCGTCGTCAATCAAAAGCACCGTGCCAATTGAATTCACCGGCCCTGCCGATACATGGGGAGTTTCCCAAGAAGCGCGGTGGCTGGCACTCTGACTGTTTGGAACAACAGACAATGTCGAAAGCCATCCAACAATTGCCCCTCCTGGCATAGCAGGCGTTCACGCAATGACATGCGCTTTGTATGTGGCTGTTCACGATACGTCTGTCGTGGTCGAGGGACAGGAGTCCTCGGGGCGCGCAGCCACACAGAAAATCTCTTGGTATTGGGGAGCGCAAGGCACCATATGCAGGCGCGCTGTGCACATTTACCATGACAATTTCCACAAGCAGAAAAGGTGCGAAAATCGTTGCTGGTAGCAAGCACGTTTAACCTCCTAGCTCAATGTTTGATGACGTGAAAATACGGGGACACGTCGTTGCATTACTTGTATAGCTGGCATGTTTAAGCATCGCTGCGATCTACCCGCTCAGTTTCACCAGCAGCGTCCGCCCTCTGGACGTTGTCGCCAATACCCTTTGCCGGGATGGTAACTTCCACCCTTGAGCCCCCCATCGAACTGTTTAGGAAAGAGATACTTCCACCATAGCCCTCAACAATCACGCGACAAACAACTACTCCCGAAAACTTGACCTCACCCAACCTTTCCTCTGGATTTTCACCAAGGTCTTGAGAGAATTTCTGCCAATTATCCTCTATCCAGAAAGTCAGAGCATTATTACCAGGCTCGCTACTTATTTTAACTTTCGCTTCGGGCACATCGTCAACTGCGAGCGCCATTTCCAGTAGCGTGTGAAACAGCAAAACAAAATCGCTAGCCCTGCCCGTCACGACTCCTAATCGTCGCACGTCAACAACCGCATTAGATTTCTTTATGGCTGGATCGAGTGCGGCCAGCACCTCTGTTACCACTGTCGCAAGGTCGATCTCCTCCATCATCAACTGCGGATTCGGCCAATGATGACCTTTCACATCGTCAATCATTGAGGAGGAGTGTTGTTGACTGTCGCCGAGCTTCTGCATCAGTGCCTGGAATTGACCTCGAGATTGCCCTTCCAGGCGTTCACTTATCGCGCTCGTGCGAAGAATCGACTGCATGCTCCTCGGCAATTCAACTCTTGCCGTATACATCGCATCGAACGCATTCACTGCGGCGATGGCGAGTTGCCAGTGATAACTCTCAATTTTTTGCTTTGTGCTAACAACATCGGTTACATCACGTAGCGCGCCGTAAAGCACCGGATCACCCGCCAACGTGAGGCTCTGACCAATCGACTCTACGACACGTTCCTCCCCATCTGGACGTACAATCTTCGCGCTAAATCGAAAGTCTTCTCTCCTGTCCAATGCTGCTGATACTGTCTCCCTGACCCGATCTCTGTCCTCAGGATGATAGAGATCAAACACGGTCGACATGTCAGGGGTGAAAAGTGCTGAGTCCACCCCGAAAATCCGGTACACCTGATGCGACCAGAACAAACTGTTTTCTGAGTTGCGATGGACTATCCAATAGCCGACATCCAAAAGCCGCTCAGTCATTTTCATCTGTGCATGCTTTTTCTCAAGCTCTGTGAACTGCACGCGCATTTCCGTAATATCCAGGGCAATACCAACGAGTTTCCTTGCCTGGCCGGTTTCATCGTCGAAACGATCTCCGTGGATCGAAATCCAACTAGTGTCACCGTTATCTCGGACCAATCTAATTTCGACATCGATAGAGTCCCCTCCTTCTTTAGCCCTACTGAAGGATTTGTCGAAGGTTTCTTTGTCCTCATCATGAACGAGCTGGAACAACGCTTCGGAACTCGCTTTACTTTCGCTGCTGATTCCAACTATCTCGTGCATTCGCCCCGACCAGTAGGTTTCTCCAGTGGAAATGTCAACCTCCCAGACGCCTGTTTTAGAGGCTTTGGCAACTTGCTCCAGCCGGGTGTAGAGTAATCTCCGCTGCTCTTCACGATTCATCTCGTCAGTTATATCTTCAGCCATTACTAATGACAGCTTCTCGTTACTCGCAGCGCTGACGAACGGCACGCGGCTCACGCGCAGTTGTCGGAGCCCTCGATCCGGTGATTCAAATGGAATCTGCTCTCCCAGCCGGGATTCCATCAACTCGAATAATACCCGGTCGGCGTCTCGCTGTTCTGTCGCGTATTTATCGGGCAGCAACTCATATATATTCCGACCAGTTAAATCCGCTGTATCCACGCCAATAAGCTCACCAAATTTTTCATTTGACGTAACTACTCGTCCAGTCTCAGTGTGCAATCCAATTCCAAGCGGCACTACGTCGAGTATTTGCCGGAGGCTACTCTTTGTTTGAGTTAGCATCATCGTGTTGTCGTGGACCTGTAGAATTATTCCCTCGTAATCATCTGCGGGTGAACGATAGGTGGAGATACTCATCGTAGCACCCACGTCGTCAGTATCAATTTCGATACTTAAATTGTCACCAGAATTTCTAACGTCGCTGACCAGAACCTCAAGATTATCAATACCCGAGAGATTACATCTGCTGATATGAGGCTCCATCACATCGCCCGGAAAGTTAAAGAAATCCGCAGCTCGAGCGCTGGCGTGAATAACGTATAGATCCTTGTCCAGCACCAACATGGCAGATCTGAGGTTGAATAAAATACTGTTCAGTTGCTGGTTTAGTTGATTAAGTTGCTGCGCGCTAACCTGAAACTCTTCGTTTACAGTCGATAACTCCTCGTTGGTTGACTGTAGTTCTTCGTTGGACGTTTCCAGTTCTTCGTTGGTTGACTGAAGTTCTTCATTGCTCGACTGCAGCTCCTCGTTAAGCGCTTGCAGCTCTTCATTAGACGTCTCCAGATCCGCAATCGAACTCTCCAAGTTACCTCTGGCAATCGTCAACTCGGCAGATAAATCCTTGATCGTTTTCCTGAGTAAGTCAACATCCTCTTCTGTATCAGCAGTGCGCACTTCCGTGGCACTGTCGGTCCACGTCTCCAACACCACCAGTGCCAGATCTTCCTGTTTCGCGTCATCCCGCATCGGGTAGATCACTACACGTGCGCGCTCAGCGTCTTTTTCGGTGGAACGGCTTAGCCCCTTATACACACGCCCGTTTTTTAAAACGCCTGGTATTGCCACGCGTATATCCTGAGACCAAGGCTCAAGAAGCAATGTAGTCACATCTGTCCGCAGATTGTCTGCTCCGGAAGTGATTCCGACAAACCTGTTTATGTTGCCATACACTCGGTTGATTCTAAGATCTCGATCCACCAATACCGCGTTGGGACCGATCGATTGCACCAGTGACTCAAGTTGACTACCCAGCGACAACAAGTCGATTTCGGTTCGAGATTTATCGCCACCAGAAACATCCTCTACCTTTTGATAGCTGAAGGGCATCTCAGGGTAACGCTTGTTCAGCCGTCGCCTGCCAGTGGTTTTTTTGCGAAAGATGTGCTTGCCAACGGCGGTATGCTGAAACAACTCGGCGGTGGCGCTTACCGCCTCAGACTTTCCAAGGAAGAGTAGTCCGCCGGAGTTAATCGCGTAGTGAAACCGCTCAAATACTGCCGACTGCAGTTGTTGGTCAAAGTAAATCAGAAGATTGCGGCAACTGATTAGATCCAGATTCAAAAAAGGCGGGTCGGCGGCGATGTTGTGCATTGAAAAAACCACTTTCTCACGAATGGCCTTTTGCACGAACACACCACCGGGACAAGGCTCAAAATAGTTTTTCAGAATATGTTGATCCAAAGCGAGCAACGCCGTCTCGGGATAATACGCTCGCCTGGCAACCGCGATGGCCGATTCGTCGATATCAGTTGCGAAAATTTGAATACGACGACGTACAAACGCTTTTAATCCGCCAACGACCTCTGCGAATATAATCGCTATCGTATAGGCCTCCTCGCCGGTTGCCACGCCTGGAATCCAGACGCGAATGTCCTCATCACCCTTGCGTTTGACCAGATCGGTTAGCGCTTGCTTGAGTGTCATGAATTCATCGACATCGCGAAAGAAGGATGTCACCGATATCAGCAAATCTTTGAAAAGAGCGTCGAGTTCCTGCGTGTTTTCCTTTACGTGCGCGACATAGGTATCCAGATCCGTGGCCTTAACCGCGGCGATTCGACGCTCGATGCGCCTGCTCACCGTGGCCGATTTGTATTGGTTAAAGTCGACCCGCGAGTGATGTAAGAGGATCGCGAGCAACTCGGACAGTGCATCCTTGGCCATTGGAATCTGGCGTTCCAATGACAGTGAGGGGGAGCGATCGAGAATCGCCTGCATCGACCCGCCAATTTCCTCAGGCGACAGCACATAGTCAACCGCACCGGTTTCAACGGCCGACATGGGCATACCCGGGTACTTTGCACTTTCCTCATCCTGTGCGACAGTGATACCGCCGTGCTGCCGCACCGACTTAATCCCGTCTGCCCCATCGGAGCCTGTCCCAGACAAAATCACCCCGACGGCCCGACCACCCAGTTCTGCTGCCATGCTAGAGAGGAATACATCGACACTGGGTTTAGGAATACCTACTTCCTGGCTGGGCTCACTGAGACGCAGCATGCCATCTTCGACCCTGATATTCGCATTGGGTGGCGTGATGTAGACGACGGCACGTGCGGGCTCTATGTCTTCATCAAGCTCAATGACCGGTAAGCTGGTCTCGCGCGCGATAATTGAGGTTAGCAAACTGCGATGATGCGGCGCCATGTGCTGCGCAACGATATACGTTGCATCGATATCCAGACCGATCAGCTGTATGACTTTCCTAAGCGCCTCCAGACCGCCTGCCGATGCCCCAATTCCCACCCAATGCATAGCGCTTCCTCTGACAGTTTCATGCGACAGACTATTACCCCACACGAATTTAGTAAAGTTAAAGCGCTCAAGGCGAATGGTTATCGAGCGGTTTGCCTGGAACAGAAAATACATACAAAGTCTTTCATTCCAGATACGAATACATCAAAACAGAAAAACCCTGCGCAACACCGGCTCGCCAGAGGCGACAACCATCACATCAATCGATAAATCCGCGACTAAAGTCTCAGTCGAATACGACGATAATTGTGAAGAAATTCAAACTGTCCGCCTACAGCATTAATGCGGATTCCACCCATGCCGGGGCATACAGGCGCTCTTGGGATGCCGGTTTGGTGAGGACGGGGACATCCGAAAGGTGTGCCGGCACACTAATACCGGCGCCGTAGCCTGTGTCAAAAGCCCGTGGCACGCTTTTTTCGTGCAGCGCCAGCGCAACGTCGTAACTGGTTCTTCCCTGGCCCTGATTAACATCCAGAATCGCCGCATCAGGCGTCATCGCCTCCAGCCATTCGAGCGCGATCTGCGCGGTGGCACAAATTTCAACCTCGCCAAATCCCAATTCCCGAAGTTCGCTTGCCATGCCCGAGGCGATCACGAAGTTGTCTTCGACCAGCAGGACCACGCCGCCATCGACGTACATGCTGGTTGCACCGGTTGGATTGTCACGAATATCGGGTTGCAGTCGCGCAGGATCGCTGTCACGCTGATTGTTATCCAGTACGGCGCTGGGCAGGAAAAGCTGCGCTATCACACCACCGGACAGAAACTCAATTGATGAGCGTCCGTTCATTTCGTGCGGTATGGCCTGCTGGATCAGTGTGGTACCAAAACCAAAGCGTTCCGGCTCGACCACCGTCGGCCCGCCACTTTCGAGCCAGCGCAAGCTGGCACCATTGGCAGTCACGGCGATTTCAACATCGACGCGCCCGGCACCGACTGACAGCGCACCGTATTTGACCGAATTGGTCATCAACTCGTGTATCACCAGCGCGAATATGGGCGCGACCTCGGCCAGAATCTCGAAATCCGCACCGGACACGACGAACCGGCTGCCAGTATCATAAGGGCGAAGTTCTAAATTGATGATATGCCGCACCGAAACCGCTGCGTGCGCGGAGCCTGCGCCAATCTCGTGCGCAACGGCAAGCGCCATGATGCGCGATTCAAGTACCTTGCTGTAGCTCTCGAGTGAGCCCTCTTCCTTGCGGGCCCGCTGCGACACCGATTTCACCAACGCGTGTATTGCGTACACGGTGATTCAACTCATTGATCATCAGGTTTTGCTGACGACTCAAGTCTGCCATAAAGGCCTGCCGCTCGGCAGCACTGAGCAACGGCCAGAGTTGTCGGGAGAGGTGTTGATGTTGCTCTGACCAGACCACGCAGCGGCCCTGCGAATCTTCCAGAAAGCGCGAAAAGCTGCCCCGCGGCTGCAGATGCAGATTGCCATCAGATTTATCCAGCGTTTTTTCAGGGTTGCCAGCCCAGCCCAGCTGATCTGATGATGCTGTTCGGATGTCGCGGGTAGGAACAGACAGATACTTGCCACTGAAACAACCATGGCCTTGATGGGCGAGTGTTAGAATCCTCGTAGCGGGTCGATTGATGAACACGAATCTGTTCCACTGTGCTGATTAACCTGCAAGCACTGTGAACAACTCACAACGAAACCATTGATGCCGTTGCGGAAATCCGCCAGCCGGGTAGCCAGCAGAATCTGGGTATTTTCGATCAGTTGTATCAAGCAACGAGCGCCTGAGCGATGCGCTGCGATAGTTGATCGAACAACGCTTGTTCAATGTTGGCCTGCAGCCGATACTGACGCGGGTGACGATCGGTACCCCAATTCGATGGCCACAGGAATCTTGGGCCGATCCGCAACGGCCAGCTATAGCGGGAGAATGACAACGCTGTCGCACGGCTTGCCCACCCACTCATCGCCGCGCTCGTGGTCATTCTGAGATTCAGAACCGATTGGCGCTAACGCGTGACGGAATTACCGTCCACACCAATCTCCCGAGACAGTTCACTGATGCGATAGAGATCTAGCTGCTCGACTATCTGCCATTTGAGCGGCCCTGGCAACGTCGGGCGAAGACAACCTTATCGGCACTGATCAACCGCGTGTTTGAACGCAGTTAGTGAATCGTTTTCGTGAGGTATTCGCGCAGCTCACATGGAATGACTCCCAATGTAAATGTGAGCGCCGTTACAGCAGGGTGAAATCACGGTGTTGCGCTAAATTGTCGGAAGGACACTTTAGGCTGTGTGCAGGTGGATGCCCCCCCACCTGCAGACTATCGGTTCGCCGCTCTAATAAGCTCGCCGATTCTGTCGATTTGACTATCCAGATTTTTGCAAGAAGCCTGCAACATAGACAGGCATGGTTGCATATCGCCATCGAGAATCTCGTGCAGTTGCTCGATAAAATCACTCGGCAGGCGATCGTTCCAATCTCCACTTAACTCTACAATGCTAATGACTGCAAGATCAATCTCAGTAGCAAAACCTTTTAGGTTCACCGCAGCCTTGGCTAAATCGTGTGTCAGCAGGTAGGGTGTGTCCTTATCAGCGTTTTTCATCTTGACACATCCCAAACAACATCTGATCTATCACTGCCGGGACCAATTATACGGTCTATCGTGTAGATAAGCTCTGTCGAGTCAAACGGTTTTTCCAGAAACCCATCCGCACCAATCTCGCGAGCTCTCTTACGAAACTGCTGATTTCTACTTGCAGTAATAAACACTATCGGTGTCTTCGAAGTCTCTACGCCGCTGCGGAGTCGATCTGCCACTACAAAGCCATTGCCCCCTGGCAAATTGATATCAAGTAACACAATGTCCGGATTTACGCGTATCGCCTCGCTCATTGCACTGATTGCGTCTGGCGCACACGCCATTGTGTGTCCAAACGCCCTCATTTTGTAACTGAGTGCCAGTACGATTTTTTTATCATCTTCGACCAACAAAACTCTACTCATTGAATTTGGCTCCACTATTCTTGTTATTTTCAAATTACATCGAGTGCGAAACAAAATGTACTGCCAACTCCAGGCTCACTGCTTACACACAATTCGCTTCCGTGCCTGGACACTATTTCCTGCGCTATCGAAAGCCCCAACCCCAGCCCTCCTACGGTCTGCATCAACTCCTCGCCACAGTTCGCCTGATACAGACGGTCAAAGATATGTGGCAAGTCATCTTGTGCAATGCCGCAGCCAGAGTCAGAAACAGACAACATCACCTGCTGGGATGCGGCATCTGCCTCACAACCTAGCGTTATTGATCCACCCTCCGGCGTAAACTTCACCGCGTTGTTACACATATTGGTCATCACCTGCAGGATTCGATCTCGATCAATATTACTCACAGGCAACGGTGAATCTAATCTCCGTGTAAGAGTAATTCCTTTCTCCCTGCAGGCAGGCTCCACTACCGCGATACATCGCGCGAACACACTATCGAGTGAGCAGGCAGTCTTTCGTATCGGAAAGGAACCAACATCGAAGCAGGTCAGATCGACAAGATCGTTGAAGTGATTATTTAGTTGATTACAACTCTCAAGAGCATATCCCAGCAAACCTTGCTGCTCTGCACATATCTCACCGACCAAACCATCCGAAACAATCGAGATAAACTCCTTGATGGACGTGAGCGGCGTTTTGATCTCATGGGAGATAGTATGATAAAACCGCCTTATCTCCTCATTTTGCTTTTTTAGTTTTACATTGGCTTCTTCAATCTCCCGCATGCGATGCCAGATATCGGTTTCAAGCCTGCCCTTTTCAATGGCATTAATAACTGCGCGTTGTAGAGAGCTTCTATTCACATCTCGTTTGGATATAAAATCAACCGCTCCAACTCTGATAGCGCCGGTCGCAGCATCCTCGCCCCCTTCGGCGGTAATAACAATCACTGGTGGCGCTGGACTTCCAACAGTCACCGATCTACGATTTCTCACACTATCAGCGATTTGCAAACCTGTGGCGTCTGGCAAACAATAGTCCACTAAAACACAGTCGAACTTGCTGTACCTGAGTGTCTCAGTCGCTGCCAAGCAGGTTGAGACACTGACCAAATCAAACTGGCAGGAAGACTTGCTGCGTAGATATCGTCGCACCAGTGACACGAATCCAGGATCATCATCGACAATCAGAACGGAATAGGTATCGCCCCTACCGGAGGGTACTGTTTTTGGATTCTCGAGACGAGGCGACGCCTCCTCTAAAGCTCCGGCTGCCGCACTAGTTGAATGGTCAAACATTGACTCCTCCATATTGCTGCCGTCCAGCCCCAGCGGTAACAGAAATCTGCCCCACCGCATTTTCTTTGGAGGGTTATCGGCCAAGATTTTTGCGACTTTATTATCAATTTTATCTTGCAGGAGTCACGTCTTTGCAGGTTCGTGTGAGGCGATAGCCAATTTGACTATTCAACCTCTACTCCTAAAAACCGCATTTCGCCAATGCGGAGGTACGCACCGCCACGCTGAGTAGCGCCAAGGACAGCACATTCGCAACGAGCCAACGTTCCGATCGAACCTATGGGCAGTTGGATATGTTTGACAAACCTGTGTCCCTCCGCAAACTCACACCCTTTACTCTGTCCCGACTCCCTGAAAACACCTCCTGGCTAGCAAGTTGCGGCGTTAACTCCTTGAAAAATGATTTCTACGGCACTTCGGAACCAATACCACATAGTATTTCCACTCCCAGTTCGAGTGGTTTGGTTCTGGCAACACAACGTCAGACATTGGCAAGCGAGTGGACAGTCAAAACGACGCTACTGCGCGGAAAACGAACTGGCGTTTCGCCAGCTGATCTACTCGTGTGATAAATCCCGTCAGAGCGGCAACCGCGAGAGCCGGGTAAAACCAGCTTCGATGGCGTACCGCTGAGCACAGCAACGACGGGGCCCAGCAGCAGCTTATCAGTCGAGTTGCCAAACGGCCTGCAGAGCACTGGCGTTAACGCTCAGAACGTTTCACTGGTGCCGCAGTTGCTCAGCGTTCTAAGAACAGACAATACCACTTCCGCCCTGACACGATGTTGACACAGATATATCTGCATCGGGACCCGGTGGACTCTCGCAAGAGTTACCGAGGGCTAAGTCTGATCGTAGAGCAGGAGTTGGGACACAATCCGTTTAGTGGGGCGCTGTGTGTCTTCTCCAATCGCAATCGATCTCGGATCAAATGCCTTTTCTGGGAGAACACCGGTTGGGTGCTCACATGGCAGAATCAAGTATACTAACTACATCATGTAGCGCTTCTACTGTAAGTGGCTTGTTCAAAAACAACTTTACCGCTTCGAACTCATTTGCCCTCTGCTGATCACGTGAGTCAATCGAAGTCGTCAACATTATAACGACGCAATCTGTAAAGTTAGCGCCCATGGAGCGGTTTGCCGCGTCGAGAAATTCGAAGCCATTCATTCTAGGCATATTAATGTCGAGAAATATTACCTCTACACGTTCATTTGTTCCATCTTCCAGGTGTCGAAGGGCATCTTCAGCAGACTGAAATTTCAAAAGATCTTTTACAAGCCCTGAACGTCTGACCGTTCTCTCGTACAACATCAGGTGCGCGGTATCATCGTCAACAATTGCCGCTTTTCTTATTAAAGGAACACTTTCCATCATCACGCTTCCAGTAAGAATCTTTGTACCTCGACCCTCCGAATATAAACATACAGTGGCCACTACGATCCCCGAAATTGCGGCCTATTCTTTTGCTGAAGGTACATCCCTCGAAAGAATAACACCTTAGAATACACTACATGGGTTTTTCTTCGCGTAGCTCGATACAGCACCGCTATGCACAGTTAGCACAAAACCCACGACGCCCGCGAGCTCCAACGGCTTTTCACGTACCGCACGGCCGCAAAGCCGATGTGAAGCCCACCCTTTCAATCAGAACTGCCAAAACGGGTCTGATATACATTCAAATTTATTCATTCCAAGAGGGACTGCCGCGATATGGAAAAATCGCGCTGAGTGAGTGGCTCGCCGGTGGAGACAACCATCACATCAATCGATAAATCCGCGACTAAAGTCTCAGTCGAATACGACGATAATTGTGAAGAAATTCAGATTCTACCTTTACAGCATTAAAGCGGATTCGAGCCATGTCAGCACCACAAGGACTGAGTATCCTAGTTTTAGACGATGATCAAGATATTCGATTTGCCCAATGCAGAATTATCAGGAATTGCGGCCATGACACCTTTTGTGCCGGGACCAGCAGTGAGGCGTTTGCGTTGCTTGAATCAGAGCAAATTGACGTCGTTTTCTGTGATTTGCGAATCCCCGGCGACAATTTGTCGTGCAGCGAAATCATTCACCACATCCAGCAGCACTGGCCGGACACCAAAATAGTGGTTGTCAGCTGCATGATGGACTATGACATACGCGAATTGCTCACAAGCCAGGGGGTGTCAGCCTGTTTGCGCAAACCGATATTCGAAGCGCACGTCGAGCACGTGATCGAGAAAATACAGCCCGAACTTTCCGCTTTGGATGCGGCGGCCTGACGCCGACATCACGACTGGCGAATCGCGGCGCCGATATCAAGCCGCTCGAGGCAGGCATACAGGCGCTCTTTGGATACCGGTTTGGTGAGGACAGGGACATCCGAGAGGCGTGCCGGCACACTAATACCGTCGCCGTAGCCTGTGACAAAAGCCAGTGGCACGGTTTTTTCGTACAGTGCCAGTGCAACGTCGTAACTGGTTCTTCCCTGGCCCAGATTGACATCCAGAATCGCCGCATCAGGTGTCATCGCCTCCAGCCACTCGAGCGCGATCTGCGCGGTGGCACAAATTTCAACCTCGCAAAATCCGAATTCGCGCAGTTCGCTGGCCATGCCCGAGGCGATCACGAAGTTGTCCTCGACTAGCAGGACCACGCCGCCATCGACGTACCCATTCGTTGCACTGGTTGGCTTTTCACGAATATCGGGCTGCAGTCGCGCAGGATTGCTGTCACGCTGATTGTCATCCAGTACCGTGCTCGGCAGGAAAAGCCGCGCAGTCACGCCACCGGGTTGAAACTCAATCGATGCGCGCCCGTTCATTTCGTGTGGTATGGCCTGTTGGATCAGTGTGGTACCAAAACCAAAGCGCTCCGGTTCGACCACCGTCGGGCCTCCGCTTTCTAGCCAGCACAGGCTGGCACCATTGCCGGACGCCGCTATTTCAACATCGACGCGCCCGGCACTGACCGACAGCGCACCGTATTTGACTGCGTTGGTCATCAACTCGTGAATCACCAGTGCAAATATGGGCGCGACCTCGGCCAGAATCTCGAAGTCCACACCAGACACGGCAAAGCGGCTGCCAGTATCGTAAGGGCGAAGTTCTAAATTGATGATATGGCGCACCGATACCGAGGCGTGCGCAGAGCCCGCGCCAATCTCGTGCGCAGCGGCAAGCGCCATGATGCGCGATTCAAGCGCCTTGCTGTAGCTCTCCAGTGAACCCTCCTCCTTGCGGGCTCGCTGCGATACCGATTTCACCAACGCGAGAATATTGCGCACGCGGTGATTCAGCTCATTAATCATCAGGTTTTGCTGTCGACTCAAGTCTGCCATAAAGGCCTGCCGCTCGGCAGCACTGAGCAACGGCCAGAGTTGACGGGAGAGGTGTTGATGTTGCTCCGACCAGACCAAGCACCGGCCCTGCGAATCTTCCAGATAGCGAGAAAAGCTGCCGCGCGGCTGCAGACGCAGATTACCATCGGAACGGTCCAGCGTTTTCGCAGGGTTGCCAGCCCAGCTGATCTGATGATGTTTTTCGAGTCGAAAGAGCATCAGGCATCGTCCGGCAGATCTGGACACGGCCAAGGCGCCGGCTATCTCGCCGAAGTGATCGCGCTGATCAGGATGAGCCTGGCCCAGTGAGTCAGACAGATACTCGCCATTGGCGGAGATGCTCGCGAGATCCGCAATGTACTGTATCGCACATTCCCTTGGCACCACCCCAAAGCCAAAATTTCGCGATCCGCTGCGGATTGCCAGACCATCGATCTCGAGTGCCTGACAAACGGACGGCCCGACTTTGGCCAGTAGCGAAGGCAGATCGCTACCAGATTCGAGCTCAGTCTGAATATCCGTTTGCAATACATCGAGCGCATTGGATAATTTCAGCGTTTCACGATCGCGCAACAGCCCAAGTTTCAGACAGAAAATCGGCAGCACTCCTGAGATGAGCATCTGGCGTATCTGAGCCGATGCCGTTCTAGGCAGTTGATGATGAAATGAAATTATGCCCCACAATTTGCCATCCAGAACGATCGATAAGGTCATCGACGCCGCAGTGCCCATGTTGCGCAAATATTGAAGATGCACCGGTGCTACTGCACGGCAGTGTGCCAGTGAAATATCCAGTGGCGCAGCAACCTGGCTGAGCGCTTTAATCGGAACCGCCTCGTATTCGATATCACCGATCAGCCGCATCGGCATTCGCGCCATAATTGAGCGTGCCTGCGCGGGAATATCCCAGTGCGGGAACCTTAAGCCAACCAAGGACTCCAGCGAAGATTTTCGAGCCTCGGCACGCACTTCTCCATTCCAGTACGCATCGAACTGATAGACCATGACGCGATCAAAACCGGTCACATGGCGCAGCAGGCGGGTGGTGAGATCAAAGAGCCCGTCCGGATCTGTGCAACCATGTATCTCGTCAACCAGGAAAGTCTGCTCGCGCAGCATGTCCGGTGTCACTACAGGAAGCTCTGAGGTATCTTCAATTTCCACAACCAGCACGCCGTCACCAGCAAAGAGATGGACGCTATAGTCGCCACACGGGCCTTGCCACTGGCCCGCCAACAGGCGCTTGTCAGATGCTCCGAGCGATGGCCAGAGATTTCGTGCCATGTGCCAGATCTCGGCTCCGAGCCACTCGCTGAGACGGGTACCGCGCAAGTCGTCCAGCGGGCAGCCAAACAGGGATGCCGCATTGGCTGATCCATGACTAATCAGCCCGTTCGATGGATCACAACCGATGATGACTGCAAACGGTTGTATCGTCCCGGGAATGTGGACTGGCTCACTGGCGCAATTGTCCAGTGCTGTCTGCAGATCATCATCGGCCAACGAGCGACTCATGATGTCGTCCCCGCTGACTCCAACAGCTGGAATGTCTCCATTGCACCGCGGGCAGCCTGTTGCCAATCGAGTGATTGACTGTCCAGATCGCGAAAGAAGCGGGCTGCGCGTCCGGATTTCGCGTAGTCGCGGCCAAGCTCCAGATACGAACTTCTCCACCCCGCAGGCAGCGCATTGAGTTTTAGCAATTGGCTCGCCCCGAGTGTTGATCCGTTTAATACATACAATATGCCCCAGGCATAATCATGCGCCACTGCATCTGACGAACAAGAGCTTGGTATTTTCAACCCGAGTTCTAATGACAGAGCAGACACGCGACGACGTTCTTCCCGCTGCATTTCGAGATCCGAGACGGACTGAGATGCAGATAAACCTAGCCGTGTGTGTATAGCCAGCAGCGCTGCCAGGAATTCCGAATAATGATTCTCTGAAAGGAATACACCATCCGAAATCCATAACCGCTCTACACGATCGTGCACTGGAGCGGTCAACTGCTTCAAGTGAACTCTTAACCCACCGGGTTCAGTTTGATACAATCCCACGGTCATCGTAATTCAGCCAATCGTCGCATGCTGAACCACAATATATCAAAGCGTCCCGCTGTGCACAGCGCCTACAAGCTGTTGTCCACTCATGGCAACAACATTCCACTGTGACTCATCATATCCTGATCATGGAAGACGACGCAGCACTGGCGTTCGAACTGCGAAGCCACCTGGAGCAGGATGGATTTGATGTCTCCTGGTGCCGAGACGCCAACGAGGCGATGGTCGTATTGAGAAACCAGCCCGTCAGTCTGGTCATCACTGATATTTACGTGTTCGAGAATGGCAAACCCGGTGCGAGTGGTGGAATATCGCTGATTGGCGCCATTCGCGCCTGTCGCTATCGACCGGGATCAGAAAAAATTGGCACAATTCCGGTTATCGCGATCTCGGCAGCAGCCAGCAACCCGGCCAACCCTTACATACTCAATACTGCCAGCAGTGTAGGCGCCACCCACACGATGGCGAAACCCGTCGACTACCACGATCTCTATGCGTTGATAACCGCCACACTCTATCCACCGCCCAATGCCGGACAGGTCAATACATCGGCCAATTGAACACGATGCAATGCCTGCCCGCGATTAATCTTAAGCAACTCCAATCTTAAGCAACTACCATCTTAAGCAACTTCTCTGGGCGGCAACAGCACAGACTGCTTGAACCAGAAGTCGAGCGTGCGTGCAATCTGCTCTTTAGTTTCGGCAAAACTGTTGGATTTACACAAATAACAATTCGCACCCAGTGTAAAAGCCCTACGAACATCAATGCTGTGCCGAGAAGTGGTTAACATGCACACCGGTATGCTGGTCATTTTGGCATCGGTTCGAATGGACTTTAAAACCGAAAAACCATCATCCCCCGGCATGCGAATGTCCACAAGCAACAAAATACAGGTGTTGTATAACCATTGCCTGTTATCCTTGATACTGTTGTGAAAGTAGCTGAGAAAGTCTGCACCACTGGTGAAATGCTGAAACTCCCCTTTCCAGCCATGCGATTCAATCGCCCTGGCAATCAAATAGGCATCTTCCATGTCATCATCGACGAGGATAATGGCGTCTGAGAAATTATGCATTCAGGCTTCAACTATAGTGAATCGGCAACCTTCGCCTTTGGAACCACTGCAGTGGATAGACCATCCGTGTTTTTCACACACTAACGCACAGATCGCAAGCCCCACTCCGCTACCCTTGACTGCAGCTTTGTTGTCCAGTCTATAAAACGGTTCAAAGATGCGCTCTGTTTTTTTACTGTCAAGCCCAACGCCGTTATCAACAAAGGAGAACATTTCACGAGAATCCGGCGCACCTCCCGACACAGTAATATTTAATGAGCGATCGTCCGAGCGATACTTGATGCTGTTGCTGATCAGATTGTTGATCATCTGCTCCAGCATGACCCTGTTACCCCGTATTGATCGGGGCAGGTCTATGGTCTCGGCCACGCCATTGACTTCGATTAGCTTCTCATGATGATTGGTAATGCAACTCTTGACCAAGTCGTTCAGGTCGACATCATCAAGCGTTGGCGTTTCCCGAGACATTCGAGAAAACTGCAAAAGGTCATAAATCAACTTGCTCATCCGCTCGGCAGCGGTGGTTATAACATCCAGATGATAGCGCGAGTCTGTGGAGAGCTGATCGCCAAGATCACTTACAAGAAATGAGCCGAACTGCTGTATTTTTCTCAAGGGCTCCTGCAGATCATGCGATGCCACGAACGCAAAGCGATTGAGGCTTTCATTCGCTTGACTGAGTTGCTCATTTTGCGCTTCAAGTTCTGCCTGAACCTCGAGTCGTTTCGACACATCGGTCAACATGACCAGCCGTAGCTGCTGCACGCCCACCGTACACTGAACGCTGCTAAGCTCTACCTCGGTCGAACTCCCGTTCGGCAGCAACAGCCGGTTACGCTGATTAACCACGTTGCTTTGCAGGTAACTCTTCGATGCCGCACCATCCGGCAGGTAATCGTCCACATGCTTCGACTTTACCTGTGCTAACTCCAGACCCAGCAATTGACATAGTCGCTCACTGGCTGTGAGTATTCTGCCGTCACTGTCGAGCAAAAACATCAATCCCGGAATCGCATGCAGCAGAGACTTGTAATACTCTGTCTGGTGCCTAATCAATTGTACATATTTTTCCTGATCGAGAATAAAACCAATCCATGCACAGACCATATAGACAAAGTTCTTATCGCGATAAGTCAGGTTTCGCTCTGCGCTTCGACGCGACATCAGACACAGTGTGCCAATAGCGCCACCGAAATTTTTCACCGGCGACGCAATGACAAATTGTGCCCGCAACTGTGATAAAGCTTCTGCTAACGAGTCTGATGCTAAATCCTTACTGGCAATGGTAATACCGCCATTTTCATTCAACTCCTCGAGCACAGCATCCGAAATGCTCGCATTGATCTGCGACACTGTGATATCACCTAATACATCCACCGCGTGACGCACCTGATGACTGCCATCATCAGACCGGATACTGACAAATCCTACTTCAAACTGCAGATATCGCACGAGCGCGGATATCACCTTGTCTATCAATGTCTCGGGCGATTTAGATTCCGACAGTGAAGTTTGCATCTCGTTCAATGCCAGAGTAAACGCATTCTCCTCAAGAGACGGAAAACCGACACACTGATACCCCGACACCTCGCCACTGCTTCCCGCAAGCGCCTGCAAGGTTACCAGCGAAGAGGCGTCTGGCTCGTTGATGTTGAACCCCTGAACCATATCGGTCAGTGATTCATCGACTTTTAGTGTATCCGCACGCTTTTTTAGCCAGTCACAGGCACTGGCTGATAACACATCCTGAATCAGCTGTCCGATCGGACCATCCGCTGACTCGAATTGACATTGGCGGGCAAAATGATAATTGGAGTAAGTCACCCGTTTTGTGTCTGCATCCCACCTGGCTACAAAAGTCCGTGTTTTTTCAACAATCGTTGCCAACGTACGTGCCTGATCTTCCATGTACCTTCGATCGGTGATATCGATACAGGTAATCAACACGCCGGCGGACTCCTTGCCCTTTGAGCCGGCTTTGCCAGTGATTCGAACCAGATAGGTTTTGCCTTGCACAGAGACGTCTAACTCAACAGTCTCGTCTGACATTTCACTGGCACAACGGGCAATTGCGTCAGTGATCTCACGCTCATTCGATTTTATTGTAAGATGGTTTATTGGCCTGCCTAAATCCTGTGGCATGATGTTAAAGAGGTTACAGATATCCTCACTATAACGGACCAAGCACAATTTCTCATCGAGATGAACAGTGCCAATCTTGGCCGATTGCAACAGTGCTTCTATTTCCCGGTCGCGCTCGATTAACTCGCGATTTTTTTGCTGGTGCTCGGCACTGACACTGTAGAGTTCCTCGTTTACCGAATGCAATTCTTCGTTTGTACTTTGCAACTCCTCATTGGCCGACATCAGCTCTTCGTTGGTACTTTGCAGCTCCTCGTTGCTGGTTTCAAGCTCTTCAATCGTTGCCCGCAAATTCGATTCAGACTCGTTGAGCGTTTGCTGAAGCAGGCGCAACTTCTCGCGTAATTCACGTTCACTTTGAAGTTGATCCGCGCTGCTGTTATCTTCCTCACCTGACGCTGCGTCACTGACGCCCAGAAACCGTGATCTGTCGGATATCAACAATAGATAGAACTTATGAGACTCCTCCTGCAGACCACACAGATGCTCGGCCCTGATATTGATTGTCCGGCCATCGACATCCTCGATGCCGCCCAGATTGACGTTGCGCTCGACGCAGCCATCCTGCGCAACGGGCAATTGTTCCAATATAATACTGACCACGGTTTTCAGTTCCGGATGGACAAGATCCACGACGTTCTTGGAAAAACTGCCCGGTTTAAGCGGGATCAGGTCACTGACTTCCCCGAAGATGTGTTCAATATCGCCAGATCCCGTGATCAAAAAGCCGGGTTGCGACAGCTTTTTTACCAGATTCTCCAGCGCCTCACTCTTCGCCCGCCGAAACAACAGACTTCCGCGATCAAACGGTAACGAGCTGTCGCTGGAAGGCGTAACGCCTTTGCGCATACCGCCGGCAATCTTTTGCCTAAGACGTGAGCCTTTCGGCGTACTCATACTATTGCGATGAAAGATTCGCCAGTTATCATCAACAACCTCAAAGTACTCGCTCTGAGGACTCTCGAGCCGCTCACTCGGGCCAAGCATCATAAATCCACCTGGCCGCATCGCATAGAGCAGCGACTGCATCGCCTGCTGCTGCGAATCGTTTTTCAGGTAGATCAGCAAATTGCGGCAACTGACCAGGTCAATATCGATGAAAGGGGGGTCATTCAGTAAATCATGTGTGCTAAAAAACAGGTACGAGCGCAAAAACGGCTTAACCACTGCCTGTTGACGGGAGACGTCAAAATAGCGATCAACCAGCTCAGCGGGCACACTCGACAGCGCGTCCAGCGAATAAATACCGGCCGATGCCTGATTCATAGATCGACCGTGTATATCGGTTGCCAGTACTTTCAAATTCAACGGTCGGTCAATCGCGAGCGAGCATTCGGCGAACAAAATCGCAATCGAGTACGCCTCCTCTCCGCTTGCACAGCCGGGCACCCAGACCCGAATCGGTTCGTTTGAGTTGCGACTACTTGAGCACAGATTGCTTATCGCCGTTGAGGCCAGCACTTTAAACGCGTCGGCATCTCTAAAGAACGTGGTGACTTCGATTAACAGATCTGCATAGAGAACGTCGAGTTCCCGCGCATCAGTCGCCAGCTGCGTTGCGTAGTCAGCGATATCGCAAGCGCCGGCCAGTTTTGCCCTGCGCGCAATCCTGCGCCTGATGGTGGACTCTTTGTAGTGTCTGAGGTCTGCACCAAACTGCAGCTGAATTGAACTTAGAATCCGATCGTAGGGATGCGCCTGGACCAGGTCCGACTCCACCGTCTCAGTCAGATCTTTGCCAGCCAGCAATAATCCCGTCTGCTCAACCAGATGCTCGATTGGCCCTGAAAAGGAATAAAACCCGCTATTAATAGTCGCCAGAGGCATTCCATCGAATTGTGCCGTTCCCGGATCCTGGACGAGCACCGAACCACCGGCGTCGAGAATTTTTCCGCTACCGCGCATACCGTCCGTGCCAGTACCCGAAAAGACAAGACCGACTGCCTGATCTCTGCGGGCACTCGCCAGAGAGGTAAAAAAATGGTCAATGGGTCGGGCGACAGCGCGCTCCTCAACATCGTCTCGTTTAGCGGTGAGCGTGTTACCAACGATTTCAATTGTCGTTCGCGGCTGATTGAGATAAATCGTGCCCGCTTCAATGTCGCAAACGCTGTCGATCCGACGAATACGAAGCCTGGAATAGCGGGCAAGCAGTTCATCCATCAAGCTGCGAAAGTGCGGTGACAAATGCTGAACGACCACAAACGCTGAGTAGACATCATCACCCAGCAATTCAAAGTATCTCTGAATGGGCTGCAATCCACCCGCAGAAGCGCCAACACCCACCAGAGGGATCTCAGCTCTATCCGACACTACTGATGGGGTTGATGAGTCGGAAATGGCTGCGCGATTCTCGATCAAATCCAACACTTGCTCCCGCTAGTTTTACAACCAAGATTCATAAGTATGACGACACGACTCGCCCGGATGCACTGCATTGCGGCGCCAGGATGACAACGAGATCAGTCAAACACCCGGGACCAACCATATGTTTGTACAGTTAACCTTAGTTTAGTTTGTTGCAATACACAGACAGCATTGCGGTGGAAACAGCATTTTCTCGCTCACACATTGACATGCAGCCAGCATCGATTCCCTTACGGAATGCAAAACGATTGCTATACGAACGAGGGCCTGGCATCTCCAAACGACTCTTCCCCCAAATTGACACGCGATTCTCGAACTAAATTTCAATCTCGAGCTCGGCAGCAAACACATGAGTTCGATTGAGTTAGCCCAAAAAACGCAACCCCGATCGACTAGCGGATAGACTCCGTAACTGTTACTGATAATACTTATGCATAACCATATGGAATAGACAGTAAGGAAATTTGATTTCTCATCAGCACTAACAGACCTTTTACCCCCGTTCCAGAACCGCCTGTCCGATGCCCACTGGCCTTAGCAACGGCAACTATTTTTCGCTCTCACAATAACTTATAGCTTGCTGTCACCATTTAACATTCATTAACGATAATAAATACCGGTTTTACCGTTATCGGTTACAAGGACGCACTACTGCGTACGGCAATACTCAAAACTTGAGCCACTGTTCAGGAAATCGTGCCATCGTGCACTGCCCCTTGAATAACCGAAAACTACGGAGATGGACTATTGAATGGAAACACACTACAGCACTATGCGATTGGCCTGCTGGGATTAACGGTGACACTCACCGCTACCGCCTGTTTCGACTCGACCAGTCGACTGTATCAAAACCTGGACCACGACAACTGGCTCGCCGGCAAGTGCATCCCGGATCACGTCACGATAAGAGACATACTGCAACCGCCTGACACTGTCGAATTCCAGCCTCTTGCAAAATCGGAAGGCTCGACATCGACACAAGCCCCAATCAACCCATGGCACCCGCTTTTTCTTCAAGCGCTGTATAAGTGACTCACTAACAAAGGAACTAATGCGTAGTATTTTTACCACGTCAAGGAATGATTATGCAAAAAGGAACTTTTAAACCTCATTACGCTGCTTTTCGAAAAGCGCACATCGTCGGCAACTATCTCACGGAAAAACAGGATTACTGCGAGCTGTTAAGAATATCCGAGTCCGGCGTTAAAATACTCTCTCGATATGATTTTTTGAGCGATTCAGTGTTTGGTGGTGACGCCGACCTGGTCTGCATCGATATAGACGCGGTCGGCACTGCCGAGGCGCACTGTTTGATCATGTTGTGCAACTCTTTTAACCCCGGGTTGCCGATGGTGCTGACAACACGCAACACCGTTGATGAGGATACACGGAAAAAGTACCTGCGCCGGGTTGGTGTCATTGACTTAATTCAACTAGGAGAAACCGCCGCCGTACCATGTGAGGTTGCGGCATGACGGGCAATCAACAAATGGCTCAAAATGCTCGTTCCGATGGCATGCATTACGGTTCGATCCATCTCATCGGAGATCGTAAAACCAATGTATCCGATGTGTGTAGAACACTTGGCGTCGAACCGACAAGACTCAAGGTGTTCACTCGCACCGACCGATTTAGCGCAGATGTAATGCTACGGCGCACCGATCTGGTAGTAGTAGACATCGATGCCGATGGTCTGACCGGCATAGAATACCTGATTTTTCTCGCGACTTACTTCCAGTTGCGAGCACCGTTCCTGCTAGTGACCAGGCGTGATGAAAAACATCACGCTACTCGGTCCACGGGATACAGAAAACAGGGTGTGCTCGACCTGGTACACCCAAACGATGTTGCCTTCGCCTGAATTTCTGATAGGAGAACGCCATGACTACGCGAGATCACTTTTTAAATGCCTCGGCAGATGATTTCATGAACCCGGATCAACTCGCCTATATGCGATCGGTTCTGGAACAAATGCGAGCGGCAATTTTCGACAAACAACCTGATGACCACAATGAACTCTCGGACCGACCGAGCGACCCGCTGGATTCAGCTCAGCAGCAGGAAGAATTTCTGGTTCGCATGCGTATGCGGGCGATGGAAACAGACCTGCTGCGCGATATCGATAGAGCGCTGGTAAGAATTGATACTGGCACCTATGGATACGGCGAGAGCACCGGATCGCCTATCGACATTCGCCGACTGCTCGCCTATCCAACCAGCTGCACCAGCGTGAGTGCCAAACGTGAAAAGGAGACACGCAACCAGTACCACTCTGTTAGAGCGCCAGCCTGATCTATCCCCGTACGGAAGCATTCAATTTAAATACCTTGCAAGGAGGGAGCCACTTGTAAAAGGATTATAATTTATCCAATGCACTGAGGGGTCAACGAAACAACCCAGCGACACGGAGTTTCGATACCACCCATTTACCGCCTACACACATATCGACCAGGTAAAAAGATGGCGGACGGGCCAGCGTCCGCCATTAACGCACTACAGTATCGCGCATCCGAAAAGGAGTCATATTGCTTCGGTTTCCAACGCGAGTCTCACACAATATGCCATGTTTCGATCGAGCGTCACTGTGCTGCATAATCAATTGTTGTTTGGCATCATAGCTGATCGTTGTATAAAATTTTTAATTGATGCGTAATAGTCACCATACACATGCACATCATTGTGCCCGGCTCCTTTGATAACCACTGATTCCACTGGCTGCACAAACGCGTCAATCAACCTTTCTGTCGAGGCGGCCGGTATCACGCGATCATCCGAGGCGCTCACAACCAGCACTGGCACGTTGATATCGGGCGCGTAACGAACTGACGCGAAGTGATCTTTCAATAACCACTTCACCGGAAAGATCGGATATCGATTTTTCGCGATCTGCAAGATGCTGTCGAATGGTGTGACCAATACCACCCGTGCAAGCTTGCGCTGGGTGGCAAGCCAGCAGACCACCCCGCTGCCGAGGCTGCGCCCCAGTGCCGAGACGCTTGCATGTTTTGATGCCACATGATCAAACACCAGGGTGGCATCGGTAAAGAGCGCCTGCTCGCCGGGGCTACCGTCGCTGCCACCGTAACCCGGATAATTGACCAAATATACCGTGTGCTGCGCAAACTGCTGCGACAGCTCGGCTGCACTGCCAGCGACCGACTCGGCGTTGCCACCAAAGTAGATCAACGCGTTTGCCATGTCCGGGTTGAGCACGATCAGGTTAATGCTTTGCCCGGGTGTGTCAGGGCGCGCAAGCGACACTTCAGGCCACGAGTGTTCGATACGAGGCGTTGGGTGAAAAACGAATTTTCGCTGCAGTGTGTACAACGCCAGGGCCACCAGTACATATAGACCCAGCGCCAGTGACAATAGAGAGAGAATGGCTTTCATCGAAGATGGCACCTTGCGATTGTGCGTAGCGGGGCACATATGTCGGGCGACAGACTACCAGAACGATAACTGACGGGCAGTGTCAAAGCGTCGCGCACACGACGTGACCCAGTTCTGTGCTGGTACAATAGCCAGCACATCCCGCCTGCGGAAACTACCCGATTGGATACCCTGCTCGACTTTAGCCAGCGCAACGTTCTGATTACCGGTGCAGCCAGCGGTTTTGGCCGCGAACTCGCGCTGGCACTCGCCCAACGCGGTGCCAGCCTGGTGCTCAGCGACATTAACGAACCCGGCCTCGAAGAGACGATCGGTTTGCTGCCGGAGACAACCGCTACGGCGGCACTGCCCGGCGACGTCGCTAATGAGTCGACTGCCCGCGATCTGGTGGCGCTTGCGGTCGAGCGCTTTGGCCAGCTGCACATCGCGATTAACAACGCGGGTGTGGCACCACACATGAATTCGATGACGGCAACTGATTCCGACGTGCTGGCCCATCAACTGGCGGTCAATTGCAACAGCGTGGTGTTCGGTATGAAACACCAGCTCGCACACATGGCCGAACAACGAAACGGTGCAATCCTGAATGTCAGCTCTATGGCGGGCATTGGCGGCGCGCCAATGCTGTCGACCTACGCAGCGGCCAAGCATGCAGTGGTCGGCCTGACCAAATCGGCCGCGGTAGAATTTGGCGGCAAGAACATTCGCGTCAATGCCGTGTGCCCGTTTTTCACCCTGACGCCGATGGTCGACAATCCGGTGCTAAACCCGAATAACTCTGTCGATGAACTGAACCAGACGCTGGCCGCACGCTGCCCGCTGCGCCGCGTCGCCCAACCGGGCGAGGTGGTAGCGGTAATGCTGATGATGATATCGCCGGCCAACACTTATATGAACGGCGTGGCGATACCGGTGGACGGTGGTGTCAGCGCAATGTAGACAATAACCCCGCCTATCCACGACAAGCCACCGCAAACCCAATACAATCGCCCTACTTCTACGAGGAAATGTTATGTCTGACGCCGTTATCGTCTCCACCGCCCGCACCCCGATCGGCCGCGCTTTTCGCGGCGCGTTGAACAATATCAAGTCACCGACAATGATGGGGCACGCCATTAGTCACGCAGTCGAGCGCTCCGGTGTCGAGCCCGCTGAGATCGATGATGTCGTCGTCGGCACAGTGCTGACGGCCGGCACCGCGGCCAGCAACATCGGCCGCACCGCGAGTATTGCCGCTGGCTTGCCGGCATCAGTGTCGGCGCAGACCATCGATCGACAGTGCTCATCGGGTGTCATGGCCATCGCCACCGCCGCCAAGCAAATCACCTTCGATGGTATGAAGGTCTGCGTCGCTGGCGGTCAGGACAACATCTCTGCCGTACAGCAACAGTATCTGGGCTGGGCCGCAGAACAGATGGATCCCAATGTCACTGCACACTACGAACACACTTACATGCCGATGCTGAAAACGGCTGAATTCGTGGCCGATAAATACAAGGTCAGCCGCGAAGCACAAGACGAATACGCGCTGTCTTCGCAGCAACGCACGGCCGCGGCGCAAGCGGCAGGATTTTTCGACGATGAAATCGTGCCGATCTCAGCCACCAAAATGATCGTCGACAA
>CAZNIS010000080.1:0-10243 GCA_964573105.1 uncultured Granulosicoccaceae bacterium
GTTTGTGTCTTTTGCCGTAGGGATTACTAGACACGAGATGGGATTGTTCTACTTGAGACGAAGAATGTCTGTTCCGCTACCTATGTCGATTCCGTCTAGCACTAGCGCGAATGTTGCGGTAACTAGTCGACCCTGAATAACTATTAAATCGATTTATATTCAACGGGTAGCGTTGATCCAAGCGTCGCAAAATTGCAGAGAAACAGCTAAAATTCCGTGGTTTCTTGCAATTTCGGACCGCTCTTTTGAAACCAAAATCTGATCCATCCACAAAAAGTGTGCAAGGCGAATTGTTCAACGACAGCCGGCCACGTTTAGCTAGCTTTATCGATATGAATCACTTGCTTGTCGGCTTAGCGGAACGGGTTGACTGGGATGTATTCGAGAATTGGTAGACGAGGAAAAAGCGGCGACCTATCTGGAGCCTGGCAAACTGATCAGTGAAGGGCTTGATCAGGCTGATGCGGATCGCTATCGCAACAAGCTGGAAGGTCTGGGTTTAGCGGTGACTCTGCACGGCCCATCAGATTTCTCAACCGATGCGGCAAATGCAGGGAACTACATCAGCACACCTGCATCGGTCACACCAATCGACAATTCATCGATGCAATCCACTGCCAGCGTTGAGCCCTCGATTGACACACAGACCGTCGCATTCTCCTGCCCAAAGTGTTTGTTGGTACAGGAGAAGTCGGAACAGTGTACCGGCTGTGGCATCTATTTCGAGAAGTATGCTCAACGCGCCAACCGATCGGAGGCGCTTGAAGACACCACGCCTGCGCCTGCGCGATCAGCTCGATCCAGTGACAGTGAAATATCGATACCGGCGCTGGCTGCCGCCGCGGTGGCGGCGATCATCTTTGCGCTGATCTGGAAATTTGTCGCGCTGCAGTTTGACAGAGAGCTGGGATTGATTGCCTGGGCAGCCGGTGGTGCCATCGGTGGTGCCGCGATGGTGTTTGGTGCGCGTGGTATGTTAAACGCCAGTATCTGCGCCTGCCTGGTGGTCGCATCGATTTTTCCGGGCAAATACCTGTTTGTATCCAGCTATATCGATGAAAGCCTCGCTTACATGGAGCTAGAATCCGATCAATCGCTGGTCGATGTGTTCTACAGTGAAATTGCGTCTGAACGTGATGCCTACGCTGCGATCTCCAGGGACGATGAATCGATCAAACAGTTCATGATCGACTACGAATACACGGACGCGAGCCACCCGGCGGCCGTGTCGGCGGGCGAATTCGAATACTTCATGGACGAGATGGAGCCGTGGCTGGATATGCCGGCGGACGCTGATGCCGACGGGGCAGTCTATGCACCGGAAGAATTCAAAGATGCTATGGCGGGCGCGGTATCACCCTGGACGCTGGTGCTGGAATCGCTGGGGTTAATCGACATGCTGTTTCTGCTGTTTGGTGTCAGCACGGCATTCAGGATGGTGCAGGCGGGTAAACCGGGTTAATGCACATCGGCCCGTTGCCGAATCGGTGCGGGCCAACACTTCCAGGTCAGCCCATTTCTGTTTGCGTTAATTCCAGTGTAGGCGCCCGTCGCCATCGCTATTAAAATGGTGGTTCACGGCAGCGAGGAGCACCAGTTGAGCGTACGCACAGAAACCGACGGTCCGGTCTGGACAATTATTCACTCGCGCCCGCAAGCGCGCAATGCGATGGACCCGGAAAGTGCAGTGGCCCTGTACGATGCCTTTCGGGCATTCGATGCTGATACCACGGCCAGAGTCGCGGTGTTTTTTGGTGAAGGGGGTGCTTTCTGTGCCGGTTGGGATCTCAAGCACGCGGCGCAGTTGTCTGGCGCCGATGCGCTCGATCCCTACGACTTTCCGGCCACTGGTGAGCCACCGATGGCGGCGATGGGCCCCAGTCGCCTCGATTTGAGTAAGCCTGTGATCGCAGCGGTTGCAGGTCCTGCAGTTGCCGGTGGAATGGAGCTTGCGATCTGGGCTGACATTCGCGTGATGGAGCAGACCGCCTACATGGGCGTCTATTGTCGCCGCTGGGGCATCCCGCTGATCGACGGCGGCACGGTGCGTCTGCCACGTCTGGTCGGCGAGGGGCGCGCGATGGATCTGATCCTCACCGGCAGACGTGTCGATGCAGATGAAGCGCTGGCGATCGGCCTGTGTGAATACGTTGTCGCCCAGGGCGAGGCGCGAAGCAAGGCAGAGTCATTGGCGCACGACATCGCTCGTTTCCCGCAAAGCTGTATGCTGGCTGATCGCCGCTCGGCACGCGCCCAACACGGCCTGGCCGAGCGCGATGCACTGCGTCAGGAATGGCAGATCAGCAAATCTGAAGTGGGTCAGGGTGTGGCCGGTGCCGGGAGATTTGCCGGTGGCAAGGGTCGTGGCGGCGACTTTAGCGATCTTTAAGCTGGCGTGGCGGTTAAAGGTTACACAGTGCCTGCAGGGTGGGCAGCCAGTGTTGCTCGACGAGTGGCCAAAGCGTTATCGGGCGACGCGTGTAATCGTTGGTGGCGACGATCACCGCGTTGTACCGTGGGACGCAGCACAGTAGTTGACCGCCTGCGCCTTCGGCGCAATAGATGGTGATCTCATCGTCGCCTCGAATCCACCATTGATAGCCGTAGCGTGCAGTGTGATAGCTGGCGGGCTGGCTTTTGGCGTGCAGGCTGTGGGCAGTAACCTGCGTCGACCACATCTGTGTGATCCACTGGCTCGACACAATTGGCTTATCATTGTAATTACCCTGGTTCAGGCACAGCTCGCCAATACGTGCCAGAGACAGCGGTGACAAAGACAGTCCCCAGCCACCGGTATTGATACCCTTTGGGTCAAGTTCCCATTCGAAGTCGGTGATGCCAAGCGGCGTGAAAAGGTGTTGTGCTGCAAACTCGCTGGCAGACTTGCCGGTTTGTTCATGAAGGATGGCGGACAGCAGATGAGATACCGCGGAGTTGTATTGAAACTGGCCAATGTCGGTGTTGACGATCGGCAGCGATAGCGCGAATGCGCTCCAGTCTTCCTCCTGCATCATCCGCCTTGCCAGTGGTTCCAGGCTTGCGCGTCCGCCACGCCACTGAATTCCGGTACTCATGGATAACAGTTGATGCAGTGTCAGATCGGCAGCCGCGGGGTTGGCAGCCAGCGCGTCGGATTGTGATTCGAGTAACTGCGAGAGCGTCTGATCGACATTGCCGATCAGCTGGCGATCAATCGCGATGCCCGTCAACAGGGCAACAATGCTTTTGGTGACCGATTTGATCGGGGCTCGGGTGTCGGGAGTACGATCGGCCTGTGTAGCAGTGGTCGTGTTGTAGCTGTGTGCGCAAAGTATGCGAGAGCCTTGCGACATGACGAGATTGCGCAGCGTTCGATATCGGCGGGCAATGATCGACTCAGTCTCATCAAGCATTTGCTGGATGGTGGCACTGGATGGTGTGCTGGTTTCGCCCGTCACGACGATGCACGCTGCAGATAAGGTGCAATCAGTGACTTTTTTGATTGCTGCAGCCGCGCCGGTGGCCCTGTGGCGATCACTTTGCCGCCGCGGTTGCCGCCACCCGGACCAAGCTCGATCAACCAGTCACAACAGGACAGCACTGCCGGATCATGCTCGACGACGATAACGCTACTGCCATTTGATACCAGCTCCTGAAGCAGTGCCACCAGTTTACAAATGTCGTAGTGGCTGAGGCCGGTGGTCGGTTCGTCAAGGATATACAGGCAGCGAAGCGTCTGGCGCTGACGTCCCAGTTCGCGCGCGAGTTTTATCCGTTGCGCCTCGCCGCCACTGAGGGTATTGGTTGGCTGACCCAGCGTGATGTAATCCATGCCGGTGCGCACCATCACATCGAGCATGCGGCTGATCGGTCTGTCGTCGACAAACAGTTTGCACGCTTCGTCTACCGTCATGGCCAGTGCATCGGTAATCGTTTTATCCTGATAGTGCACATTGAGGATGTCTTGCTGATATCGCAAACCCTCACATTGATCGCATGGATAGGACACCAGCGATCCGCCTAGCCACAGCTGATTCAGACCACTGCCGCTGCATTGCTGACAGGCGCCGGCGGCGTTAAACGAGAAATGGCTGGCCGTGAATCCCGCAGCTTTTGCCTGATTAGTCCCCGCAAAGCACCGGCGTATTCGATCCCAGATACCAAGGTAGGTCACGACCGTTGAATTGGCGCGGCGACCGATTGGTGCTTGGGACACTTCGATGCACTTGTCCAGCTGCCGGGTGCCAGTTAGCAGCGTGTACACGGCGGTAGACTGCGCGAGATTCAGCTCTCCGGCCTCGTTTGGATCTCCAGTCGATGGTGCAGGTTGCTCGTCTTCAGGTGTCGGTTCGGCATTGAGCGACTGTGTCAGCGCCGGTACCAGTGTATCGGCGATCAGCGAGCTTTTTCCGCTGCCTGAGATGCCGGCCACACCAACCATTCGCGCCAGCGGAATAGTGACGGTGACCTGCTTCAGATTATTGGTACTGACGCCTTCGAGTGTCAGCGAGGGGGTGTGCCGATCGGTGGCTCGGCTACGATACTGCGTTAGTGGCTCAAGCTTATTGGCTAAGTGCTGTCCGGTGAGAGAGCTGTTACTTTTTTTTAGTGCGGACGCTTTTCCCTGAGCTACGATCTGGCCACCCTGCCAGCCCGCCAGAGGCCCCATGTCGACGATATGATCTGCCGCTTGCAAGGTTTGCCGGTCGTGCTCGACGACGATGACCGTGTTGCCGGTTTTACTCAATGACTTTAATCGATCGATCAACTGCTGCTTTTCCAGTTCGTGCAAACCGGCGGTCGGCTCGTCGAATATATAGAGCAGCGGTGCGATGTCGGCGCGCAAGTGCGACATCAGAAACAGCCGTTGAATCTCGCCGCCGCTAAGCGATGGTACCGGGCGGTAGGCGCTCAGATAATCCAGTTTCACCGCGATGAGCTGCGCAGTTATCGCGCGCGACTGTTCCAGCAGTTGTGATGCAGTGACGCCGGTTCGCTTGCCACGCGCCAGTTTGGCGGCCGTATTTTTCAGGTGATCATCAAGCTCGGCAATTGTCATCTTGCCCAGTTGCCCCAGGTGTTTGCCATTGAGCACAATGCCGCGCGCCTCTTCACCGATGCGATGCCCATCGCAATCGGAGCAAGTGCGGGCGACGATAGCACCGTTGACCGGTTTGCCATGTGTGTGTTTGTAGCGCAGAAAACTGAACAGTGGTGACAGCTTGATGCCGTTGTAGGGTTTGCCGTACAGCACCAGCTGCTGCACACCGTCGTCGAGCGATGTAAACGCCGTAGCCGGATCCAGTTGCAGTTTGCTTTGCAATCGCTCGATGCGTTTGGCAAATGTGGATTCGGCCAGCGCGTGCTGATAGAGCTCGTGCAGGGTGGTGTCGGGCGTTGGCAGTAGTACAGAAAAATCCAGCTCGAAACGTATGCCGCGTCCCTGACACGACAGGCACATGCCCAGCGGCGAGTTGAACGACAACTGCGAGGCGGTGATCGTATCGTCGCTGTTGCGGTTGTGATGGTCGGCGTACAAGGTGGCAAGATAATTCAGCAAGCGGGTTTTGGTGCCCACCACGGAGCGTGGATTTGAACGGCGGACAATGCCCTGTTTTACCGCAACCGTCGGCAACAGGCCGCTAATTTCATCGTAGCCGTATTCATCGCCCAGGCTTGCCAGCGCGCCAAGTGCCTGCAGGTAGCTGCGCTTGCCGGCCTCGAAAAGGATATCGAATGCCAGTGTCGACTTACCCGAACCGCTGACACCACTGATGGCGATCAGTTTGTCTGTCGGCAGTTCAACGTCGATATTTTTCAGGTTGTGCAGATGGGCATTGTGAATGCGAATCTTTTTCATTCCAGCCTCAATGCACCCAATCGCTGTCGTAACCTGCAGTAAAGCCGACTGTATCACCAGTGGCCAGCAATTGCTCGATGCGTACAGGCCGGCCCTGTGGATCGAAGCAGACTCTGCCGATTCCGCAGCCGTTGACCAGCCGCTGGTGGCGATAGCGATCAGTATACTGGCCGGGGCGTCGCTGGCGGATGCGCATGCGTCTGCGGCGTGTCAACCAGTTGAGTGGTGAACGGCTCGCAAACAGCCAGCGGTTGATACGATCGAACAGACGCAGCAGTCGCGGCGGGAAGGCGTTGCAAAAGCCGGAGCTGGTAATTTGCCAGATATGCGGGCTGTTTTTTACGTGGCGTAGCAGGACGTCACAGGCGTAGGCATAGTGCACGTCACCCGACAGGATGACAAAATTCTGCGGTGTTTTTCGATGGCGGAAAATATTTAATATGCCGTTGGCACTGCCCGGGTGCGCCATCCAGTTTTCTGCATCGACAGTAAGCGAAAATGACAGCCAGGTGAATATTCGCTGGATGATCTCGATCAGCTTTACACCGAAGATTGGCGCCGGTGAAACCAGTATGACGGCCGGTTGCCCGAGTAGATGTTGCTGTACCTCGACCAGTGATTCCCAATCCATCAGTCCGGACGGCCAGCTTGCAATGGTGTCAGAGTGCCAGCGCTGCGTGCGGGTATCGAGCACGACCACGCGCGGTTTGCAGTCGATGACAAAGTGCCAGTGCTCGAATTTCAGCAAACGACCAATCAGTTGGTCGTGGTCTGCCGGGCTGCCATTGTCGAATACAGCGTGTACGTCTGCGAGAAAGTTCTTGTCAAAATTGCCCGGTGCATTGCCCCAGCCCTGAAACAAAAAATACCCTATCAGCGCATTGCCAATAATGCGCCGGGCCAGTGGATGGCCGTACGCACTTTCCTCCCAGGCGCGCGAGAGATTCCAGTCATCGGTAACATCGTGATCATCAAAAATCATGTAAACCGGCACGTGTGCCAGCGCACGGCGAACCGATGGCAGGGTACTGCTGAAGCGACGAATCAGTGCGATTTGCTTTTGATACAGCGTATGGTGCTTTGTACTCAGCCCGGCGGGTGGCGTGTCGACATCGATTGATTGCCAAAGCACCGGCGACCAGCACAGCAAATATTGCGCGATGACCTCGCCCAGTGTCATCAGGTGGTTTTCAGCGTTGACGCTGGTGAAAATAGGCTTGCGTACACCATGAAATAAAATGTTGCGTGCGCCGGCAGTCTCCTCTCCGGGCAGTAGTGTCGAGCGGTGGTAGTAGGCGGGATCGTTTAGCAACTGTTTGCTGTCGATCGTTTGCTGCCCGCTGCCAGGCAGTGCTTCCCGGTAGAGTCCCAGCAACTGTATCGTTTGCACTATGGCTGACAAATAGGGGCCAGCCACGTCATCGGTATAAACCTGATCACCGGTGCAGAGCAGCATGGCCGGTTGCGCGTGCGCACCCTCTGTGCGTGCGGTGGCCAGCAGTTCATCAAGTTTCTGCAGAGCGTCAGTGCCATCGAAATGCGGTTTTCTGCACGAGCCGTGCAGCACCTGATCGACGCGCGACTTGATGACAAACTCAGGTCGGGAACGTCCGGGGTAGTTCAGATCGTCTGCGGTATCCCGCAGCCAGGTAATGTCCGGATCGGCTGCGATGCCAATGTCGTAGCCGATCCAGCAATCAGTCGGCAGTGCCTTGTCCGGTTCGATTGTCAGGCAGTGCAGGAAGGCGCGTTCACCCAGTTTGATACAACCCGTATGTCCGGCCTTGAAGATGCCGTGTTCGGTCGGTTGAGCCGATTTGTCGTCAGAAAATAGCTGCCAATGCAGATCTGCCGACTTTGAGGTGACCAGCCATATCACCAGTTGACTGGTGCTCGCGTGGCGCAGCACTGGGCCTGCGATCAGGTCGGGCAGTGCGCAATTCATAGACAAACGTACAACGGCAAACGCGTTGCGGGACCCGGCTGACTAAGTGGGTTCACCTGGTAAAAGTCGTGGCAGGTTGGAGTTGTCATAGGGGCCAATGGTCTACCGGGTGGCGTCCAGTGCGAGTCAACCCGTATATTGGTTGTGCAGCGAATGGATTCAAGTGAGCGCGGCATCGACAGAAGGCGCGCAGTACGCATTGTCCGGGGCTTGTCGATGACGCGACGTCGGCATTTGTGGGATGTGCGCACGCACAGTCCGGTCTTGTCAGTTCTTGTGTGCGGACTGCCGGAGGGCTATTGCTCGGCAGGTTCGAACGACCATCGCGGCTTTTCCTGGATCGCCATGCCAAACGCATCGATGAACTGGCCGTAGCGCCAATCGCTATCGTGTTGCGGCATTACACCCGGGCGCAGTTGCGATTGGAATTCTTGATCGCGCATGCCGATATAGCCGGTATGTGACTGCCACCAGTGCTCGTCTTTTACAGCCAGGAATTGGCGGACGGCGGTTGAAATCTTGTGCTGTGGCTGACGCACCACAAAAGCGTCATCGATTGCGTTGATGGTGTCTTCTATCGGCACAGTTTCGCCACTATCGCGTTGGATAAAAGCCGAGGTGTCGCCGTGTAGCTGCAATGTCCATTCATCCTGGATGGCGCGGTAGTGTGCGTCGCCGCCAGGTTCACGCCGACCTGCCAGTAGAGCAAAATCCACTTCGTTCAAACCGTATAGATGCAATATATCGACGCGCTTGAATACGGTGAGGAAGTGCTTTTCAATCATCTTGTCCAGTTCGGCAAAACTCTCGTAGCCGCCTAGCGCGATCAGGGCGTAGGGGCTTCGTTCATCGGGTTGCGCGTCGAGCATCGACGCCACCTGTCCAATTGCCAATGGTTGCCCTGAGATCAGAAACGCGCGGCGGTGCCTGGCTGCCAGGGTGATAGCCTTAAGCGCATTGGCCGGCCGCATACCGCATTCAATGGCGCAAAAGCCGGGCAGGGTGCCAAATCCGGATGGATAGAAGTTGGCGAACAATGGCACCTTGCCGGTCAGCCTGTCTGCGATGTCGGGGAATTCTGCGGCGAGCCCCTGCATCCGCGTGATGTCACCACGGCGTATCTTGAGATTAGATATCGACGACGGGTTTTGACCGGAACTGAATGTGATCGTGCTGCCGGCGTCGATCTCGGATTCTGCTATGACGTCGCGATGAGACATTGGGTTACTGCCTGTTGCTGGCTGTGCGCCGAAGTGCCGATTTGTGCGTTACCAGGGTGTGCCAATGTGTTTCTGTACTGCCAGACGCCGGCCATCGAGGTGTCTTGCTGGGTGTCGAAAAACAATGGCACGCGTTCAGGGAGCATTGCATCCTCCCTGAACGATTCAAATGTCCTGCGACGCTACTGCAGGTACTCCGGTTCCTGTCTGGCCAGCATTCGTTTGATTGCGGTGAAGTGTCGATCGGCGACTTTCTTTGATTCGGTGATCTGCTGCTGAGCGGTGTGTTCGATGACTTCGGGTGGAATGTCAATTAAGTCCCGCCCGGTGGACAGCGCCTGCACCTGGAACATAGCCGCGCGTTCCAGGTAGTACAGATCGTTGAACGCCTCCTTCATGTTCGGACCGATCACAGTTACCCCGTGCCCGGCCATCATCAGCACGTCTTTGTCAGCCATTTGGCTTGCCAGGCGATTGCCTTCCGCGTTATCCAGCGCCAGGCCGCCATAGGCGTTGTCGTAGGCGATGCGATTGTGAAAAGACAGGGCGTTCTGCTCGCACATTTTCAGCTCGCCATCCTTTAGCAGCGTTAAAGCTGTGGTGTAGGGCTGGTGGGTGTGCAGCACGACGGTGGCATTTGGCACATTGCGATGGATACCGCTGTGAATAAAGAATGCGGTGTCTTCGACGGTGTTGTCGCCTTCCAGCACTTTGCCCTCGCCGTTACACAGCACCATGGATGATGCGGTGACCTCTGACCAGTGCCAGCCAAACGGGTTGATCAGAAACAAATTGCCGTTGATGGAGCCACTGTCGTCCGGCACGGCGATCGAGAAGTGATTGTCGACGCCTTCGTTCAGATTCATGCGCGCCGCCCAGCGCAACGCGGCGGCGAGGTCGACCCGCAATTCGTAGTGGCTGAGTCCGCTGGCGGCCGCAGCGGTGGCAATTTCATCGAGCATCGGCTTTTTCCAAGTTGATCACTTGCACGGATGCTACCACCATTTGTGCGGCGGTGGTGGTCGTTCAGGCTGCGCGCTGTTGCTCGCTGGTGTACTGCAACAGGTCATCAAACGGCATTGGCGGGCTGATGTGGTAGCCCTGTGCATATTCGATTTCCATACCGCGCAACGCCTCCATGATTGCGCCGGATTCGACAAATTCGGCCACGGTTTTCACGTTGAGCGCTCGCCCGACGTTATGAATCGACTGCACCATTTCGTAGTCGATTTTGTTGTT
>CAZNIS010000080.1:10343-35063 GCA_964573105.1 uncultured Granulosicoccaceae bacterium
ACAAACAGCGTAAAGCTGTCGTCCCGCAGTGCCTGGTGGATCAGCGGCATCGAGAGCATCTCGCCGTATCGGGCGCGGGTTTGCTCATCACCCGGATCGTAGATGTGCAGAATGTTGCGCCCGGCATCCTTGGCGCTGTAGCAGGCCAGATCTACCTCTGACAATGCCTCGTTGATGTTGCGATGCTGCCCGTCGATGTGCACCAGGCCAATACTCGCATGCACGTGGAAAATCTTGCTCTCCCAGCTAAACAGGTAGTCCTGAAAGAAGGCGTGCAGGCGACTGGCCAGGGCCTCGGCCTGCTCGGTCGAGCAATTGCAGATCAGCAGGCCGAACTCGTCGCCGCCGAGTCGCGCCAGCAGATCACCGGCTCGCACCTGAGTTGCGAGCTCGCGGGCTAATCGTGTCAACAGCAGGTCGCCGGCGGCGTGACTGCAGGTATCGTTGATCAACTTGAATTGATCCAGGTCGACGTAGCAGATCGCGTGCTGGCGACCGTTCGGCGTTCGCGCCTCGTCAATCAGGCGCGCCAGTGCGCGTTCGAATGTGCTGCGATTGGCCAGTCGGGTGAGTTTGTCGTGGGAGGCCTGATACTCCAGTTCGCGCGCCAGCGTGTGTTCGGCGGTCACATCGCGGATAGCGAGTACCGATCCGCTGTAACTACCGCCAGAATCAGTCAATGGCGACAGAATCGTATCGACCACAGTCGTCGGCAACACAGCGTCCTGCAGGCTCAGCACAGCGCCTTTGTTGGCCGTGCTGCGTAGAGCGGGTTGTTGCAGGTGAAATTGCTCTGCATCCGGATCCAGCGCGGTGCGGAAGACGAGCGCATCGGAAAGCTGGCTGCCGATCAATGTCGCACCGTGACCGGCGAGAATCTGATCGGCAGCCGGATTGAAGTAATCGATCGAGCCCAGCGCGTCGGTGGTGATCACGCCGTCGCCGATCGACTGCAGCGTCACCAGTGCGCGCTCTCGCTCCTGCGCCAGGGCGCGCTCGCGATATTCGATCTGCAGCTCCGAGCTGTTGCGCATCATGCGCAGAAAGAACGCCAGACTGAAAAACAGGATAGCGCCTGAGAAGGTCGCGATCAGCAGCGATAGCTCTTGTTCAGAAAAGCCGGTCGGGCTGGTCAGTGACAGTTGCATCTCACCGATGTCAGTGTCGACATCCAGTTGCTTTGAAAACGGCGAAAACCAGTTGTCAAAGCGCAGATCGGGAATTGTGGTCGCAGGCTGCGAGGCGGCGGCAACAGGTTTATCACGGTCTCCACGGAACACGAACAGCGTCGCACTCAAGGCCTCGTGATCGGCGCGAACCTGCGACAGCATCTGCTGCATGTCGAGCGCCAGCCAGTAGCCGCCATCGGTTTGATCGAGTCGGTCGATCGGGTGTGCAGGCGGGTAGTGACCCTGATAGGTCGGCTGCACAATCAACATGCCGCGGCTAGGCAGCGGCCAGCTCTTTGGCGTTTCGGTAATGGTGGTCTTGTTTTGCGCCGCCGCAGACTCCAGCCTGCTGGCAAGCGCAGGGTTGGACTCAAGGTCGAGCCCGATCAGCTCAAACAAGGGTGAGGCGGCGGGGTGCACATTTACGATGGGATGAAAGCGATTGCGCGTTGCGGCCAGTGGCTGCTCGACGTCGCTGCGCAGGCGCGGCGAATCGGCGATCACACCGTAGTGCTGCAGCACCGCTGGAAAATCCATCGCCTGCGCCAGATCGAGCCGATCATAGCGGCCCAGAGCCTGAATCGATGGGCGCGATTCCATCACCCCTTTGGCGTAGATCGCGAACTGGCGATGCACGCGATCGCGCTCTGACGCCTGGTGTATGGCGGCGACTGAATGCAGCACCTGGCTGCTGTCGGTTGTGGACTGCAGCAAGCGCTCCTCAACCTGGGTGGCCGCTTGATTGAACTGCCTTAACTGCTTGTTGATCACCAGCGTGATGGCGATGAAAGTGGCCAGGCACGCACCGGTCACCGTGACGATGAACGCCAGCAGCAGATCGTTGCGCTCGACCGGTTGCTCCAGAGTCGGCGGTGTCGCGCTCACGAACGGCACCAGCCACGCGATCCGTGAGGCGCGATCATCAGGTTGCACACAGCGTCTGGCAGCCCGGGGTCGAGCCGGTCTGTGTGTCGCATCAGCTTTGTCTCACCACTACCGCTGTGCATCTTGGCGCACTCTTGTATTTTACCGATGGGTATCAGAGAGATAGCGGCGGATCAGTGCTGCAGTTCAGGCGGGCGTTGGCGAAAATTGCGATCGGCCGGACTTTTGACTGTGCGCCTGATTCCAGAAATCGCACAACCTCATGCTCGTGATGTTGAATCCCTGACCAGCTGAATCCTGCGCGCGATCAACGGATGCTTGCGGCGGACGGCCGATATTTCTGCCGCGTGTCGGTTTGTGCTTGGTATAGTCCCAAACAGTCCTGAACAGGCAGACAGTTACCATGTCCGAGCAGTCTCAACCGAGTCACGTTTTCCCCCGCAGCAGCAAAGTGGTGCCGCCAGTCGTCGCCAGCGGCGATGGCTGTTACCTGATCGATGTCAATGGCAAGCGATACCTCGACGCCTGTGGTGGTGCGGCGGTCTCTTGTCTTGGCCATTCGAATCAGCGCGTGGTCGATGCGGTCAGTGCACAACTCAATCGCGTGGCCTATGCGCACACCAGCTTTTTTAGCTCCGAGCCTGCCGAGCAGCTTGCCGACATGCTGATCGCGCGCGCCCCGGCCGGTATCGATCGAGTCTATTTTGTCAGTGGAGGCTCAGAGGCAGTGGAGTCGGCGATCAAGCTCGCGCGGCAATATCACCTTGAGCGTGGCGAGCCGCAGCGCCAGCATGTGATCGCGCGGCTGCAGAGCTATCATGGCAATACGCTGGGTGCGCTGTCGGCCGGTGGCAACCTGTGGCGGCGCAAGCAGTTTCAGCCGTTGCTCAGCAATGCCATGCACCATATCGACGCCTGCCACTACTGGCGCTGGGCTGCCGAAGACGAAACGCCAGAACAATACGCTCTGCGCGCGGCCAATCTGCTGGAGCAGAAAATACTCGAACTCGGCGCCGATTCGGTATCGGCCTTTCTGGTCGAGCCGGTGGTCGGTGCCACGCTGGGTGCAGTGACCGCACCGGACGGTTACTTTCAGCGCATCCGCGAGATTTGCGATCGCTATGGAGTGGTACTGATATTCGATGAAGTGATGTGCGGAATGGGCCGAACCGGGACACTCTTTGCCTCAGAGGCCGAACATACTGCGCCGGATATTGTCTGCATCGCCAAGGGACTGGGCGCCGGCATACAACCGCTCGGGGCCATGTTGTGCAGCGCGCAGATCTACGCCGCGATCGAGCAGGGCAGTGGTTTTTTTCAGCACGGCCACACCTATCTTGCCCACCCGGCAGCCTGCGCGGCAGGCGTCGCGGTGCTGAGTGAAATCGAAGAGCGCAATCTGCTCGACAACGTCAGGCAGCGCGGGCAGCAACTCACGAAGGCCCTGCAGCAGCGCTTCGGCAATCATCCGCACGTTGGCGAGATTCGCGGGCGCGGCTTGTTCATCGGGCTTGAAATCGTCGCCGACCGGGCCAGCAAGGAGCCGTTTGATCCCGCGCGGCGATTGCACGCCGTACTGAAAAAGACCGCGTTTGAAAACGGCCTGATGATCTACCCGATGGGTGGCACCATCGATGGCGAATATGGCGATCACGCGTTGCTCGCGCCGCCATTCATCGTCGAGGACGCACAGCTTGAAGAGCTGGTCGACAAGCTCGCCCGCTCGGTGGATCAGACGCTCGCGAGCGCGGCCTAGCTACCAACAGCCGGCGGCAGCGGCCCGGCTTGTTCGATCTGTGCGGGTGTGATGTACTGCAACGCATTGCCGCGCGTGTCTGGCGGCCGACCCGACAGGAGCCCCCAAAGCCATGGCAGAGCGCTCGTTTGCCGCCGAGGTAGAACACTTACGAATTGGTGCCGGTGAGACGTTTCGCGGCGAGGGCATCCTCGCCATCACCAAGGCGCTGCTGGAAAACGGCGTGGGCTACGTGGGCGGCTATCAGGGTGCGCCAATCTCGCATCTAATGGATGTGCTGGCCGATGCGCAGGATATTCTCGGCGAACTGGGCGTGCATTTCGAGGCCAACGCCTCGGAGGCCGCGGCGGCAGCCATGCTGGCCGCCTCGGTGCATTACCCGATTCGCGGTGCGGTGACATTCAAATCTACCGTTGGCACTAATGTCGCCTCCGACGCGCTGGCCAATCTGGCCTCTGGCGGGGTCACGGGTGGTGCGCTGATTATCGTTGGCGAGGACTATGGCGAGGGCTCCTCGATCATGCAGGAGCGCTCGCACGCATTTGCCACCAAGAGCCAGATCTGGCTGCTCGATCCGCGACCCAATCTGCCGAGCATCGTCGCCGCGGTGCGCCACGGTTTTGAGTTATCCGAAGCGTCAAATACACCGGTCATGCTTGAGGTGCGCATTCGCGGTTGCCATGTGCACGGAGAGTTTCTCGCCTCCGATAATAAGGCGCCGGATTTTACCGTAGCCGATGCGCTGCAAAACCCGCGGCGCAAGACTGATCGAGTGGTGCTGCCGCCGGCATCGTTTCAGCACGAGCAGGAAAAGGTGACAAAGCGCTGGCCGGCGGCGGTGGAATACATCAAGAAAAACAAACTGAACGAATTCTTTGGCCCAAGCGATGGCCCGTGTGGTTTGATCTTGCAGGGTGGTTTGTATAACGCGACGATTCGCGCACTGCAGCGGCTTGGGCTTGCGAATCTGTACGGCGATACCGACATCCCGTTGTACGTGTTGAATGTCACCTATCCGCTGATCGATAGTGAGCTGATCGAATTTTGTGAAAACAAAAGCGCGGTGTTGATGATCGAAGAGGGCCAACCTGGCTACCTCGAAGAATCCGTCGCCGCGATGCTCTACAAAGCCGGCGGTCAAACGCAACTGTGTGGCAAGGATATTCTGCCGCTTGCAGGTGAGTTGACCGGTAAGGTCATGTACGAGTCGCTGGGGACATTTTTCGAGCGCCATCTGCCACAGAATAAAAAGCCGCCGGCGGTGCCGATATCGATCGTCGCCGACATGCCCGATCTGTCTAAAACCGTGCCCATGCGCCCACCGGGTTTTTGCACCGGTTGCCCTGAACGGCCGATATTCGCCGCCACTAAACTCGTGCAAAACGAAATAGGCGAGCACCATATTTCCTCTGACATCGGCTGTCATTTGTTTTCCATCATGCCGCCGTTTGATATCGGTGGCACCACCATGGGCTACGGGCTTGGTCCGGCTTCGGCCGCAGGTCTGAAAGCCGATGGAGCAAGGCGATCGATTTCTTTTATCGGCGATGGCGGCTTCTGGCACAACGGGCTGACCTCGAGCATCGGCAACGCGGTGTTCAATGAACAGGACGGCGTGATTGTGATCGTCGACAATCACTATTCTGCGGCCACTGGCGGGCAGGATATTCTCTCGTCTCGTGCCAATAACAAAAGCCGTTCCACTCGCCACCCGATTGCCGAGGCGGTGCGTGGCATGGGGGTCAAGTGGGTGCGACAACTCGATCACACCTACGATATCGCGGCGATGAAAAAGGTCCTCACCGAAGCGCTGACAACTGCTGAAAAAGGTCCCAAGGTGATCGTTGCTGCTTCGGAGTGTATGTTGAATCGCCAGCGTCGCGAACGGCCGCTGGCGGCAAAGAAGCTCGCTGCCGGTGAGCCTGTTAGCAAGCCGCGTTTCGGCGTCGATGAAGACATCTGCACCGGTGATCACGCCTGTATGCGGTTGTCTGGTTGTCCGTCGCTGACGTTGAAAAAACTCGATGATCCACTGCGCGACGATCCGGTTGCCCACATCGATGAAACCTGCGTCGGCTGTGGTAATTGTGGTGAGGTCGCAGATGCGGCGGTGTTGTGTCCGTCGTTTTTTCGCACCGATGCACTGCACAATGCCAGCGCGTTGCGGCAAAAAATTGCGCAATGGCGCGGTGGCTTGATTGGCTGGCTGCAGGATCGGCGCGCACGTGGACGATTGCAATTTGCGGACTCGGCCGATGGCTGATTCTGGCGTGGTAAAAATTGCGATCTTTGCCGTCGGCGGGCAGGGCGGCGGGGTGTTGTCGAACTGGATTGTGCAACTGGCGCAGGCCAATGACTGGGCAGTGCAATCGACGGCGGTCGCAGGTGTCGCCCAGCGCACTGGCGCCACCTTCTACTACATCGAGATGGCGCCGGGCGGCGAACGCAGACCGGTGTTTGCACTGGCACCGTCCGAGGCCGACGTCGACATCGTTATCGCAGCCGAGATGATGGAGGCCGGGCGTGCGATCATGCGCGGCTTCGTCACACCGGATAAAACCACGCTGATCGCATCCGAACATCGCATGCTGGCGGTGTCTGAGAAAGTCCAGCCCGGCAACGGGATTTCGTCGCCGGCGGACGTCAAACTCGCAGCTAATCTCTCATCGAAAGCACTGGTGATGTTCGATATGGAGCAGATCGCGCGCGATGAGGGCACAGTGGCCTCGGCATCGCTGTTTGGCGCGCTGGCGGGCGCTAACCGTCTGCCGTTTGCCATCGAGATCTTCAGGCAAACCATCGAACAATCCGGCCGGGGGGCACAGGCGAGTTTGCGGGCATTTGATCGCGCGCTCGAGCAATCACGTCAACCGCAGACTATCGATCCTTCAGCGCCTGCTGCAGCGTCGCGCGTTGTGGTAGACGGGCCGGATTCAATGCAGCGACAATGGCAAACGTTGCTTGAGCGCGCACAGACAATAGCCACCACCGATCCGTTGGTGATGATGGCGGCGCTTCGAAAGGTCGTCGACTACCAGGATCTGGATTACGCATCCGAGTATCTCGATCGTCTCGACGCCCTGGCGACCAGCGACCCGGGGCAGGCGTTTACCGATGCCTGCGTCCGACACCTGGCCAATGCGCTGTGTTACGACGACGTGATTCGCGTGGCCGATCTCAAAACCCGTAAAACGCGTTCGCAGCGCATCGCCGACGAATACGGCAGTGACACGTCGATCCTGCAGGTGACCGAATTTATGCACCCGCGGGCGCAGGAGATTGTTAGCCTTTTTCCGGTGCGTCTGGCCGATGCGATCGAAGCGCGACCGGCGCTGATGGGCTGGCTGGATCGACGCATCAATAAAGGGCGCAGGTTGCGCAGCGATCGGGTCTTGCCTTTTACCTTACTGTACGTGCTGGGTGGCATGCGCCGCTGGCGACGCTCGCTGGCACGCCATCGTCAGGAGATGCGGCACATCGACAGCTGGCTTGAGGTTGCGACCAGTCTGCTTGATACCAACTACGATCTTGCCGTCGAGGTAATTAGCTGTCGGCGCATGATCAAAGGCTATAGCGATACACACGAGCGCGGCCAGACGCGCTTTTCACAATTATTGGGTGCGGTGCCACTGTTGCAGGCGCGCAGCGATGGCGCTGAAATCCTTCGCGAATTGCGTGAGCTTGCGCTTGCCAATGCCGATGGTGATTCGCTCGCGACGCGGCTTGATAATCTGGCAGCCGCCAATAGCACTGCGGCACCTTTGGCAGAATCGGCACATTAATCGAGAACATCATGCTTGAAGAGCACATTGACGTCACCAGCAAGAACGGTATCATCCCGAGCTTTTTCGTTGCACCGGATGATGAGCAGGAATGGCCTGCGATCGTGTTCTATATGGATGCCCCGGGTATCCGCGAAGAGCTGCGCAATATGGCCAGACGAATCGCCAAGCAGGGCTATGCGTGCATACTGCCAGACCTCTACCATCGCTACGGCAGCTTGCGGTTCGACACGGCGAATCGCAACGATGCGATGGCTGCTGTGTTTCTGCAGGCGTATCGCGGCCTGACGGATGCCGACGTCAACGACATCACTGCCGCGATGATCGGTTATCTGGAGGGACATCGCGCCGTGCAGCCCGGTGCGTTTGGCAGCATCGGCTTTTGCATGAGTGGTCGATTCGTTACCACCACCGCGCGCCGGTTTCCGGATCGCTTTGCCTGCGCCGCCTCGCTTTACGGTACCCGACTGGTAACCGACGAGGACGATTCGCCGCATCTGCATTTGTCAGGCATTACCGCCGAGCTCTACTATGGATTTGGCACGCTGGATCAGTACACCCCACCAGACTACATTCAGACCTTTCGCACCGCGCTGGACGATGCTGGTCTGCGCTATGAAATGGATGTCTTTGACGGCGTCGACCACGGCTACGCGTTTGTCGAACGCGCCCCCTACGATCCGGCGGCTGCAGAACTAAGTTGGGACAAAGTATTTGCCCTGTTCGATCGCAATCTCGCTTCGGGGCACGAATAAGAGCCTGTCTCCGTGAGCTTTGCTGCATCAGCGCCGGCCGAACCATCCCGCAGCACTGACCTGGCAGTCGGGCTGGTTTGTGTCGCGCATTTTTTCAGTCATTTTTATTTGTTGCTGCTGGCGCCCCTGTTCCCGCTATTGGCTGAACACCTGGGCGTGGGGTATACCGAGATTGGCATCGGTTTAACGGTGTTCAGTCTGCTATCGGGGTTTACCCAGGCGCCGATGGGATTTCTGGTCGATCGCTATGGTGCCACCGGTATTCTGATCGTCGGTCTCGCTATCGAAGGGTTGGCGTTTGCGTTTATTGGCGTGGTGGATACCTGGATCTGGTTTGTCGTGTTGCTGGGTATAGCGGGCATTGCCAATTCGGTTTATCACCCGGCGGACTACTCCATTCTCAATGCCATCGTGCAGCCATCAAAAATGGGGCGCGCGTTTTCCTATCATACCGCCGCAGGGTATCTGGGGGATGCCGTCGGGCCAGTGTCTGTCTTGCTGATCGCGGCGCTGGTAGGGTGGAAAATCGCGTTGGCGGTGTGTGGAATGGCTGGCGTTGTCGTCGCCGTGGCGCTGCTTGCACAGCGATCGGCACTAAACACCGACAGCGCCGATCAGGCGACGAAAAAGCCTGCGACAAGTGGTGGGCTGGCGCTGTTGTTTAGTGCGCCGATATTGATGGGGCTGCTGTTTTTTGTTGGCATTTCGCTGATCACGCGCGGGGTGACAGGCTTCGGGGTATCGGCGCTGCACGTCGAATACGGCATGACCACCCTGTTTGCCGGCAGTCTGATCTCAGCCTGGCTGTTTGCCTCGCCCATTGGCGTACTGGCTGGCGGCCGCATCGCAGACAGCAACAGCAATCACGCGGGTTTTGCCGCACTGTGTTTTCTGATAATCGCACTGTCTATTGTGGCAGCCGTGTTGCTGGCACCCAGCACCACCTGGCTGCTGGTGTTTTTTGCGATTGGCGGTTTTTTCTCTGGTGCGGTGTCGCCATCGCGCGATATGCTGATCCGTTCGATCACACCCGAGGGGCAAACCGGCAAGGTATTCGGCTTTGTCGCAACCGGTTTCAATATCGGTGGCATCTTAGCACCACCGCTGTTTGGCTATCTGCTCGATCAGGGCCAGTCCAATACCGTGTTTTATATCGCAGCACTGGCCTCGGTGTTGACGATCTTCACCGTGATCAGCACCCAGAAGCTCGGCGCGCTGGTCCGTGCGCGCCAATAGCGTCACTGGCGGCTGGCCAGCCCGGTTTTTTAACCAGCCCTTCTTAAAAAAGGGGGGCAGTCGCTTATCGCAGCTGCTAATTGCGTAGAATGACAGGCCCCGTTTGATTACCGGAGCAAGTGCCTGTGAAACTGTTTTTCAATCCCGCCTCACCCTATGTGCGCAAAGTCCTCGTCGTCGCGATGGAAAGCGGCCTGACCGATCGCATTGAAATCGCGCCGGTGCTGCTGACCCCGGTCAAGCCTGACGACACGCTGAATGCCGAAAATCCGCTCGGCAAGATCCCCGCTCTGCTGACCGACGATGGCACCGTGCTGTATGACTCGCGGGTGATCTGCGAGTATGTCGATGGACTCGGTGATCGACAGCTCTTCCCCGCCGCGGGGCCAGCACGCTGGACTGCGCTGCGGCGCCAGGCGCTGGCGGACGGCATTTGCGATGCGGCGATTCTAGTGCGCTATGAGGGATTCATCCGCCCTGCAGAACACCAGTGGGACAACTGGATTGCGGCCCAGAAAAGCAAGTTCATGCGTGCCGTTGCCGCGCTGGAAACCGAGGCGGCGACACTGGGCGATACCGTGGACATCGGCACCTTGTCGGTCGCCATCGCACTGGCATATCTCGACTTTCGCAACGCTGATGACAACTGGCGGGCGGCAGCGCCCGAACTGGCGCGCTGGCACGAGCAATTCTATCAGCGCGAATCCCTGCAGCAGACTCAGCCTGAAGAAATGAAATCATGACCATCAAGCGGTATTAGTACCACTTTTGTGGGGTAATGGTTCGCAGGTCTGACGAAACAATCCTGACACACTATAGTCGTGGTCAGGGGAAGAGGCGGCACACGAGGGAGCGGCACCGTCAGACTGACACGGGTATGACATAGGTAAAACGGATCGGGACGGTCCGGCTGAGTTGACAACAGGGATGCGGCGAGTACCGTTTGGGCAGGACGCCCCGGGTACTGGCATTGGCAGGAGGCCAGAAAGCCCACAACGGATGTGGGCTTTTTTTTGTTTGTGCAACCGGGTTGTGCGGTTCAGAATACACGGCCGCACCTATCCCGGAGCACTGCGTGAGCATTCAGGGCTTTGACCACGTTGCCATCCCAATCGCAAACATTGCTGCGATGAGAGCGTTTTACCGCCAACTGGGATTTACCGTCGAGGAACATGATCTCGACGGGCTGCCATTCGACGCCGTGCATTTCGGTCAGCATCGGTTTAACTTTCATCACCCGCCGATGTGGAAGTCCGATCAATTTGATTTGCGCGCGCCCAATTCAGTGCCCGGCTGTGGCGACTTTTGCTTCGTCTGGTCGGATAGCGTCGATGCATTACAGCGATTACTGGACTCTCTGCAGATTCCGGTTGAACTCGGGCCGGTGGCGCGCCGTGGCGGGCGAGCAGGCGGCAGCGCGACCGGACAGAGTGTCTACATTCGCGATCCCGATAGAAATCTGCTTGAGTTTATTGTCTATCCGGAAGCGTGACGGGGGCAGTGCCGTGCTGATCACGGCCATAATAAATACAGTGCCAATAGTGGCGTTGTACCGGCCTTGATACCGTGCAGATCGTTGGGGTGGTTGTAGATCACATCGCCCGGCGCCCTGGGCTGAAATTGCGTTTGCCCGCCGTAGCGCCACTGACCTTGTCCCGCCATCACCAGATACAACTCCTGCGGATTGTGCTGGTGCAATGGATAGTCTTTATTGCTGTCTAGGTAGAGCAAGCCGACGACCAGGTCGCCAAGATCCAGCATTTCGTTGATCGTGCCAAGCGCGGTATCCCATCCCTCGTCGGTCGTGCGGCTCGAATGTCGCCACGGTATCTCATTGACGATTGTCTCAAACCCGTAGCGGTGCGCAGACGCTGGCAGTTTATCCATACTCGCCAATACCGGTTGGGGCTGCGGGTGGTAGTCTCTGGCTGGTGCCGATGGCAGGCGCGATAGCAGGCGGTTGGCACCGGCAATCGTTTCTGGTGTACTCGCCTGTTCCAGTAAACCCTGTGCGCAATGCTTAAGGAACTGGCGAAATGGTTCTGTCGCTTGCATTGGGTCTGCCTCCCATTGGTTGGCTTTAGAATAACCTTAAATCCCGTGTGACGAAAAACCCGTATGACCGAAAAGCCGACGCAAATCAGCTGGATGACAGGATCGCTGTTGCTGGGCTTTGGCATTTTAATGCTGGGCGACGGTTTGCAAGGCACGCTGCTCGCGATTCGCGCCGATCTGGAAGGCTACAGCGCCACAGTGACGGGTCTGATTATGTCGTCGTTCTATGGCGGATTGCTGGCCGGATCACTGTTCACGCCGCGCATCATGATGCGCGTTGGACACATCCGGGTGTTTGCAGCACTCGCCGCAATGGCATCGTCGGCAATACTGCTGCACCCGCTGTTTGTTGACGCCGCGTTCTGGATTGGCCTTCGGTTGATCAGTGGTTTCTGTTTTGCCGGCTTGTATGTGGTTGCCGAAAGCTGGCTGAACGATCAGGCAACCAACAGCAATCGCGGCAAATTGTTATCGCTGTACATGGTCGTGACATACGTTGGAGTTGGCGTGGGGCAGTTGTTGTTGAATGTCGCAAGCCCGGCAGGGTTCGAGTTGTTTATCTTAACCTCAGTATTGATCTCTATGGCGGTTGTGCCCTTGTTGCTGTCTGCCGGGTCCAGCCCGGAATATGCGGAGTCGGTGTCGATCAGTATTCGCGAATTGTATCGCCGGTCGCCACTGGGAATTATCGGCACCTTCTTTGTCGGCCTGGTGACGGCTACATTTTTCGCGCTGGGGCCGGTGTACGCGCAGCGTCAGGGGATGGATGTCAAAGGGGTGTCCTACTTTATGACCGCTGCCGTACTTGGCACCATTTTGATGCAGTGGCCAATCGGTGCGCTATCAGATCGTTTCGATCGTCGCCGCGTGCTGACGATTATCACCTTGCTGGCAGGTGTCACCGCGTTTGGTTGCGCGTTACTGGTCGATCGGCCGGCGCTGTGGCTGTTTGCCGGTGTCGGGCTTTTTGCCGGATTTGCATTGCCGCTGTATTCAGTTTGCGTCGCCTATATCAACGATCACCTGAATCCGAATCAGATCATCGCCGCCAGCGGCACGCTGGTGCTGGTGGCCGGACTCGGCTCTATCGTCGGGCCGATACTGGTCGCTGCCATGATGGATTTGTTTGGCGTCAACAGCTTTTTCTGGTGCATGGGGCTCGTCCATCTTGGCACGGGTATCTTTGCGCTGTACCGCGCCGGCGTGCGGCCAGTGAGCCCGGAACCGCAGGGCGGGGTGACGCCAGTGAGCATCCACGTGGCAAGCGTTGGCGTGGAGAGTATTCAACAGCACGCCTACGAATCGAGCATCGCGGATAGCCAGTCCACTGACGACACCGGGCCGACCACACCCAAGGTATAATTCCGGCCATTCAATCGCTTTGTGAACCAGAGGAGACGATGCGCATGAAAGTCATGATCACCGGAGGCAGCGGTTTTATCGGCGCCTGGATCATGCGTCGGCTGCTCGCCAGAGGTGTCTCGGTCTGTGTGCTGGATACTCGCTGCAACGATGCGCTGGCACGCACCGTGATCGGGCCATCTGCCGATGCGATCGAATGGATTGAGGGCGATGTGGGTGACCGCGCAGCGGTGTCGAATGCGGCTGCTGGTTGTGATCTGATCATTCATCTGGCCGCGATACTCACGCCGGAGTGTCAGGCTGATCCGATACGCGGCACACATATCAATTACATTGGCACCTTAAATGTGTTTGAGGCGGCGATTGCACTGGGGCACAAAAAGGTACTGTACATGAGCAGCGCCAGCGTCTACGGACCGGACGATGGCGATTTCCCGGCGCCGACAACGCAGTACGGTGTATTCAAACTGGCTGGTGAAGGCAGTGCGCGCTGCTACTATGAGGATCACGGCATCGCAAGCATCGGCTTTCGGCCACTGGTGGTCTATGGCCCCGGTCGCGAGACTGGCCTGTCGGCGGGGCCAACACTTGCCTGCCGGGCGGCGGCGCGCAGCGAGTCGTTTGTGATTCCGTTAAGCGGTGAGACTGACTTCGTCTATGTTGAAGATGTCGCCGATGTCTTCGATGCGGCGTGCGAGGCAGATATCGACGGCGCACACGTCTGGAATATCCCCGGCGAAGTCGCGCCGATGCAGCAGTTTGTTGCCGAGATTGAAAAGATCGTACCCAACTGCGATGTGACGATCGAGGGGCCATTGGTGCCAGTGGCCGCACGGCGTGTGCTCTCACCACCGCTTGCCGGAATGCCAGTGCATGAGGTCACAGATCTTGCCACCGGCATTGCCCGAACGGTTGAGTGGTACCGATCGTAAACGGGTTGCTTGACGCTTAACCTGCATTCTGCCAACCTTCACGTCATGGGGTGTGCGAATACCCCGTGAGGCGCCAGCCCAAGTTTCGCATCCGTTTAATTTCCTGCAACCAAACAGGGAGGATGCGCATTGCCATCACCAAATCAAATCACAGCCGCACAGCTTCAGCGGCTGATCGGTACCCCCCATTCGCCCGCCATCATTGATGTTCGCATCGATGAGGATTTTGCCACCAACCCGCAGCTGATTCCGTCGGCTCGTCGCCATCGGTTTTCCGACGTCGAAGTGCTCGCAGACGGTTTATCCCGCCAACGTGTCGTGGTTGTCTGCCACAAGGGCAAAAAACTCAGTGAAGGTGCCGCGGCCGTGTTGCGCAATTGCGGTGTCGCGGCTGAAGTACTGGTTGGCGGCATGGTCGGCTGGGCCGAAGCCGATGCGGCGCAGATTCCGGTGGAGAAAATTCCTGAGCAAAACGCAAGCGGTCAAACGGTCTGGGTTACTCGGCATCGACCGAAGATTGATCGCGTCGCCTGTCCGTGGCTGATTCGTCGATTCATTGACCCAAGCGCTCAGTTTTTGTTTGTGTCGCCTTCTCAGGTGCTCGACGTAGCGGATCGATTCAACGCCACGCCGTTTGATATCGAGGATGTTTTCTGGAGTCATCGCGGCGAGTTGTGCACTTTCGATACGATGATTGATGAATTCGGATTGCGAACCGAGGCGCTGGATCGGCTGGCTGTTATTGTTCGTGGTGCCGATACCAATCGCCACGATCTCGCGCCCGAAGCGGCCGGGCTGCTGGCCGCATCACTGGGTCTGTCACGCATGTATCGCGATGATCTGCAACAGCTCAATGCCGGCATGTTGCTCTACGACGCGATGTTTCGCTGGGCGCGCGATGCGGTGGATGAGGGGCACGACTGGCCAACTGGCCCGTCGAGTCAACGCAAATGACTCACACACAGGCTGATGACGCGCAGCTGTCCCGGCCAACGCTGTCGCAGGCGATCAAGGTCTGGCTGCAGATCGGGCTGTTATCGTTTGGTGGTCCGGCCGCGCAAATCGCGCTGATGCACAAGATGGTGGTGCAGGACAATCGCTGGCTTAGCGAAAAACAGTATCTGAATGGCCTGAGCTTCTGCATGCTGTTGCCGGGGCCAGAGGCGATGCAACTGGCCACCTACGCCGGTTGGCGGCTGCACGGTTTTGTCGGCGGCTTGATCGCCGGTCTGTTGTTTGTGCTGCCGGGTGCGCTGGTCATTTTGTTACTGGCGAGTATCTACTCACTGTACGGCGATGTGCCGCTGGTGTCGGCAATTTTTCTCGGCGTCAAAGCTGCGGTGCTGGTGATTGTGATCGAGGCGCTGATTCGAGTCTCAAAAAAATCACTGAACGGGGTCACGCACTACGCGATTGCACTGCTCGCCTTTATCGGCATCTTCTTTTTTGCATTGCCCTATCCGCTAATCGTGCTGTTAGCTGCGACTATTGGTTTTTTCGGCAGTCGTGGGGTTGAAGCCGCAAGCTCCATTGCAGTGCCTGAGTCCTCACGATCGATCACCCTGATCGTTCTCTGGGGGCTTGTGATCTGGTGGTTGCCGATGGTCGCATTGTGGCTTGCCGGCGGCCCACCGCTGCTGATGGAACTTGGCGTATTTTTCTCAAAGCTCGCTGTCGTCACGTTTGGCGGTGCCTATGCGGTGCTTGCCTACATGGCGCAGGATGTGGTCGAGAGTTTTGGCTGGTTGACTGCAGGAGAGATGATGGACGGGCTCGGGCTTGCAGAGACTACCCCCGGGCCGCTGATACTCGTCACCGAGTTTGTCGGATTTGTCGCAGGCTACAAAGAGGCCGGGCTGTCGATGGCGGTCGCGGCAGCGGCGATCACGCTATGGGTAACCTTTGTGCCGTGTTTTTTGTGGATTTTCGCTGGCGCCCCCTACATCGACTGGCTCTCGGCACAACCCCGTTTGAGTGGCGCACTGGATGCGATTACCGCAGCGGTCGCCGGCGTGATACTCAATCTGTCACTCTGGTTTGCGCTGCATGTGCTGTTTGCACGGGTAGAGCTGCAACAGTGGGGGTTGATGCGTCTATGGCAGCCGGTGCTCGCATCGCTCGACTGGCGGGTGTTGTTGATTGCGAGCGCCTCGGGGGTGCTATTGCTGATGCGGCACTGGAGCGTGCTGGCTGTGCTCGCTGTTGCGGCCCTGGCTGGTGTCTTTTTGAGCGGTGCGGCCGGGGCGTTTTGAACCAGGCCAGTCGATGTTAAATTCGGCTTTGTTTACCGCCTGGCTTAAGCGTAGTATCTGTCGTGCTGAAACTGTGCGGATGCCCTATGACTGAACGCGCTTTGATCGATGAATTGCTCGATGCGGTCGACTTTCTTGGTAACGCCGATGAGTCGGGAAATGTGGCGATACTGGACACCCGGTCACACAAAATCTACTTCGTCTGCGACGAGATGGAATTCGAGGAAATGAACGGAGTGCCGGAGCCCGACGATCTCTACGAGCAAACACACTACGTTGACATCCCCGATGCGCGAGCGCTCGGCCTTGGCAAGTCGTTAGCGCTTCGGTTTGCTGATCAGCACCTTGGCGATGATAGCCAGACGGTCAGTGCGATCTTCAGCAGGCGGGGCGCCTACTCGCGCTTCAAAGGTCTACTCGCCGAGCGCGAGCTGCTTGAAAAATGGTACGAGTACGAAAAACAAGCGCGCAAGGTCGAGCTAATCGAGTGGGCGGAATTAAACGACATACCGCTTGAAGAAGACTCATAGCATTGGCCCAGGAGAATATCGCTCGCGGCATCTTGTGGATGCTCGCGACCATGTGCCTGTTCACCGCGATGGATGCGCTGGCCAAGTACCTGGTGCAGGACTACGCATTGGTGCAGGTGGTGTGGGCGCGCTTCTTTTTCCACATGCTGTGGCTGCTGGTGATTCTACGCGCCGCAATCTTGCCGCTAATACGCAGCGCCAATCTAAAGCTGCAGTTGCTGCGATCGGCGTGTCTACTGTTAACAACCGTACTGTTCTTCTCCGGGCTTGAAACCACGCCGCTTGCGACCGCCTCGACGATCATGTTTCTTTCGCCGATTCTGGTCACGGTACTGGCCATCCCGTTGCTCGGCGAGCAGGTCGGCTTGCGTCGCTGGCTTGGCGTATGTACGGGTTTTATCGGTGCGTTGATTATTGTCCGGCCAGACGCCAGTGGTGTGGCGATCGGTCACTTGTTTTTGATCGCAGCGGCGTTCAGCAACTCGCTGTACCAGATCGTGACGCGCCAGGTGCGGGCGCATGATCAGGCCATGACCTCCCTGTTCTATTCCGGTGTGGTCGGTGCGGTGCTGACATCAACCGCAGTGCCGGGCTACTGGACCATGCCGGACTGGTCAGGCTGGCTGCTATTCGCCGCAGTGGGGCTATTGGGTGCGCTCAGTCATTTCTGCCTGATTCGCGCTTTTCGCATCGCACCCGCATCCAGTGTGGTACCTTTTAGTTACTCCTCTTTGTTGTGGGCCACGCTGTTTGGTTATTTGTTGTTCGATGCGCTGCCCGATCGCTGGACGCTGGCAGGCGCTGCCCTGATTGTGGCCAGCGGTCTGTACATTTATCATCGCGAGCACCTGCAGCAGGCAAAGCTTGAACCCGAGTCCCGCTAACGCCGACCTCACCTGCCATGAAAATAACCACCATCGAACTCTACCAGGCCGATCTGCCTTACGCAGGTGGTGTCTATCGGCTGTCCGGCGGGCGCGAGTATCGCAGCTTTGACGGATCTTTCGTGCGCATGGTAGCCGATGACGGCACGGATGGCTGGGGAGAGAGTACACCGTTTGGGGCCACCTATATTGCGGCGCATGGCGCCGGTGCCAGAGCAGGCATTGTAGAGATAGCACCGCACTTGCTTGGTCGCGATCCACGACAGGTGGATCGCATCAACGATTTGATGGACGAGGTGCTGGTCGGGCACAACCATGCGAAGACCGCACTCGATGTGGCGTGCTGGGACCTTTTTGGCAAGTCGGTTGGCATGCCGGTATGTGAGTTGCTGGGTGGCAGCACTGGTTTTCGAATGCCAGTGATGTCATCGGTGTATGCGGCAGAGCCTGACGATATGCGCCGGCGCGTTGCCGACTATCGCGCACGCGGATATCGCGGACATTCGATCAAGATTGGTGCAATGGATGGTGAAGGTGGGCCGGCGCTTGATGCCGAGCGGATAACGCAGGCGCTGGCCGATCGACAGCCGGGTGAGTTTTTTCTGGTCGATGCGAATGGTGGGCTGTTGCCTGAGACGGCTCTACGGATGCTGCGGCTATTGCCACCTGGGCTGGACTTTGTATTGGAGGCGCCGTGTGCCAGCTGGCGCGAGACGATCAGTCTGCGCAGGCGCTGCAACGTGCCGATCATTATCGATGAGCTGGCACAACACGATGAAGATATAGCGCAGATTATTGCAGGTGATGTCGCCGATGGCATCGGCTTGAAAATCTCCAAGTGCGGTGGGCTGACGCACGGGCGTCGCCAGCGCGATCTTGCGCGTGCCGCTGGTTTGACGATGAGCGTGCAGGATACCGTCGGTTCGGCAATCGCGTTTGCCGCGATTGTGCATCTGGGCCAAACGGTGCCAGAGCGATGGCTGCGCTGCATTCTTGATACCCGCGACATGGTAACCACTGTCACTGCGGCATTTAATGCACCCGTGGTGGATGGTGGGGTGGTCGCACCCGCAGCACCGGGCCTTGGCATTGTGGTAGATCGAGATGTGTTGGGTGAGCCGATACAGCGCTGGCAGCGTTAACCCGATTGTTCCAGGGTGGACAGTAAATCCAGCAACGTCTCGTAGCCTTCTTCGCCCAGTGTCTCTTTAAAGCCCGCCACAATTACGGTGGCCTGGGCAAGGTTGTCATCGATAATCGCCTGCCCCTTGGCGGTGATCGTCAGCGGCTGTCGTCGCTTGTCGTTCTGATCGGTGACCCGGCTGACGAGACCCCGCTCTGACAAGGTCTTGATGATACGGGCGAGGCTTGGCATCAGCAGGCAGGCGCGCTCTGACACGGCTGTGGCGTCCTGCGGCCCGTATTCTGCCAGTACCCGCAGCACGCGCCATTGTTGTTCGGTAATACCGGATTCTGTCAGCATCTGGCGAATCGGCGCCATTACCTTTTCCCGCGCACGCATTAACGCGATCGGCAGTGAGCGATCGGTGGATGGCAGTGTGGCACGGGATGGTGCGGGCTTGGTTTTCGGCATCGGGTATTTCCATTATTACTTCACATGTTAAATAAAAATCTTGACAACGCAAGTCCGCTGGAAGGAAAATACGGATTACTTAACATGATAAGTAATTGCTATGCCCCACTTGATTATCGACTACTCGCCCAACCTCGATAGTGCCATCGACATGGCGGGCCTGTGTGATCATTTGCGTGTCGTCGCAGGATCGCTGGAGGCGTTTCCGGCTGCAGGCGTTAGAGTCCGCGCGATCGCTACCAACCACTACAGCATTGCCGATGGCAATCCGGCGCACGGTTATATCGATGTGTCGGTGCGGCTGCGGGGTGGCAGGCCAGACGATGTTAAAAAAGCTTCGGTGCAGGCGCTGTTCGAGGCGACGCGAGATTTCATTGCACCGGTCATGGCCAAACAACCGATCGCGCTATCGTTTGAAATGCGCGATATCGATCCAGAACTCTCCCCCAAAACGGGCACCATACGCGACCATCTGGAGCCATCATCATGAGCGCGCTTGATCAGAATCTACAAAAGCTCGATGCCGCACTGGCACGTTTTCGCGAGCACGGCATACAAAACCGCATCGCCGGTCAGGATCGGGCTGGCAGCGGCGGCACGTTTGAGTCGATCTCACCGGTCGATAAAAGCGTGATCTGCGAGGTTGCACGCGGCAACGCTGCCGATATCGACGCCGCCGCCCAGGCGGCCAAAGACGCGTTTCCGATGTGGCGCGATATGCCCGCCAACGAGCGCAAAAAGATACTGATCAAAGTGGCCGAGGCAATCGAGGCACGCGCCGAGGAGATTGCGCTGTGCGAGTGCTGGGACACCGGCCAGGCGTGGCGCTTTATGTCGAAAGCCGCGTTGCGTGGTGCCGAGAACTTTCGCTACTTCGCCGATCAGGTGGTCGCCGCACGCGACGGCAAGCATCTCAAGTCACCCACATTGATGAACATCACCAGCCGTGTGCCGATTGGTCCGGTCGGTGTGATCACGCCGTGGAATACGCCGTTTATGTTATCGACCTGGAAGATCGCACCGGCGCTGGCTTCCGGTTGCACGGTGGTCCATAAACCCGCCGAAGCGTCACCACTGACCGCGCGTCTGCTGATCGAGATATGCGAGGAGGCGGGTCTGCCCCCTGGTGTGTTGAATACCGTCAATGGTTTTGGTGAAGACGCCGGCCGTGCACTGACCGAGCACCCGGCCATTCGTGCCATTGCATTTGTTGGCGAGAGCCGCACCGGCTCACTGATTACAAAACAGGGGGCCGATACTTTAAAGCGGCTGCACTTTGAGCTCGGCGGCAAAAACCCGGTGGTGGTGTTTGACGATGCCGATCTTGAACGCGCACTCGACGCGGTAATTTTCATGATCTACTCGATCAATGGCGAGCGCTGTACGTCATCGTCGCGCTTGCTGGTACAAGACACAATTCGTGATGAATTTGAGGCCAAACTGATCGAGCGCGTCAACCGGATTAAAGTGGGTCATCCGCTGGATCCTGCCACCGAAGTAGGGCCGCTTATCTCAGATGAACACTTTAGAAAAGTGACCTCATACTTCGACATCGCCAAAGACGATGGCGCAGTGGTCGCAGCCGGCGGTGAGGCGATGGGCGATACCGGCTATTTCGTCAGGCCGACGCTCTTTACCGGCGCCAACAACAGCATGCGCATATCGCAGGAAGAGATATTCGGGCCGGTACTGACGTCGATCCCGTTTTCCACTGAGGAAGAGGCGCTGCAGATCGCAAACGACACACAGTACGGATTGACCGGCTACGTCTGGACCAATGATTTAACACGAGCGATGCGCTTCACCGACAAACTCGAAGCCGGCATGATCTGGGTCAACAGCGAAAACGTGCGCCATTTACCCACGCCGTTTGGTGGTGTTAAAGCCAGTGGAATCGGGCGCGACGGCGGTGACTGGTCGTTCGAGTTTTACATGGAGCAAAAACACATCGGCTTTGCGACAGGTCAACACAAGATTTCGAAACTGGGTGCCTGATCGAATCACTCTATCGCTCTAGAAACTAAATCGCAGGAGGCAACCATGCCGGTTCCCGCTCCCAATCTGTATCCCGATTTCAATACGGTTCGCCTGAGCCACGCGTGTTTGAATGTGGCCGATCTGTCGGCATCGATCAAGTTCTACACGCAAATTCTCGGTCTGCAAATTACTGATCAAACCGATACTCACGTCTATTTGCGCGCGATGGAAGAGCGCGGCCACCACTGCGTGATTCTGCAAAAGTCAAACAAGCCCGGTACAGTTGAAGTGATGGGGTTCAAGACCTTCGATGAGGAGGATCTGGATCGCGCCAAAGTCTATTTCGAGAGCAAGGGCAGACCCTGTGAGTGGGTTGAGCGCGAGTATCAGGGGCGCACGCTGCTGACCTCGGATAACATCGGCATACCGCTGGAGTTCTATCACAAGATGGATCGCCTGCCGTCGATCATTCAGCAATATGCGCTATATCGAGGTGTCAAGCCGTTGCGCATTGATCACTTCAACTGTTTTTCCCCCGATGTCGACGCATCGGTTGCGTTCTACAGCGACTTTGGATTTCGAGTTACCGAGTACACAGAAGACGAGGAATCGAAAAAGCTTTGGGCCGCCTGGCTACACCGCAAGGGCGGTGTGCACGATATGGCGTTTACCAATGGCAGTGGGCCGCGCATGCACCACATTGCGTTCTGGGTGCCAACGCCATTGAATATCATCGATCTGCTCGATCTGATGGCAAGTTCAGGGTATCTGGCCAACATCGAACGCGGTCCGGGGCGTCACGGCATTTCCAACGCGTTTTTTCTGTACATTTTGGACCCGGACGGACACCGTATCGAAATCTACTGCTCCGACTATCAAACTGTCGATTCGGATCACGAGCCGATCAAGTGGGATCTGAAAGACCCGCAGCGTCAGACCCTGTGGGGTGCACCGGCACCAAAAAGCTGGTTTGAGCATGGCAGCAATTTTGTCGATTGCGAGCCGCGCGAATCCGACCTGGCGGCAAGCCCGATTATCGCTCCCTGAATATTCATCTATAACGCTTGCGATTGTGGCGGCGCAGGCGCTGCTGCGATCCGGAGATCCCCGATGCGATTTTCAACTTACAGCGCCGATGGCGAGACATTTTACGGTGCGGCCAAAGATGACGGCATGATTGCGCTGTCGCCGTACTTTCCCGAGTGGCCAACCTTGCGCGATGTGATCGTGGCCGACGGCCTTGATCGACTGGCTGACGCCGTTGGCGGACGCGCGGTAACCCATACCGATGTCGTCTACGAGATGCCGATGCCTAACGCGGTACGAATTCTGTGCGTCGGGGTGAATTTCCCCGATCGCAACGCGGAGTACAAAGACGGCAGCGCGCAGCCTAAATACATGTCGCTGTTTCCGCGCTTTGCCAGCGGATTCACCGGCCACGGACAGCCGCTGATACGCCCGCCGGAGAACCATACGCTGGATTATGAGGGGGAGGTGGTGGTGGTGATCGGCAAGGCCGGTCGCCGAATCAGCGCTGAGGATGCCTACGATCACATCTCGGCACTGACGCTTTGCAACGAGGGCACGATTCGCGACTGGGTGCGGCACGCGAAATTCAACGTCACTCAGGGCAAAAACTGGGATAAGTCTGGAGCCATTGGGCCCTGGCTGGTGCCTTTTAACGACGCATCGCAACTGGATGATGCGCGCATAATTACCCGCGTGAACGGCGAGGTGCGCCAGGATGACGTGCTCAGCAGAATGATGTTTCCAATCCGCGAGGAGATCGCCTATATCTCTACCTTCATGACCTTGCAGCCCGGCGATATGATTGTCACCGGCACACCCACAGGCGCTGGTGCGCGCTTTGATCCGCCACGCTATCTGGAACCGGGCGATGAGGTTGAAGTTGAGGTGGGTGGTATCGGCATACTGCGCAACGGTGTGGCCGACGAGTCGATGGTCTGACCGGAAGGTGCCTGGCCAGATCCTGTTGTCAGCAATTGTGTCCCGACACTTGCACAATAGAGAATAAGCCGCAATGGTTACTGTCGGGCCAATGGAGAAACACATGACCGACCTTGCCAAACGCAAAACACTGAAAACAATCGCCGCGACAACGGCGTACGGCATGGCTGCAACACTCGGTGGTGCGGCTGTTGCCAGTGCTGCCGAGCAGCCGTATACAAATGCTGCCGATACGGCGGATCTTGCCAACATCAATGTCACCACGCGGCTTTCCCCGCTACGCAATGACCTGGAGGTCGTGCTGACCAACAGTGGTTCAGAGGACGTGACGATCACGGCAATGACGCCACGCACAACGGTAGTACCGCGCGGCGAGTTCGACTTTGCCAGCCTGTTGCGTGACGGGCCGCTGCGCTTGCCGAGAGGCGCAAGTGTTGCGGTGCCGCTGCAGCAGTCGCACGTGTGCGCTGCATCACCAATCCCGTCAGCCGGTCATTCGCTGACAGACTCGTTGCGAAAATCGCTGAGTATTGTCACTGACGGATCCGCTTTCGCCAGTGTGACCGTGCGCGAGATGTCTGTGCTGGCTTGACCCCCGCGTGGGGTAGACGCCGCGTCATTATGATTAAAAGTGGCTAGCCGGAACGCTTGTCGATCGATCGACATCGCCGTCTGCCGCTTGAATGATACTCAAATGGTTGTTCGTGCAACCATAAATTCATGGAGCGAATAGCCGCTACAGACGAGGAACCGCCGTGACTCCTCTAACCGGTACGCTAAATGAACTCCAGGTGCTTGATTTCAGTCGCTGTTCTTTGCAGTTCGCTCATCGCTGGCTGCGACAGCGGCATGGTGGCGACCTCAGGTGAGGTCGTGGCTTTCGACCGGAACAATTGGGCGAACACCCCTTACGAGTGTCCGCAGCACTCGTTGACCTGGGACGATGTCAACGACTGGTACTACCAGTTGCAAAACATGGACTTTGCCGATCTGGCCGAGACGCGCTACGACCTGATCGTCATGGACTCAGAGCCCAACACGACGCTCAACCGCAATGTGATCGATCGCATCCGTTGTGATGGCGAGGGCGAAAAGCTGGTGCTGGCCTATCTGCCAATCGGCAAGGCCGAAAATTTTCGACGCTACTGGCAGGATGACTGGACCTTCGGCAATCCCTCCTGGATCGCGTCAGCCAATGGTGGCTGGCCTGGCGAGTTTATTGTCCGTTACTGGGATGAGAACTGGAAGCAGGTCATCATGGGGTCACCCGACAGTCGTCTGGATACGATCCTGGCGGCGGGCTTTGATGGTGTAGTGCTTGATGGTGTCGATGTCTATCAGTCTTTCGTAGAAGAGAATCCGTCAGCGATTGCAGACTTGCATCAGTTTGTCACCGAAATCCGCGATTACTCGATTGCGCAAACCGGCAATAGCGACTTCGGAATTTTTGTTCAGAACACCGAAGAGTTGATCAACGAGGCTTCAGTTAACTGGATTGAGAATCTCACCGGTATCATCAAGATCTCGCATTTCTACGCACCGGTAGATCGAGCCGTTGAAACGCAGCTTGGCAACTGGTACCT
>CAZNIS010000081.1:0-15486 GCA_964573105.1 uncultured Granulosicoccaceae bacterium
TATCCTGTGTGCTGATGACCTGTACCGGCAGCGAGGCCAACGACGTGGCACTGAGAATGGCCGCCAGCGCGACCGGTAATCGCGGGGTCATCGTCACCGATCACAACTATCACGGCAACACCCACGCCGTCATGCAACTGGCCACGCTGTTGCCACATGACCTCGGCACGCCTCCTCATATGCGAACCTTCCCGTGTCCAGATAGCTATCACCTGCAGCCAGGTGAAACTTCGCTCGACGACATGGCTGCACGCGTGCTGGCCGGGCTCGATGAGTCGATCGAATCGCTGCGTAAGGAGGCTCACGGGCTGGCGGCATTGCTGGTCTGTCCAATCTTTGCCAATGAGGGATTTCCCGATCTGCCGGCAGATTTTTTCCGGCAGGTGAAAAAACGGGTCAGTGCGGCGGGCGGGGTGATTATCGCCGATGAAGTGCAGTCCGGATTTGGTCGCTGTGGCAGCGCCATGTGGGGACATCAGTATGCGGACTTTGAGCCCGATATCGTCACCCTTGGCAAACCGATGGGCAATGGCTATCCGGTCGCCGGCGTCGTGTGTCGCGAAGATATCATGCACCACTTTCGCAGCCAGACGGCCTACTTCAATACCTTTGGTGCCAACCCGGTCGCCTGTGCCGCAGCCAGTGCCACACTGCGCGTAGTGCAAGACGAGAATCTGGCCGACAATGCGCTGCACACCGGGCGCTACATGCAACAGAAACTGCGTTCGCTGGCCGAGCGCTATGCCATTATCGGTGATGTGCGCGGCGCCGGGCTTTTTCTCGGTGCCGAAATTGTCCAGTCGCAAAGCTCGCGCGAGCCCGATCCGATGCTTGGCAAAAAGCTGATCAACGCCATGCGCGAACAGGGTGTGCTGATGGGTTTGATAGGCCGCTTCGACAACCTTTTGAAAATCCGCCCGCCAATGCCATTTAACCGCGACCACGCCGATCACCTTTTCGATGTCCTCGAATCGGTGCTGGATCAGGTGGCTTTGTGATCAACCGACCGGAAATTTCGTATGACTGATTTCTATCAACTCGACGCCGAAGAACAGGCGCAGCGCTTAAGCACACTGGCAGAGCTTGCGCTGTCGCACTGGGGGGTTAGCGATTGTACGCCGCGGCTGATCAAGTATCGCGAGAATGCCGTGTTCGAAGTGCGTGATCGCGACGGTGCGCGGGCGGTGCTGCGAGTGCACCGGCAGGGTTATCACAGCGATGACAGTCTGGAGAGCGAGCTGCGCTGGATGGCAATGTTGCGCGAGGGTGGTATGGCAGTGCCATCGCCGATTGCACCGGTTCAGGATGCGTCCGGCAGCGGCTACATGGTATCGGTCCAGACTGACCAGACACCGGGTGACTGGCAAGTCGATATGCTGAGCTGGATGCCCGGCCGCGAACTGGGCGAGGTGGGCGTACCGCTGGCATTGGATGGACGCGATGTGGCGTCGCTGTTTGAATCGATTGGCCAGTGCATGGCGAGGTTGCACAATCTGTCTACCGCCTGGCCGCAGGCGGCCACCATGCAGCGCCACGCCTGGGATGGGCCGGGGCTCGTCGGTAGCGATCCACTGTGGGGGCGATTCTGGGAGCTGCAGGGGCTCGACGCCGAACAGCGCAAGCTGATACTGACCATTAAAGATGCGGTGGCGGCCGATCTCGCCAATTATGGTCAGAGCTGTGATAACTACGGACTGATCCACGCCGATCTGGTGCCAGAGAACGTAATGCTGCACGAGCGACAGGTGCAACTGATCGACTTTGACGACGCCGGTTTTGGCTGGCACATGTTCGAGATTGCCACAGCGCTGCACTGGCTGGTCGAAGAGCCGCAATTCGAGCTGATGCAGGCGTCGATGCTCGCCGGGTATCAACGCGAGCGGCCGTTATCGACTCGTGATCTCGATACCCTGGAGCTCTTCTTTGTCGCCCGCAGCCTGACTTATCTGGGCTGGGTGCACACGCGTTCGCAGACCGAAACCGCGGTGGAAATGACCCCGGTAGTGATAGAGATCGCGACAGCGCTCGGCGAGCAATATCTCGCCGGCCGCAGCGCCTGACTACCAGTTATCGGCAGGAATGATCGCGCCGCGCTGGCCAATCACCCGCAGCGCCAGATCATGGCCCGCCTGCATCGCATCGACGCCGCTGGCGCCGCTGAGTATCGCACTGAGGTAGCCGGCGTTGAAACTGTCGCCGGCGGCGGTGGTGTCGAGCACGGTCGCCGGTGTCGGCGGCAGCGCAACGGTGGCAAGGGATGACTCGACACCCAGAGCCAGCGGTCCCGCCGCGCCGCGTTTCAGCGCGCCCTGCGCAATGCCGTAGCCGTGCAGCCGTGAAAGCGCTGTTTGTTCATTGGCATCGCTAAACAACGCCATCTCATCATCCAGCGACGGCAGTGCGATATCGCTGATGCGCCAGGCGCTGGCAACGTTCTGTTGGGCCACCTCACGCGATTCCCATAGCGCTGGCCGATAGTTCGAGTCGAACACCACACACGCGCCGGATTGACGGCGTTGATCCAGATACTGCAGCAGTCCCGAGCGGACCGCTGGCGGCAGGATGGCCAGCGTGATGGCCGATAGATACAACACATCAAACGTGTCGATCGAGCTGAAATTCAGCGTGCCATCTTCGGTCTGGAACAGAGTCCGCGCGGCGGAGTTGTCTCGCCAGTAGCTGAAGGTGCGTTCGCCATTGGCATCAGTGTCAATGGCGTACAGACCGACTTGTCGCGCATCGGTGCGCTCGATCTGATCGGTCTGAATCGACTCGCTGTGGATAAAATCGAGCATCCTCGTTGAAAAGGTGTCATAACCGAGCCGGGTGACGAACGCCACTGGTGTATCAGTGGTCATCAGCCGGCGCAGGTAGATAGCGGTGTTCAGTGCATCACCGGCGAATCCCACGCGCAGTGTGTGATCGTCGTCGGCAACCCCTGACAGCTCGACCATTGCCTCGCCGATGCAGGCGATGCGGCCCGCGAAATCTGTCTGTCGCATAGTCAATTCTCAGTCGAGGTGTCTGGCTTGAGCAATCCAGAAAGCCCCTGGATTTCAACGATCTGTGCACCGAAACCGCACCTCGCCCGGATGGTTCGTGGCGCTGAGGCGCTAGCCAAGAAATACCTGCTGTGGTTAAATTCCCGCGACTCTGGGAATGACCGCCAGCCGTCATTGCACGGCGCACGGTTAACCGCAAAGTTGAGTGTCGCCCGCAGGGGCTCACATCATGAATCTACCGTTGGGCGGGTTCAAGATAACAACAATCACGCACCGGCGTAGCGTTTGGCTCCAGGGCCATGACTATGCGCATCATCTATCCAGTGAGGATCAACATGCAAAAGTATTTAAAATCGGCGGGCAAGATCGCTGCAACCGGACTGACAGCCGTGGCCCTTGCCGTGGCGTCGGGCGCTGCAAACGCTGCAGAGACCAAACTCCGCATCCAGACCCACTTCTCGCCAGAGACGCTGTCTGGCCAGATGGCGGCTGAATTCATCGAAGACATCACCGCCATGTCGAACGGTGAAATCAAAGTCGAGATGTTCTACTCCGGCTCGGTGGTCAAAGCCGCTGAAACCTTCGACGCAGCAGCAACCGGTATTCTCGATTGCGACATGACCGGTGGCGCCTACCAGACGGGTAAAAATCCGGCCTTCCAGTTCACCGGTGACCTGAACGGCGGCTACCAGAATCCCTACCAGCAAATGGCCTGGCTGCTGCACGCAGATGGCTATGCGCAGCTGAACAAGCTCTACAACGAGCACAACATGGAGTTCATCGGCTGGTGGATTCCGGGGCCCGAGTCGCTGTCTTCAACCGCACCGATCCGCGGCGTCGATGACTTCAAAAACTGGAAGTTCCGCTCTCCGCCGGGAATCATCTCACTGATCTTCAAAAACCTCGGCGCCTCGCCGATCGTGATGGACTTCAACGAGATCTTCACAGCACTCGAGTCTGGCATCATCGATGGTGCAGACGCCGCCAACCTGACTAACAACGTCGGTCTGGGTCTGTACGATATCGCCGAGCACACCAACTTCCCGGGCTTCCACTCCATGCCTGCTGATCACCTGGCCTGCCGCAAGGATGTCTGGGACAAAATGCCGGCTCACCATCAGGCGATCCTGAAAGTTGGTATGCAGGCACTGGCTCTGAAAAACACCAGTATCAATGAAGTCAAGAACGCGCAAACCGCAAAAGAGCTGCGCGCCAAGGGCATCAATCTGTACGAGTGGTCTCCGGAAGAGCTTGGCAAGTATCGCGAGGCGGTACAAGCTGGCTGGACAGAGTTCGCAACCACTCCAGAAGCCAAGGAGCTGCTGGAAAGTCACCTGACCTTCCTGCGCGACATGGGTGCGATGAAGTAACACGAGCAGGTTTGAAAGTACTGCTCAGAGACAGGCCCGAAAGGGCCTGTCTTTTTTTCTGTCGGACGCTGATCTGGAGCATAGACAGCATCCCGACAATACTCGATACTCATTGAGAAAGAACCGGATATAGCGCTATGCGAGATGAATCGGGCGGTTGGCTGGAGTGGCTGGTTCCATTTGCGTTTATCGTTTGCGCCGGATGGGCGATCTGGCATACGCCTGCGTACATCCTCGATTTCATTCCGCCCGAAAACCAAAGTCTGGTCGACCAAATGACCGGACTGCACGAGCGCAAAGACGTCACTCCCAACATGCCTGGCCTGTTCGGCGGCTTGGCCGATCCCATCGACTGGGCGGCGCTGATACTCATTCCGATTCTGTTCGTCGTTGGCCTGCGCACCGTGCGCTGCGCGCCGATGGAGTTCGAGCACTGGCGATCGATCGATCGCGTGGCGCTGTTCCTCGGTCGCGTGACAATGATGCTGATCATCGCGATGACATCCATCATGTTATACGAAGTGCTGTTGCGCTATGCCTTTGAGGCACCGACGTTGTGGGCCAATGAACTGACATTATGGATCGCCGGCTTTGTGTTTATGTTATCCGGGTTCTACGCCATGCAGCAGCGCTGCCATATCCGAATATTTCTGCTCTACGATGCAGTGCCGCGATGGATACAGCATCTGTTCGACATCATTTCCGTGGTATTGATCTGGTTCTTTGCGTTTTTCCTGATCTACGGCAGCTATCACCAGGTCTTCTACACCAAGTTCTATAAGTGGGAGATGTTCGGTACCGCATTTGATCCACCCATTCCGGCCACTATGCAGCCGATGGTGCTGATCACTGTGGCACTGATCGCCATTCAGGCACTGGTGAATCTGATCGCCGACTGGAATCAGGTTCCGGCGGATAAGAATATTGCCGGCGATCTGGATGAAGATGAACTCGAAGCGATCAAGCGCAGCGTAGGTAACGCCTGATGGATATTTCAACCATATCGATCGTTCTGGTACTGGGCCTTCTGTTCACGCTTGCGATCGGCATGCCGCTGGGGCTCGCGTCGGCGGTGATGGCACTGGTTGTGATGATCATGAAGTTCGAGCCGACACTGCTCACCGATCCGATGAGTTTTGGGCAGGGGCTGCTGACCAGCCGACCCGGCACCGGGCCGTTATATATTCTCACCCAGAAAATTTTTGACCTGCTCACCGAATATGTCTTGATATCGGTGCCGCTGTTTATTTTCATGGCGTCACTGCTGGAGCGCTCCGGCGTCGCGAAATCTATGTACGACGCGCTGAACTTCTGGCTAAGTCGCACCCGCGGTGGCATCGCCATCGTCACCTCGCTGATGGCCGTGTTGCTCGCCGCGATGTCGGGGATTATCGGCGGCGAAGTGGTGTTGCTTGGGCTGATTGCGCTGCCCAATATGTTGCGACTGGGCTACAACCAGAATCTCGCCATTGGAACCATTTGTGCGTCCGGCTCACTCGGTACGATGATTCCGCCGTCAATCGTTTTGATCATCTATGGTCTGATCACCGAAACATCCATTAAAGCCCTGTTCACCGGGGCGTTTGTACCAGGATTCATGCTCGCGACGTTCATTATCATCTACATTATGATTCGCACGCGGGTTAATCCTTCTTTGGCTCCGTTGCCAGAGCCTGAGGTCGGCGACCCTGAGGGCTGGGAGAAGGGACGGATGTTCGGTGGTTTTCTGGCTTTCTTAGTGGCGGGCTTCACCGCATTGTTGCTCTTGCGAGTGGGTATCTACACTGCCACCGGGAGAAATCAGAATATTGGCGAAGATCAGGACGCACCAATACTGGGAATGACGGAACACATTCCCTATTTGGTTGGAATCATCGTTGTGGCTGCGCTGTTAATCTTCCTGCTTTTTGGTTTTAAACAATCTCGCGAAGGCTGGCGTCGCGGTAAAGGGTTGGTGCCTCCTTTCACAGTCATCGGTATCGTGCTCGGATCGATCTATGGCGGTGTCACCGGTATCACCGAGGCCGCTGGCATGGGTGCGCTGGCAGTTTTTCTGATCGCTTTGTTTCGCGGTGAAGCCTCTGTCGGGCTGGTATGGGACAGCGTGATGCGTACGCTGCGTTCCACTGGCACGATCATCTGGGTGACGGTAGGTGCTGCTGCACTATCCGGTGCCTATACGCTCGCGGGTGGCCCCACCTATATCGCCGGGCTGATCGTCGGTGCCGAAATGCCGACATTTCTCGTACTGCTGACCATGATGGTAATTCTGCTGTTCATGGGTGCGTTCATGGACTGGGTGGGTATCGTGCTGCTGATAATTCCGGTTTTTCTGCCAATCGTCAAAGCGCTGCCGATCGAGGAAATTGGCATTATCGGTCAGCTCGAACCGCGTCAGGTTGCCGTCTGGTTTGGCGTGTTGTTCTGTATGAATATGCAGGTGAGTTTCCTGTCGCCACCCTTTGGGCCGGCCGCGTTTTATCTAAAGTCAGTCGCGCCGCCTCATATCTCCTTGACCGATATCTTCAAAGGCTTTCTGCCGTTTATCGGTCTGCAGTTGCTGGCGCTCAGTGTGCTGCTGATCTGGCCTTCGATTGTGACGCTGTTCTTGTAGGGCGCCTGCTCAGCTATAGTTTTTGCCGGGCTCGGCACTGTGATCGAGCCTGGCAATTGTAATCGGTGTGAGGCTCGTGTGCGGTGCGGGCGATGTTGCGTCGCTGCAATAGCGGTGTCTGCGCCTTCTATTTGGCTACCTGTCGTTTGTTTTGATCACTGTCGACCAATCACTTGCAGCGGCTGTCAACCTTGTGGATACTGACCGGAAGACGATTACGTTGCGCTGCAGAGGATAACAACCATGCCGGCTAATCACCTGCCACTTCTCAAACGCCTCGCCTTGACAGCCGTTTTGGGTGTTAGTTCAATTTTGCATGCTGATGTACTGCTGGTGGGTAAGGCGGCAGACGATAGCGAAAAAACACTCGCTTTTTCGTTGTCCGGCAATAGCCGTAGCGATGTCATCGGTGGCACGATTTCGCTCGGCGATGCCACTTATGAAATCACACACGTCTCTGCCAACAATCTGATCGGCGGCCAGCGTACGCATCAGGGAAAAACAGAATTTGTGATTTTCTCTTCGTCGTTCAGCCCGGTGACTGCCACCGGGCAACCCTGGGTTGCCAGTGAAAAATATATTGCCTGTGATCAGGAATATAATTCTTTTCTCGCGCTCTACCGGGTTGATGACAGTGCGGAGGCATTGCCGCAGTTGCCTTTCAGGCAATTAGCCGAATCCGAGATCGAATCGGAGCAATCAGCCGTGTTTTGTTTTATCTCCGCACCGGAGGATCGATAGAGCGCGAAAGGGCATAGTCGGACAAGACGTTTGTTGAATTCGACCGGGAGTTGTTCATCGCGTGCGGCGTTTTTAGTCCGGTAGCTCACTCTCGTCTGCGGCACAGTACGGAAATCTCTCCAGCAGCAACAACTGTAATTCCCGCAGAAAATCGCGCTCCTCATTCAGCAAAGCCAGCTCTGAGAGGTCGGCGTTTCTGCGTTTGAGAATGTGTCGTCTCCAATCAGCTTCGTATTTTTCGTAGTCGAACCACCATTCCTGTACCGGCCCAATGCCCCACTGATTGTTGATTTTTGACAACATCACACCGGTACTTTGCCCGGATGCTGAAGCGACTACCCAGACCTGATTCACACAGCTGTCGCCGTCCTCACACGGACAACTGTCCCACACGCCACCGATATTGACGATAGCACCGGGTACGAGCGCCTTGGTGATCTGCTGGATTTCCAGAATCTCAACATCTGTAATGTTGTCTTCACGCAATTTCCTCTCGGAATAGCGTGGGCGTGAGGAGAAAGCGATGCGTCGTTTATTCCAGTGGTGCTTTCGCGAAAGTCTGTCGCGTGCGGGTGGTGCCGGGGTCACGGTGGCGCTTGTTGTCTGCGCAGAAACGGTGCCGGACTCAAAAACCGTGAAAATACCCGGCAGTCCGCCCAGCAGCATGGTGGCGATCAATGTTCGTAACATGTCGTAACCTGTGCAAATCTGAAGTACGCCTCGCCAAGGTACAGCAGGTCGTCATTGTTGACCAGCCGTTGCCGTATTTTTCGTATTCCATATTTTTATTGCACAATCGATTGTCGCTACGGCAGAATACTTCGCTTGTTTGCGAAAAGGCGTAGCCAATGAAAGCGGTCCAGCTTACAGCGTATGGTGTGCCCTCAGCGGTATGTCAGTGTATCGATGTGCCGGAAATTGCACCTCCCGGTCCCGGGGAGGTCACCCTCAAGGTTCTGGCCGGTCCAATCAACCCCGCAGAGTTGCTTATTTTTGAAGGCCGCTACGCCAGCAAGCCCGATCTGCCGTATCAGCCTGGCATTGAGGCGGTAGGCGTTATCGAGCAGGTAGGCGAGGGCGTGACCAGTGTCGCGGTGGGCGACAAGGTCATCAGCCTCGGTCGCCAAAACTGGGTACAGCGTGTCAACCTGGGTGAGGAACAAGTGATTAAGGTGCCGGACGCCGCCAGCTCAGCACAGCTGGCGATGTTAAAGGTCAATCCGGCGACCGCCTGGTTGATGTTGACAGACTATGTGTCACTGCAGCCGGGTGACTGGGTGGTGCAGAACGCTGCCAACTCCGGCGTCGGCCATTCGTTGATACAACTGGCGCGTGCCAATGGCTGGAAGACACTTAACATCGTGCGTCGAAGTTCACTGATCGATTCACTCACCGCGGTGGGCGCCGATGCCGTGCTGGTCGATGGCGACGACCTGGGTCAACGTGCGCGCGAGGTCATAGGCGATGGTCGCGCTCTGTTGGGGATCGATGCGATCGCGGGTTCCGCCACCACTCGCCTGGCCGATTGTCTGGACGATGGCGGCACGGTGGTGAACTACGGTTTCCTGTCGGGCGATCCCTGTCAGTTGACCCCGAACCAGACAGTATTTCGCGATATTTCCCTCAAAGGTTTTTGGCTGGCCAAACTGATGGGCGGCATGTCACGCGATACGCTGACCGGCATGTACGCCAAACTCGCCGCCAGTATTGACGATGGCACGCTGCATACACCGGTCGAGGCGATGTATGGATTGGAAGACATATCCAAGGCACTCGATCATGCACACCGCGAATCCCGCGACGGCAAAATTTTGCTCACGCCGAACGGTGCGCTCGACTGAGTACAAGGCTTGCTCGAATAAACAATCAATAGTATCCAGATTGGTTGGCGACGCCAACAGCGTCGCTCGAGTACTAAACCCGCCCAACACACAGCCCAGTAGCATCGGTGTGCTGTGCATGGCTGCTCAATGATTCAGCATGCCCAGCAGCAATGCCTTGCCGACGGCGTTGTCGCGGGTGGTAGCCTTGAGTTTGAGTTTCGCGCGATCGATATATTTTTCGATAGTTTTAGGACTTTTGTGAATGTTTGCAGCAATGTCGGACACTCGATGGCCAGCGGCGAGATAGCGAAGCATTTCCTGCTCGCGTGGCGCCAGACTCACGATTTCCTGCAGCCCGTTATCGATCAGGCCGGCATCGAGCAGATTTACGATTTTCAGGATGTGATCGGAATACGCCGCCCAGACGCGATTAAACTCCGACGGCTGCATGTGACCAAAGCACAGGCCAACGCCCGAGATGCCGCCAGATAAGCTGAGCTGTCGTGACAGTACGCTGATGCCTACGTTCATGCCCAGATCCAGCTCTGCCTGATCCAGTTTGGCCTGCGTGTCGGTGAAGGACTGATCGGATCGGATCTCGTGCCAGAAAACCAACTGCGATCCTTTCGTCAGCAATTCAACAGAAATATCGTGATCAAGCGAATGGCCTCCCACTGATTCCTGCCATTGTTTGGGGTGAGAAGTCCTGAAAAGTGAGGCTCTTGACAGCCCGTGTAGACCAGCTTCTACCAGGAACGGTAATGTCAGGTGACACACACTGGTTACACCATATTGCTCCAGAGCCCGGTGGCAATGCTGCCAGTAAGTGCCGGACTGTCGACATGTCTCGGCGAGCTGGAATACCGATTCAACAGCTGGTGTTGTCGCGCTGATCAATTTTGTCATCTGGCTTTCAGGGGCTGATCAGTTGCAGAGTAAGTGCCTTCGCCACCGCATGATCTCGGGTTGACGCTTTGAGTTTACGCTTGGCACTCTGTATGTATTTGTCGATGGTCTTGTGGCTGCGATGTAAGCGATCGGCAATTTGATCAGGCCGATAGCCTGCTGCCAGACAGGTCAGGACTTCTCGCTCGCGACGGGATAGTCGAACCAAAAGGCACGAGTGATCTGATCGCAGCCGCGCATCGAGGATGTTGCCTATTTGACGGATTGCACTGTGATTGCTATTCCAGGTGCGATGAAAATCTGGTTCCCGGGTATTCTGAAAAGCCAGCCCCAGCGCAGAAAAATAACCGGCGCTTTGAAAACTGGCAAGCTGGATGGTGGCGCCAACACCCAGACCGAGATCGTTCTCGAATTCGTAAAATCTCCGCGCCTCTGGTGTATCAAGCCCCTGTTTGTGTTCTTCGTGCCAGACGACGGGCTGCGCAAAAACCGTGTCCAGATCCGCGAGCGTCAATCCATAGGCGAAATTGTTGTCGCGTTCGATTTCATCAATCCATTCGCGGCTGTGCGTGCTGCGGTGATGGATGGACGCAGCCAGTCCCTTCAGCTGCGCCTCTGACCGCGACAGGATTGTTGCGTAGCAAATACTACTGACACCTAAATCTGCCAGTGCTGACTGACTGTGGTTCCAGAATGTGGCGGGATCAGACTCGGTTAGATATTCCATCATCGCAAATACTCCATAGCGCCCCTGAATTGACAGCGCCTGCTGTTACACACGAGGTGATCAGGAATCTGAGGGTAAACCCTAATCTGTGTTATGGCCATTAGCCATATGGGTGACCGGGGTTTATTGACAATCATATTGGGGATTTTTCCCCATTGTGCTGTGAAAGGTGATTAGAGCACCATGCAGGAGGGAATGGCGGCGAATTCGATAGTCTGAATCTATATCCACTTAATCTGACGCAGGCGCTGCGATTTAAATGGCGATTGAATAGCTTCCAGTCCATTACCAATCTGATCAATTTTCAAACGAGGGCAAGTCGTGCTTTATCACCGGCTATCAGGCAGTGAAGTTTCTTTTACGTGCAGAGTAATGCTGATTGCTGCGATTGGCGGTATCGTCTCTTGCGGAGGAGGTGGCGATAGCTCGCCAGTCGTATCCAATGGCGTTTTGATCGATAGCGCGGTTGAGGGCGTGGCCTATCAGACAGATACTCAATCCGGCGTAACGGATGCCAACGGCCAGTTCAGTTATGTCGCTGGCGAGACGATCAGTTTCTCAATCGGTGATTTGGCCTTCCCAGTGATAGCAGCCGGACCGCAAATCACGCCACAGGATTTTGCCGCTGCCAGTGCGGATCCGCAGGCCATGACGGCCAACATCGCTCGACTGCTGCAATCCCTGGATACCAATGCTGATCCAGCGGATGGCATCACGATTTCATCTATCGCCAGTGAGAACGCCACTGCCATCGATCTGGATCAGTCGGTGGCTGCTTTTGAAGCAGATAGCGCCGTGCTAAGCCTGGTGGCAAATTCAGGATCGACAAACACCAGTCTCATCAGTGAGGACGCGGCACTGGCGCACCTCGATCAAACGCTTGAGACTCTTGCCGAGAGTGAGAATGAGGCACCGTCTCTGGCGGATCTTTCGGGCTTCTATGACAGTACAGTGAACAGCATTCGGCAGCACTATTTACAAATCAACATCGATGGCAGCGCGATCGACTATACGCTGCAGGAGGATGGTTGCTACGACACCGAGCCACTGCAGTTTACCGCACTGGGTGAAGGTCTTTTCGAGCGACTTAGTCTGGCAACGGATGAACGTTCCCAAGTCCGGATGACGCGCGAAGAGGGTGACCTGATGATAACAGGTGATGACGATGAAACGGTGGTGCTGCCAGCGGTCACTGAACTGGCGAGTACTGACCTCGCTCTCTGTCCCGGTGACGGAACGCTGCCGGTGACCAGTGGCAGAATATCGACGCTGGAAGCGTTCAGCGCCACGATCATCGGCAGGACGCTGATACAGCGTGAAGCGAATGGGAGCCGTGATGAAACGACCGAGTTAGTGGTCAATTCCGATGGCACGGTCACCGGCACCTTTGACGGCAATACGATCTTTATCGACTGGTACTGGGAGGGTGAGCTGTACTGTCGATCGGGAACGTCTGGCAACTCAGCGTCACCGATCATTATAGAATTTCAGTGTCAGGTGGTGACTATTCAGAACGGTGTGGCGACTTTTGCCAATAGTATGGATGAAATCGACGCGCGCAGCTACTTTGTGGAGTAGTGAACGGATTGGTCAGTGACGATATTGAAGTGAGATGGGCGCCAGAATTTACCGATCTTGTGCCACGGAGCTGGTGGTTCTTGTGGCTGCCAACGCAGCCACAAGAGCCTGGTGTGCCACCAGTTGTTTCAACGATTCCCTGAATCTATGGGTGGGGTTGCCAGCCGTCGCTGTTTCTAGTCGACAACGACGCTGCCTGCCGGTGACTTAATTTCAAACGACAGCGCCCGCGGCCCGGCGCTAACCTGCACCAGATCCAGCACTTGCAATACGGCCAGCGTTTCTTTTAATCGGTCAGGTTCCGGGTGTGACAAGCGGAAAGACACGAGCCTGCAATCCAGGTCCGGCTGCGCCGTACTCGGGTGCGGGCCGGGTGACCATTCAATAAAAGCTGGCAGCAAACCACCCTCCGGCAAGTGCCCATCCGGCGGGACCGTCAAGCGCCATGAACGATCGCCGCGTGTGAAGGTGACAATCTCTCCCAGTGGCACCGGGCTTGCGGCGACCACCGCATCCAGATCATCTGTGTTTACAACCCAGCACAGGGCGCGGGGACGTTCGGCAATGCGCGCTTGCGTCGCTGGATCATCCAGTGTGAACCAGCGGGTACGACCAGGTGCCGGCGCATCCGGATCGATCGCGATCAGCTCGAAAAAACACCCATCGCCCGCGCGCATGACACAATTGTGTGTGCCCATCAGGTCGTGCTTGCTGCCCGGACTCAGGGCTACGCCAAGTGCCTGCTGCATCGCCTCGATACCCTGCTGTAGATGGGCGGCGCCAACGGTGAAGTGATCGATCTGGTTGTTCAGGATTCTGCTCCGAAAAGATGTTGTGCCGGCATTCAGAACACCTTTGCCGAATGTTGACACCATGGGTAAAAGCCATACACTAACTTCACGAGCAGGAGCAACGCAAGATGAAAAACACCGCGAGATTCAGAACGTTCGTCCAGTCTTTCACCGGGCTTGTCAGCGACTACAAAACCGACGAGGAGCGCATCTTCACCGAGGGTCAGCAGTTATTGTCTGATCTGATCAAGCGCGATGACTGGCTGCCGGATCAGTTTGCCAAACCGCACCCGGATCGCTACCAGCAATATCTGTTGCACTGCGATCCACTGGAGCGATTTTCGGTGGCAAGTTTCATCTGGGGCCCCGGTCATACCACGCCGGTTCACGATCACACGGTCTGGGGCATGGTCGGCGTGATGCGCGGTGAGGAATTATGCGATGAATTCGATGTGGAGTCGGATACCGGTAAACTGGTCTGCACCTGTTCTCACAACGCCGGTGTCGGTGAAATTGATCTGGTCTCACCGACGGTTGGCGATGTGCACAAAGTCAGCAATGCACTGGACGATGAAGTGTCCGTCAGCATTCATGTCTATGGTGCCAATATCGGCGCGGTCAGACGCCACGTGTTCGATCCGGCTACCGGCAAGCCGTCAGAGTTCGTGTCGGGTTATGCCAGTGATGTAATGCCCAATCTGTGGGATCAGTCCGCGTAGCGCAGGCGTCGAATTACCGCACACAGACTTTGGCACTTTTCTTTAATCAGGGTAAATAATGCAGTCAATGAATGGGGTCAGGGTCATCGAGTTCTGCGAAATCGCGGCTGGGCCTTACTGCGGAATGCTGCTCGCCGATGCCGGCGCCGAGCTGATAAAAGTCGAACGCCCACAGGGCGATGCGATGCGCATGTGGCCACCGTTAAACGACGGCTACAGCGAGAATTTCGCCTCGATCAATCGCGGCAAGAAATCGGTTGTACTGGATCTGAAATCGGAAGCCGGCGCGGCGCACGCCAAAGCGCTGATCCTGTCTGCCGATGTGGTGATCGAGAACTTCCGCCCCGGTGTCATGCAGCGCAACGGCATCGACTATGAGGCCATGTCGGCGATCAAGCCGGCGCTGATTTACTGCTCCATTTCAGCCTTTGGGCAAACCGGCCCACGCTCGCGAGAGGGTGGATTCGATCTGACCATGCAGGCGATGGCCGGCGTCATGGGCGTCACGGGTGAGGCCGGTGGTGCACCTGTCAAATGTGGCGTGCCACTGTGTGACTTTGTCTCTGGTCTGTACGGCGCGTTCGCCATCTCTACCGCGTTGCGTCAGGTTGATCAGACGGGGCAGGGGCAACATATCGACGTGGCCATGCTCGGCGCGACACTTGCGGTGGCGGCGTTGCAGACCAGTGAGTATTTCGGTACCGGTCGCGACCCGCAAAAACTGGGTTCAGCGCATCCGCGCAATGCACCGTATCAGGCGTTTGAAGCGGCCGATGATTACTTCGGCATGGCGGCGGGTAATAACAAACTATGGGCATCTGTGTGCGAGGTCGTCGATCTGCCGGCGCTTGCGGATGAGGAGCGTTTTTCCTCACCCTCGCTGCGCGCGGCCAATCAACGTGAACTTAAAGATATCCTCGAAGAGGTATTTCGCACCAAGCCTGCCGAGCACTGGATTGCGGCGTTTCACAAGGCCGGCGTCCCGTGCAGCCCGATCAACTCCTACTCGCAGGTGCTGGCCGATCCGCAGGTCGAACACATGGGCTGGGTGCAGGAGCTTGCGCTGCCAACCGGCAACAAAACCCGCACGTTTGGCTCGCCGCTTAGAATTAACGATCAGCCAATCAACGTGCAGGTACCGCCGCCTTTGCTGGGCGAGCACACCGAAGAGGTACTGGCATCGTTGGACCAGGCATCGTCGTGAGTGCCGCGACA
>CAZNIS010000081.1:15586-27580 GCA_964573105.1 uncultured Granulosicoccaceae bacterium
CGCATTGAAAAAATGCTGCAACTGATTCACCACGCGCCATTTCCGGTGATGGCGCTGGCCCACGGCGCGGTAATAGGTGCCGGAGCGGATCTGTTTGCCGCCTGCTGGCAGCGAGTGGCCGCCCCCGGCAGCCGCTTTCGCATGCCCGGCTGGAACTTTGATCTGGCACTGGGCACACGTCGACTCGCGCGCCTGATTGGGGCCGATCACGCCCGCGACATGCTGATCGACACCCGACAGATCGACGCTGATCGAGCGCATGAGATCGGGCTTGCCACAGACATCCTGCCAGACGATGAGTGGGAACTATGCATCGATACCTTTCGAGCCCGCGCGCAGGTGCTATCGCCTGAGGCGGTTAAATCGATGCTCGAGCTGACGGTGGTCGACAGTCGCAGCGACGACCTGGCGGCGATTGTGGATACGGCGGGCCGTCCCGGTTTGAAAGAGCGAATTTTGGCCTACCGGGCACGGGTGCAGGCGGCAAAGCGTTAATAGGTCTGTTCGCTGTGTCGCGACGCCACCGTTAATTTGGTGTACGCTCGCCGGCTTTTGATCACGCCGGAAGGAAATCCATGACCACAGCGACGCTGACCTATTTCCGTGGACGCGGCCGAGCGGAGACCACGCGCTGGATGCTCGCCGCCACTGGTGTGTCCTTTGCCAACGTCGCGATTGACACGGCAGAGGAACTGGTGGCGCTGCGTTCCTCCGGCAAGTTGCCATTCGATCAAATGCCATTGCTCGAAATCGATGATCACCGTCTGAGTCAGTCCTCCGCGCTGGTGCGCTATCTCGCCCGCCGCGGTGATTTATACGGTGACAACGATACCGATGCCATGTGGTGCGATCTGATTGCAGGTGTAGTTGCCGACCTTGCCGAAGTCGCGTTGCAGGCGGCCTTCAAGCCAGCTGGACAAGTGGCGGTGGCCGATCTGAATAAAAGTTTTAACAAGTTTGCTCCACGGCTAGAGGCGCGAATCGAGGCGCAGGGCTCAGGCTATTGCGCCGCGGCACGGTTGACATTTGCCGACGTGGTGCTGGCCGAAGCGCTCAGCAATTATCTGGAGTGGTGTCCCGACATACTCGCCACGGCGCCGGGTCTGCAGCGTTTGTACGAACGCGTCACCAGCGAACCCGGCGTGGCCGGGTATCTGGCATCCGATCTGCGTTATCCGAAATCCGGTGACGACTATGTCATCGGTGTCGCACGGGTTTTGCAGCGCGCACTGCCGCCGCATATGCCGGATCCCGATCGATTCGTGTAGCGAACCGGCACGGCTTTGCCGCCCGATACTCTGGGTATCCGGACGCCAGCCCCTATATTCGCATTAGCTGAGCCTGCAGCCTGAGTATCCTGCTGCGTAAGCCATTTTTCATCACTCCCACACTAACAGCAATGTCAGAAACACTCGACAATTTGTCTCTCACTGGTATGCGTGCGAAAGCGGCCAATTTCATCGAGAGCCCGCGCACAGTCACGTTTATTATCGCGCTGATTTTGATTAACGCAGTGACACTGGGTCTGGAGACAAATCCTGCGGTAATGGATCGATTCGGGCCGATTCTGGTGGCGCTGGATACGGTCATACTGCTCGTCTTCACCGCCGAGTTGCTGATCAAGTTATTCGCCTATCGTCTCGACTTCTTTCGATCAGGCTGGAACCTTTTTGATCTGGCGATTGTTATCATCGCATGGATTCCGGCCAGCGGGCCGTTTGCGGTACTGCGTGCGCTACGCGTATTGCGAGTGCTCAGGCTGCTGTCTGTGGTGCCACAAATGCGGCGAGTGATTTCGGCTATCGGCCACTCGATACCCGGCATGCTGTCGGTGATTGGCGTGCTCAGTATTCTTTTTTATGTCTCGGCAGTCCTCACCACCAAGCTGTTTGGCCAGCACCCCGATCCGCAATTGCAGGCCTGGTTCGGTACGATTGGCTCGTCGGCCTACACGCTTTTTCAGGTGATGACGCTTGAAAGCTGGTCCATGGGTATCGTGCGACCGGTGATGGCGCATTATCCGTGGGCGTGGATATTCTTTGTGCCTTTTATCATTATCACGAGCTTTGCCGTGTTGAATCTTTTCATCGGTATCATTGTGGATGCGATGCAGATGGTGCAGCAGGAGACGCGCGCAGACGAACAGTCCGATGCTGATGATGCTGCACACGATGGGCCCGAAATCCGGCCAGATACCCAACCCTACAGACAGGCAGATATCCAGCGGCAACTCGACGAGATTCATCAATCGTTAGAAAAGCTGCGCCTGGCTGTGGCAAGCCGCCCGCCCGAGGGATCAGGTTAGATCTTTTTCCAGTTGCATCGACAGCGGCCTGAACGCCAGAGACTGATAGAGTGCTACCGCCGGGGTATTGTCCGTCAGTACACCGATGCGCAGGATGTGCGCGCCGGCCTCTCTGGCAATTGATTCGGCCACTTGCATCAGTTGGCGTCCGTAACCCTTGCCCCGGCACTGATCCAGCACCACCAGATCGCCGATGTAGGCGTATTCCTGATCGCCGTCTTCCAGTTCATCGCTGACCATGCGGCGATAGATCGTCGTATAACCGACCACGCAGTTTTGTTCTATCGCCACCAGCACGGTGCCGTCGTACTTGCGGCACTGATCGAAGATATCCTCCACGTAGGCGGCGCTGATATCGGCACCCGCCGGCATGGAAGGTAGCATTTCCCGCTCAAAGTCCTGCAGTACCTCAACGCAGCGATGCAGTCCGGTGTTGTCTGTTGCGGGATTGTATTCGCGAATCTGCATTGTTTCCGATCGTGCTGTCGTGCGTCGTCTGTATCATACCTTTTTCGCTGTCACGACTGGTTCCTGTAAACCGCCCACAATCACGGGAGTGTCTGAACATGCAGGGGGAGTGTAACTGCGGCGCCATCGCCTTCGAACTCGATAGTGAGCCCGCCGGTATATTTGTCTGTCATTGTTCGATCTGTCGTCGCGCCACGGGAGTCCATGGCGTCGCGGTGGTAGTGATTGGCAACGAGCATTTTCGTTGGTTGCGCGGCGAGGATATGATCGCAAGCTGGAAAAAACCTGGCGTCGACTGGCAGACCTGGTTCTGCAGGCAATGTGGCTCAATGGTGCCAGGTCACAATGACGATACCCGCATGTTCGTGCCGGCCGGATTGCTCGGCGCAGGCGCCGAGTCACTAGTGGTCAGGCATCACATCTGGGTGGATTCCAGAGCCGACTGGGATATCATCGGTGACAGTGGCAAGCAGCATCGTGAGGCGTTTGAAGGCTAACACTGTCTATGTTGCGGTGTGCGATAGTTGCCTTTGTGCAGGCTAGCGAGTTTGGCCTGCGCTTCTGGCGCAGGTCGCTGTGACCATAAAACGGCCGCGAAAATGATGCAGCCACCGATCATCATCTCGCTCGACGGAACTTCCTTTAATACGAGATAGGCGAGCACCGGCGCCAGCGGTGTTTCCAGCGTAGAGATCAGTGCGGTTTCAGCTGACGGCAGACGACGTGCGCCCTCGGACAAACTTACCGATGCAATCGCGAACGCGAGGCCAAAGACAATCAGGATCGGCAATTCATGCATGGGTGCGGCAAGCGGCCTGCCGATGGCTGCCGCAATCGGCAACAGCACAAGCGATGAGAGAGCCGCCGGCAGTGCGGCCGTTGTTACCGGCCATTTTCGATAGATCACCATGGTGCCTGCCATCATCAGCGTCATAAACAGCGCCAGCATGTTGCCTTCGAGTTTGCCCGACCCCGCAGCACTGGACACGATCACCAGCACACCCAGTAACGCCACAAGACTTGCCAGCGTGACAGTGCGCGTTGGCGGTTCGGCGATGAACAGCCACGACAGTGCGGCGGCCACGAAAGGCGCTGCGGCCCAGATCAGGGCGACGTCGGCAACACTGCTGAGCTTGAACGCGGGGATGAATGCCGCAGTGCCCGCAGCCATCATCACAGTTGCGGCAGCGGCCGGCTTGCCAAATGCACGGATTTCGCTCCCAAGCTGACCTATCCCGATCATATACACGATGGTGAATCCGGCGGCCGCCAGACCTCGCCAGAAGATCACCGCCCAGGCGTCGGCACTGACATAGTTTGTGAATATCCCGGCCGAGCTGAACACCACTGCCGATACGGCAACCAGCGACAGACCGGTAATGCGTTGTGAGTTCTTTCTGGCCATGCGCGATCCCACTCGATTCCCGAAACCTCGTTATACTGAGTCGCTACTGACAACAGCTTGTCAGCAGGCTTTTCGCAACAGGCCGCCGATTCGCAGGGACATGTCCAAGAGCCATCGTTTTTTCGAAATCATTCAGATGTTGCGCGCCGCCCGACGTCCACTGCTGGCGCGCGAAATGGCCGACGCACTGGAAGTGTCGGTGCGCACGATCTATCGCGATATCGCCGCACTCCAGGCTATGAAAACACCGATCTACGGCGAGGCTGGCATCGGCTATGAGATGCGCCGTGGCTATGACCTGCCACCGGTCAACTTCGATATCGAAGAGGCCGAGGCGATATCAGTCGGGCTGAGCCTGATCGCCCGCACCGGTGATATCGGCTTGTGGCGGGCCGCCGAGCGCGCCTCCAGAAAACTGGTTGAGGCAGCCCCCGGCACCCGTCGCCTGGTCACTTCAAGCTGGGGTGTCGAGGAGCCTGCCAACGTCGATCTCGCGGTTTTACGCGCGGCGATCAGAGACGAGTCCAAGCTGTCGATCGCCTATCGCGACGAGGCCGGCAACAGCAGTTCGCGAGTGGTTTGGCCGCTGGTGTTGATCTACTACGTCGATGCGGCGATGCTCGTGGCGTGGTGTGAATTGCGCAGCGCGATACGGCACTTCAGGGCCGACAGAATCACTGCCTGCCACGACCACCCGGAACACTTTGCCGGTCAAGGTGCAAAGTTGATCAGCGCGTGGGAGCAGGAGCAAAAGGCGCAAATGGTCTATTCGCGCGAGTGACTGCATCCGATTTCACAACCGTTATCAAGCGAGTGGCGACGACTAACCCGATACACTCACGCTCTTGCCGTGGTAACCGGCAGTCAAAGTGACGTGCGCCAGAAACCGTGCCACGGACAATCGCGATACTTTCATTCCACGCGTTTGGCCTTCTGTGGATACAAAGGCGTCGGCCGACGTACCGGCATTGGTCAGGTGTACCGGTTGCACCAGCACCCACTGAAGGCCACTGTCGCGCACAATTTGTTCCTGCGCCTCGGTATCTGCGATCTGGGGCTTTAACAGCAGGCTGAAGAACAGTTTGTCAATAAACCGCAGGCAGCCGCGCGTCTCGCCGACACCATATGAACTCTGTACTACCAGCCGGCTGACTGCGTGTCGGCGCATCGCGAGAATCACGTTGTGTGTGCCTGCAGAGCGCACATTGCCCGCGGTTGCCGCACTGCCGAAAAAGCGCACGCGCAGTGGATTTTCACTGATGCCCAGTGTCACGATGACTACATCCTGGCCAGCTACTGCGGCGTCGATCGCCTCAGCCTGCATGACGTCGCCATCGATCGGCCGCAGGTTTTCGGACGCCTGGAATATCGAGCTTGCATGGCGTGAGAACGCGGTGACACGATGGCCTTCTGCGAGCAATTGATGCACGGCGGCGCGGCCGGTGCCTCCGGATGCACCGACCACGAGCACATTGCACGGTGCATTGGCATTAGAGACAGTGTCGGCTTTGTTCATCATTATCGTTTTCCTGTTGGGCTATGGTGAAGGACTACCGTTACAGGAAAAGATACGGCCGGGAGGCTTGCGTCGCCATTTGCGGGACGCTCAAGTTCATACGCGTTCGTATACTATTGGTGATTATGGACTCGATGGCCTCACTGCTCGATGCGCCCCGCGCACGCGGTGCCTTCACGTTGCGCACCGTCATGCGCGAACCGTGGGCACTGCGCGTGCGCGCCGAATCACCGCTGACACTAATCGCAGGCGTGGCCGGCAGCCAGTGGATCGTGCCGGATGAGACTGCGGCGATAGAAATTGGCCCGGGTGATATTGTCGTTACCCGCGGTCCGGATCACTACAACGTTTCGGATTCACCCGATGCGGTGCCGCAGGTGTTCATCGATCCGGGACAGGCGTGTTGCGATGCCAGTGGCGCGTCGCTTAAACAGCAGATGATGCAAGGTGTTCGCAGCTGGGGAAATGATCCGACTGGCCCAAGTGTGTTTCTGGTCGGCGCGTACGAACATTTGAGTGACGTCAGCGATCGTCTGCTCAAGGTGTTGCCAGCAGTGTTGGCAGTGAAAAAGGCCGATTGGGATTCGCCGTTGATCTCGCTGCTGGAACGGGAAGTCGTGCGCGATGGTCCCGGGCAGGGCGCGGTGTTGGATCGCTTGCTCGATTTACTGCTAACGGCAGTGTTACGCGCGTGGCTCGCCGCGCAGGATCGCACTTGTCCGGGGTGGTGGCGCTCGCAGGATGATCCTGTCATCGCGCGCGCACTGCAATTTATTCATGAAGATCCAACCCGCGCCTGGACGGTTGAGACGCTGGCGAGAAAGTCCGGTGCATCGCGCGCATCATTTGCCCGCCGCTTTAATCAGCTGGTTGGGGAGACACCTATGACATTCATCAAGAACTGGCGCCTCGCCATGGCGGCCGATCTACTGTGCCAGCCGGGTGAAACGGTCGGTACCGTCGCTGATAAGGTCGGTTACGCCACGCCCTATGCGTTTAGCACGGCGTTCAAACGCGTGCGTGGAATCAGTCCCAAGGCCTATCGGTCTCAGGCGTTGCAGCAACAGTCTGACATCGATCTGTTTTAGGCGGACACGCTCTGGCCCCATTAAGGCGTGGCGTCCAGATTGGGATTGGCCGGTGGTTTTTTCTCAGCCTGCGTGATCAATCGCGCGTTGTTGTGTCCGGTCAGGTAAGACCACAGCCAGCTCCAGGCAACGGCGATTCGGCTGCGCGTGCCGATCAAAAAGTAGATGTGAGCCAGACCCCAGACCCACCAGGCGAGCACGCCAGTTAAGCTGAACCGTCCAAAATCAACCACCGCGGCACGTCGCCCGATGGTTGCGAGATTGCCGGCGTGCCGGTAGCGAAACGTTCGGTTGATTGCGTGGTTATTCAATCTGTCGCGAATCACGCTTGCCACAAATCTGCCCTGTTGCTTGGCTGCTGGCGCGACATTTGGCACCGGATTGCCATTGGGTAGTTTTACCGAGGCGGTGTCGCCAATGACGAATACACCGGGATGCTGCGCAACGCTCAAGTCATCATTAACTACAACTCGCCCCGCGCGATCGGCCTCCACACCCAGCCACTGAGCCGCGGCCGATGCAGCGACGCCCGCCGCCCATACTATCGTGCGGCACGGAATCGTCTGCTTACCTGCGACAACCGCTTGTCGGCTGCACTGAGTGACCGGCTGTCCGGTCATTACCGTCACGCCGAGATTTTCCAGAGCGCTCTGGCTGTAGGCGGACAGTTTTTCTGGAAAGGCGGGCAACACTTTCGCACCGGCCTCGATCAGTATCACCTTCGCCTGACGCGTGTCGATGTTTCGAAACTCCGGCCGCAGTGTCTTGTGCGCAATCTCTGCAATGATGCCTGCGAGTTCCACGCCGGTAGGACCTGCGCCAATAATCGCAAATGTCAGCAGTGCCTCGCGCGCGGCAGGGTCGGTCTCGCGTTCGGCTTTTTCAAATGCCAGTAGCAATCGGCGTCGGATAGTGGTGGCATCTTCCAGCGTTTTCAGACCCGGTGCTGAAGTTTCCCACTCATCGTTACCAAAGTAGGCGTGGCGTGCGCCAGTCGCCAGTACCAGGAAGTCGTAGTCGATCGTGTTGCAATCTTCGAGGTAGATTTGTTTTTTGTCTGGCTCGACGCCAGTTACCGTCGCCAGCAGGGTGGTTACATTCTTGCGCTGGCGAAGGATATGGCGGATCGGCCAGGCGATTTCCGAGGTGGGCAGTATCGAGGTGGCCACCTGATAGAGCAATGGTTGAAACAGATGGTGGTTGCGTTGATCGACCAGTGTGATGTCAGCGGCCGGGTGCGTGAGCGATTTAACCAATTGCAGCCCGGCGAATCCGCCACCCACCACCACAATCTTTTTTTTGCTGTGCATGCGAGCAGGGTATCGCATGGTTTGCTGCGAGTGGAAAAATTATTGGTCACAGCGTATGGAATGCTACGCGGCTTTAGTGCCTTGCCTGACGGCGAGTTGCCGCAACGCTGCCAGCAGTGAGTTACACAAATCGATATTGCGAGCCGACCCCGCGACAGCGGCGGTGGCGTCGTTACCCAGTGCAGTTGATTTTTCTCCAAGCTCTGTCATCGCATCTGCCTGGCTGCTCAGCAGTTTCAGAATTTGCACCCGCTCATACTGTGTTTTCCGCAAAATAGTTTTCAGCTCACGGGCTTCATCCGCCACTCGCAAACCATCGTTCGCCAGTTGTGCAACGGCATCACGCAAGGCATTGATGTTATCGTTGAATCCTACAGTTAACGTCGAGAGTTCCAGCACCAGTTGATCAATTTCATTGACGAACCCACCGGCTGATGCCGCGAGGTAATTGATTTCTGCGGCGACGACCGCAAAGCCGTTGCCCTCCTCACCCGCCTGACTGGCCTCGATGGATGCGTTGAGTGCGAGCACATTGGTCTTGCCCGAAATGCCACCGATTTGCGCGGCCATCTGCTCGATATCGGAAAATCCGTCGCGCATCTGATCTACCGTGCCAGACGCATTGGCCAGCAGTGTGTTGACCCCGTCGACATCTGCCACCACTGCCAGCATACGCTCGACCAGTTTCAGGGCGCGTTCTACAGCCTGCTCGGTGTCGTGTAGTCGCCGATGCCTGGCGCGTGCAGAATCATTGGCATCCTGTGCCAGTTTTGTCGTCTGCTCGGCGATATTGCTGCGAGTGATCGAGGCCTCGTTGACCGCCTGTGCATTGCTGCTAATTTGCTGAATCAGTGTGTCTGCCTTTGCCAGATCACTGGCAGTGGATGCCGAGGGGGCGACGAGTTGTAGCACCCGTCTTGCGAGATCCATATTCGCGGCCGAGCCCTCGATCGATGAGGTCACGCCCTGCGATAAAGCATCCATGTGCTGATCGATCAGCGACATCGAATTTTTTTGCTGTGTCGCTTCATCACTGGTGTCGTTGGCGTACTTTGTCTCATCGCCAATGATGTTCGAGATTTCCTGCAGATACTTGTGTGTACCGCCACCGTCTTTACCGGCGCGGGTCAGGTGATCCCGCAGTTCGCGGGTACGAGCCGACATCTTGTTGGTGGCTTTATTGAGTTTGACAATCGCCTGGCGAATCTCCTGGGCGTGCCCGGCGGACTCGTCGGAGAGCTGTTTTACCTCATTCGCCACAACGGTGAAATTTCGGCCCATGTCCGAGGCTCGTGCCGCCTCGACTCTCGCGACCAGTGACACCATGTCGATATTCTGTGCGGTCGATGAAATCTTGCCGGCCAGTATTTCGATTTTGGTAAAACAGGCGGCGAAATTTTGAATCGCCTCGTCGACATCGGTTATCAGATGAGTGCCGCGATCCACTGCCGAAGTCATCTTGTGCATGTCGTCGAGGATGATTTGCGAGCCGGCCAGCGTGTCTCGGTTGGTGGCTGTGATCTCGATGACCTGATCGGCCAGCAGGTTGGCGTTGCGCGCGAGATCCGCGGCGGCCACAGCGAAAGGCGCTCTCTGTCTGGAGACCAGATTGACCTTTTCCGCATTCTGGTAAATCGTCTTTGCGAGTTGCAGTAACTCGTTGTGCAGCAATGCACCATCCATGGCTTGTTCCTTGTCACTCTCGACCCCCCGCGATGCCGTTCGAGAGCAGGGCGCTTGTCGCCAGCAAGGAATCGGCAGGCTAAGGGCCTGTCCGCCACCGCTGACACGTCAATAATCGACAGGTCGATGCAATTTGCGATCCTCAGACAGTCACGCAAATTGGTATTGACAACTTATCAACTTGAGGGCTAGGATTCCGGTCGTGCGTCGTCAGAACCACGCTTGATTGCCCGCATGTCATTGAACACACAATCCCCGGTGCCGTTATATCGGCAACTCGCCGATCAAATCCTCGCCGATATTGATGCCGGCCGCTATGCCGTCGCATCGCGCATCCCGTCGGAGACTGATTTCGCCGATCGCTACGCCATCGGGCGCCCCACCGTGCGCCAGGCGACCGATGTGCTGGTGCGTGCCGGTCGGCTGGAGCGGCGGCGCGGTTCGGGTACCTATGTATTGCCGCCGAGCCGTTCGATCGACCTGTTCTCGCTTGCCGGCACCAGCAGCGCGCTGCAGGCAAGCGACCTCGACGCCACGCTGGAACTTGTCAGTGGTCCGGATCGGGAGGTGGCGGCAGACGGTACGGAGCGCCTGACTATTGAGCGGCGGGCGATCGCCGATGGCGCGCCGGTGCTATACGAGACGCTGCGCTTTGACGCCGATTTGTTCAACGGGCTGGACAATCACCGACTTGCGAATGTGTCTCTGTCTGCGCTGGTGCGCGATGTTTTTTTTCTTGAACCAACATCCGCCTCGCAAACCTTTTTTGCGATCGTGGCCGACAAACATCTGGCAGATAATCTTGCCGTGTCGGTCGGCTCGCCACTGTTGCAGGTTCATCGCGAACTGCACTTTGGCGAGTATCGCAGTGCGCTGATCGCAGAAATTATCTGCCGCACCGATCAATTCGAATTCTCCCAAACCCTCTATCCGGCACGCACTAATACCGCGGCCGCAACGGAATTTAAAAACGCATGAAAAACAGCGGTTACTACAGCCAGTTTGGCGGGGCCTTCATCCCCGAGATATTGGTCCCCACCTTCGATGAGCTGGAGACCGCCTACCTGGAAGCCAGAGATGATCCGGCGTTCTGGAATGAATATCTCGAGCTGATGTCTACTTACTCCTGCCGCGCCACGCCCATCACCCGGTTGGATAACATCAGCGATCAACTGGGTGGTGCGGGTATTTACGTCAAGCGCGAAGATCTTAACCACACTGGCGCGCACAAGGCCAACAACGTGATGGGGCAGGGGCTCTTGACCAAACGCATGGGCAAGACTCGCGTTATCGCTGAAACCGGTGCCGGGCAGCACGGGGTTGCCACCGCCACCATGGCCGCCAAGTTTGGTTTTGACTGCACCATCTACATGGGCGCACACGATGTTGCGCGCCAGCGGCCTAACGTTTTCTGGATGGAGCAAATGGGGGCCACAGTAGTGGCGGTAACCGAGGGCAGCCAGACGCTTAAAGATGCCATCAACGAAGCCTTTCGCGATTGGGTTGCCAACATGGACAACACCCACTACGCACTGGGCACCGCCTGTGGGCCGCATCCGTTCCCGGAAATGGTCAGCTGGTTTCAGTCAATCATCGGCACCGAGGCGAGAGAACAAATGCTTGAGCGAACCGGCAAGCTGCCATCCAAAGTGTACGCCTGTGTGGGTGGTGGATCTAACGCGATGGGTATTTTCAGCGGTTTCGTCGATGACGAGTCGGTCGAGCTGGTTGGTGTGGAGGCTGGTGGTCGTGGCCGCGGCGCGGGCGAACACGCCGCAAGGCTTGCCTATGACGATGCCAGCATCGGCGTGGCGCAGGGCTACAAAACCTTCTTTCTGCAGGATCGCGACGGCCAGATGCAGGATACTCACAGTGTGTCGGCCGGGCTCGACTACGTCGGCGTATCGCCAATCCTAAGCCACTTTCACGAGACCAAACAGGTACGCTTTGAAGCCGCTACCGATGACGACGTCGTCGCCGCGATGCAAAGAACCGTGCGCCACGAAGGCCTGATTCCGGCACTGGAATCTTCGCATGCCTTCGCGCAGGCCTATGCCGAGGCGCCGATGATGTCACCTGATGACAACATTCTGATCAACATGTCCGGCCGTGCCGACAAAGACATCTTTACCGTCGCCGATGCCATCGACGATCCAAAATGGCGCGACTTCATTATTGACAAAGCCGATGCATACCGACGGGAGATGGCCAATGGCTGA
>CAZNIS010000081.1:27680-29439 GCA_964573105.1 uncultured Granulosicoccaceae bacterium
ACGGCCGAGTTCGACATCCCGTTTCTGTTTATGACCTACTACAACATCCTGTTCTGCCACGGTGTGAATGAGTTTGTACAAACTTGCCAGTCAATAGGTATTCAGGGTTGCATCATCCCCGATCTTCCACCCTCCGAAGGGCAGGAATATCTCGATGCCATGCACAGTGCCAGTCTGGCCCCTATTCATATCTTCACCCCCAACACACCCACACCGAGAATGCAGTTTCTCGATCAGAACAGTTCAGGCTTCATGTACTGCGTGGCGCGTAAGGGTGTCACTGGCAAAGACACTGCTTTCTCAGACGATCTCGCGCAGTACCTCGCCCAGTGTCGTGCCAACACGCGCCTGCCTCTGGCCGTGGGTTTCGGTGTTAAATCGAAAGAGGATGTCGATTTCTTGCGCGGCAAAGCCGACATCGCCGTCGTCGGGTCAGAGACTATTCGCGTGATGGAGCAGGGTGGGGTAGAGGCTGTGCGGCCGTTTATTGAGACATTAGTGGCGTAGCAGCACGCTTTGGTCCCGATTGTTACAACAGCAATCGTCATTGTGCCAACTTAATACAACTGCGAACTACTATGGCGTCGCATACATTTTCGGTTCCGGAACTTAGCAGATTTGCAACGGCGGCCTATTGCGCGCTGGGTGTATCGCAACCCAAGGCTGAATTGCTCGCCGATACGCTTTGCCAGGCAGACCTGTGGGGTCACCAATCACATGGTGTCATGCGCACATTTTGGTATGCAAAGCGTATTCAGAGCTCGGCGACTGATGTCAGTGCTGATCCATCCCTGACGACCGATGCCGGAGCGGTGGCAGTACTTGATGGCAACAATGGCATAGGCCAGATCGTTGCCAAAGAGGCGATGACCGAGGCCATCAGCCGTGCAACGTTACATGGAATCGGTGCCGTCTCCGTGCGCAATTCCGGTCACTTTGGCACGGCGATGTACTTCACTCGAATGGCGGCACTGGCCGGTTGCATTGGCATGCTGTTCACTAATGCCAGCCCGGCAATGGCGCCTTGGGGAGCGCGTGAAAAGCGTGTGGGCACGAATCCGTGGTCAATAGCGGCACCTGCGGGTCGATTCAGTCCCATGATGCTGGATATTGCCAATACCGCTGTTGCGCGCGGTAAACTCTACCTCGCCAGACAACGCGGCGACTCAATTCCTGATGGCTGGGCGCTCGGGCCGGATGGTCTGGAGACGAATAATCCGGTGGCGGGAATCGCAGGCACGATACTGCCAATGGCTGGCCATAAAGGTTACGCCATCGCCAGTATGATAGATATTCTATCGGGAGTGCTCAGCGGCAGTGGCTTTCTAACCAGGGTAACTGGCCCGTATGAAGAGGAGGGAAAAAGTGGTGTCGGGCATCTGGCTGTCGCGCTGCGAATAGAGGCGTTCAGGCCACTGGCGGATTTCAACTCAGATATGGAAGAGTGGATAGATTCAGTAAAGGCAACTCCGAAAGCAAAGCGCGCTGAAGAGGTGTTTTACCCTGGAGAATTGGAGTCGCGTGCTGAAACTCGCAACAGGCGGCACGGTATATCGGTGCCAGAAAAAACAGTACTCGAATTGAATGACCAGGCGAACCGACTTGGTATTCCTGAACTTCTCGCAACGGGATAAAAAAGAGTAGCATTTCTCCGTGTTGGGCTTTGACCTCGCTGTAGCAAAGCCTGGTGAGGGCAATGTGCCAGGACGCCGTTACGTTTTATGGTAGAAGGCCACATCGCCACATCGCCACATCGCCA
>CAZNIS010000081.1:29539-34562 GCA_964573105.1 uncultured Granulosicoccaceae bacterium
CAGCGACTTGTGGTGCCAGTGGGTAAAACGAATCGCACTATGAGTCACCAGAAATTGTTCTACCTATCGCATCGACAAAAACCTGTGCACCCAGGGCGATATCCTCATCCGACGTATTCTCCGTCCAGTGGTGACTGATGCCGCCAATTGACGGCACGAACATCATCGCTGTGGGTAACAAGGGTGCCATCACCTGCGCGTCGTGCCCGGCGCCTGAGGGCATTATTAGCCACTGGTCGGGCGCGTAGGTTTTGGCCCCATCGATCAGCTTTGATTGAAGTGCCTTTGACATGTGCGCGGGTTTGCTTTCACTAATGACTTCGATCGTAGCTGTGCATGGCCCTGTGTCAGCCTCTTTGACCAGCTGATACAGGGTTGCCTTCAGGCGATCCAACGTAGCTGGTTCAGCATCGCGAAACTGCACAATCATTTCGGCGCCGCCAGGAATGATCGACGGCTGGCCCGGCGAGAGCGATACGTGCCCAACTGTCCACACGCTGTGCGGTCCGCAGATGTTGGGAAACGTTTCTTCTATTCGTTGCCAAAGACCCATCAGTGCCTTGCCCGCGTCGCGTCGAATAGCCATTTTGGTGGTACCCGCGTGATTCTGTAGACCGGTGAAGGTAATCCGATATTGCCAGATCGCGACAATCGAGGTGACGACACCAATTTTCAGGTTTTCTGTTTCAAGCGTTTGACCTTGTTCGATATGGGCTTCGAAAAATGCTTTGTATCGGTTTGTTTCTATCGTTATCCGTTCGCGATTCGCAAGTCCGGCTTCGGCCAGCAGGTCACGCAGCCGTCCGCGGCCCGAATGGCAGACCGACTCGTCCATGATGGCTTCCGACACATCGCCAGCAAAGCTCTCGGAACCCAGAAAAGAAGCGCCGCTGAAGTGGCTCTCTTCATCTGCAAAGGCAATCACATCCACACCACCATTGATGCCGGATTCTTTGGCAACACGCGCAGCTTCCAGTGCGTAGACAACACCCAGCGCACCATCCAGCCAGCCGGCATGATTTTGCGTTTCGATATGGCTGCCGGCCAGCACAATCGGGCCTGGTGAAGGTGCGCGACCGTAAACGTTGGCAATGCCATCGATAGTGGCCTCGTGTCCAATGGCCTGTAATTGATCGGCGAGCCAATGGCGCGCGATCATATCGTCGACCGACAGTGTTGGCCGATGCACACCGGTTTTATATGCGCCGATCGAGCGAAGGTGATACAGGTCGTCCAGCACTCGCTGGGTATTGGCGCGCAACATAGCTAGAACCTTTTTTGGCGTGCAGAACAGTTAACCGTGATGAATAAATTCATCGACGGTCTGCTGCTGAGGTCTGCTGGAACCGGATCCAACACGGCGGCTTGGGCCCAGACCCGCGAGCTCGCGCAGTTTAATGGCCATTTCGGTCGCCTTGACCAGTACTGTGATGCCGTTGACGATTGGCGCACCGTCAATGTTGGCGCCAGGCTGTGCTGCAAACAACATCATCGGAATGCCGCCGGTGGGCACGATCACATCGGCGCCGGCGTCGAGTAACAGCCGTGCCTCCTTTTCAAACAACGTATTTAATTGCGCTTTGCCGTCGGTGTCGGCAAAGGCCTGCATCCATTGCGTCATCGTGGCGTCCAGCGTGCGAATGCCGGCAACGCGTTGCTGTAGCCCGTAGCGTGTGATCTGGTCTTCGTGCCAGGGGACAAATTCGGGATGGATGGCGATCAGCCCCAGCTTGCGCCCCAGCGTGCAGGCGTGCAGCAAGGTAGTTTCACCCAGCCCAAGTACCGGGATGTCGACGGTGGCGCGTGCCTCGGCCAGACCGGCATCCTGAAAATGATTCATGAAGTAGGCATCATAGCCTGCTTGCTCGGCATCGATAGCAGCGCGAATAGCTGCCCTTGCGAAGCGAAATTCAGACAGCGCATGCAGTGTCGTGACCGATGGTGTGGTGGTTTTGAATTCGATACTGAATAGCGGGTCAGTGCAGGCTTGCAGGTGCGGCAACAGCTGGTCCAGGTAGTTGCGATGCCCAACCTGGTCCGTTGCCCCCTGTGCCCACACGCGGTATTGGCGCTGGTTGTTATCCACAACTGGAATCCTAGTGTTTTGCAAAGCGTAGTGTAACTGCACGAGCACCCGGCACCCGGCGTATCTCCATCCGGAGGTTGTTCGTAGGTATTGTCGGGCAGTCGAGTCAATCAAAGTAGATATGTCATCTTTAGCCGTCATGTCCTGCGTTGGGTCTCCAGTGTGCTGCGAATTTTCATACGAAAAACTTGACGTACGATATTATTATCGTACGATATGTACATCGTATGTAAATATCGAGGTTTCCCCTTGGCTAGACAACTCACCCCGGAACGCGTCATTGGCCGCGATGGCTTGATAGATCAAATCTGGGCCAAACTCGAAAGCAAGTCACTGCGATTTACGGCCGAACGCCGTGTTGGTAAAACCACGGTGATGACGAAAATGCTCGCTGAGCCACGCCAGGGCTTTCAGGTTGTTTTTATGGAAGTTGAGGCAATTGACTCATCACAGCGATTTGCAGAACTGCTGCTCAACAGGCTCTCTCCACTCATGTCGAGGACCGCCAAAGCCAAAGAGGTCTGGACAACCTGTTGGCAGAAACTGGGCGGCACCGAAATCGGCGGTGTAATTCGGTTGCCGGACAGCAAGCTGGATTGGCGCAACACGATTGAAAAAACACTGGAGAGCATCTGTACACAGTTTGCCGACGAGACCATTGTGCTGTTGATGGACGAGGTTCCTTACATGTTGCAGGGGATCGCAGCACGTAACACTTCGAAGGATCAACGTTCAGAGGCGCTTGCGCTAGTAGAACTCTTGCGCGCCATACGCCAGCAGCAGCCGAAACTGCGGATGGTTTTTGCCGGGTCGATCGGGCTGCATCATGTCCTTGATGACTTAAAACAAAGCCAGCTGGCGAGCCAGCCTTTCAACGATATGCCACTGGTGGAAATTAGATCCCTAAAGGGCGACGACGCAGTGCTACTGGCGAAGCGCTTGTTGATCGAAGATGGTGTCGAGCTTGACGAAAAATCCATGCAGGCAGTCTGTCATCGCGTGGTTGAGCTAACGGATGCTGTGCCTTTTTACATTGAATCCGTTTGCGGTCGACTCTCTGAGTGTGGTGCCACAATTAGCGTTCATGAGGTTGAAGAAGCTGTAGCGATACAGCTAACTAACGACCATGATCCTTGGGAAATGGAACACTTCCGGTCTCGACTCGAGATCTATTATGCCGGCTTCGCTCCCGGTGCCGATGGATCGCAAATACCGGACGACGCAATTGCACGGACCGTGCTGGATCATCTGGCAATTACAGACGAGCCCCAATCGATCGGTGACCTTTGGGCGCTGTGTAAATCCCGGTTTCCACTCAATAACAAGCAACATGTTATCAAGCTGCTTCGTTCACTAAGCCTGGATCACTATCTGCAAAGTGACACCGACAAGCGTTATACATTTCGTTTCCCTCTAATCAAACGATGGTGGATCAAAGCACAGGATCTTGAATCATGATTCGACGGCAGTCATTGTCAGCGTACACGCCCAGCAACACTGATCCTGAAATACTGCAACGTATTTTTGTTCAGCGGGAAGAGCTACTTTCGTTGATCGTCAAGCGCCTTTGCAACAGTGCAACAACCGGTGATATGTATCACGCACTCCTGATTGGTCCTCGAGGCAGCGGCAAAACCCACTTTGTCAGTCTGGTCGAATGGGAGTTGAGGAAGCGCAGCGAACTTTCAAAAAATCTGCGTATCTGCTGGCTTGGCGAGGATGACTCATTCACAGCGTTGATTTACCTGGCTTTTGGTATCGCGCGGCAGCTTGCGGTCGCGTATCCCAAGGAGTTTCCAGCAGATTTCAAGGAATCTGTGCGCGGCTTGCCACCCCAAGATGCAGCCCTTGCCATATTGCGCAATGTCATTTCCAATCTAGGGGATCGAACACTGCTTCTGATCACTGAGAATCTGGACCAGACTTTTCCAAGTCTGGGTAAAAACGGTCGTGCAGCATGGAGAGCCTTCTTGCAGGAAAATCGATGCATCGCAACGCTTGCCACATCACAACTTCTCTTTGATGATGTGTCAAAGCGCGACGAAGCTTTTTTTGGCTTCTTCGATATCCACCACCTGGAAGCCTTGTCGGTTACCGATGCTCATGAGCTGATACGTCGCATCTCCATCGAGCAAAAAAAGCGCGAACTTGTTAATTACCTGTCTACCGCAGAAGGTCGCTACCGCGTGCGCGCCTTGCATTATCTGGCGGGGGGCAATCACCGAATGTATGTGCTGTTGTCCGAATTCCTGACCCGTGACACTCTTGATAGCCTGGTCGACGCGTTTGAGGATCTGGCTGAAGAAATGACACCGTATTTTCAGGAGCGCATGCGTGCGCTGCCCGATCAGCAACGCCAAATCGCACAATGCCTCTGTGATGCGGAAGGTGCAATGACGGTCAAAAGCATTGCGGGGGAGACCTTTATCGATGAGCGCACTGTTTCGAAACAATTGAGCAATTTAAAGACGCGGCGTTATGTCTGCTCGGTGAGGAGAGGAAAAGAGTCTTATTATGACATGGCCGAACCGCTGATGCGGTTGTGCCTGGAGGTCAAGAATCAGCGCGGTGAGCCTCTGCGAATGGTAGTGCGGTTTCTGAAGGCCTGGTTCCCAGAAAGCACATTAACGACCAAAAGCAAAAAAACGAAGGTAGATGCCAGAGTGGATGCTTACAGTCAGATGGCAGTGCTGACCAACGGCGCCTTTAACGATGCGATTGCGCAAAACATTGATAAGGAAATTTCAACAAAAATTTATGAAGGCTCGTTTGCAGAGGCATCTGCGCTTACACGTGAGCTGCAATTTGCAAATAAACCGGATGCACTACTCAGAGAAGCGCAGCTAGCCGAGTTACAAGGGGAGGGATATGAGCACGCTGTAACGAAGTACACCGCAGTGATCGAGATGGTAGCGGCACCGGTTGAACAGCGTGCTA
>CAZNIS010000082.1:0-1708 GCA_964573105.1 uncultured Granulosicoccaceae bacterium
TCTCGCTACTGGAAGTGGGGATCGTACTGATTATCATGGCGGCGTTGATGGGCTCGATGTTAAAGCCCTTTGGCGCCCGTATGGTGGAGCGTCAGCGCGCGCAGACTCAGGCTCAACTGCAGACCATACGTGACGCGGTTCTCGGTTTTGCCGCAGCGCGGCACCGCTTGCCGTGCCCCGCGGATCAGGACGCCGTTGTGCCCCTGGCCGATTGCGATCAGTTCTCTGGATATGTGCCTGCCGCGGCGCTTGGGCTGTCAGGGCGGTTTTCCGACGAAGGTCTGCTGCTCGATAGCTGGGGAAACCCGCTGCGGTTCGCGATCAGCCGTTCAGACGTGGACGCCGATGGTCAGGCCGATTTCACAACGGCACTGGAGATGCAAGAGATCGGTATCAGCGCGCTGAAGCCCGATCTTCGGGTGTGTGCGAATAATAGCTGCGACAGCGAGCGAGCCAACCAGGTGGTTGCAGTGATTTACTCCACTGGCCGGCAGGCAGGTCGCGCGGAGTCGGCAGACGAGATAGAAAATCTCGATGGCGATTCACGCTACGTCAGCCGCGATCTGGATCAGGCCGGTGACGATCAGTTTGACGATCTGGTGATCTGGCTGTCAGAAAACGTGCTGTACAGCAAATTGATTCAGGCAGGTGCGCTGCCCTGATCGACCGGTTTGAACCGGATCGGGTCAACCGATTCGGCGATGTCCGGCCGATCAACTCGGGGCGGGGCGGACATCGGATCATGTTGTATGGCGGCAACCCGCGCCGCGTTGTCAACGGGATTGAGAAATGAACTATAGAAAACAACACGGCTTCACCCTGATCGAGATCGCCATCGTGCTGCTGATCATCAGCCTGCTGCTCGGCGGTATCGTCAAAGGGCAGGAAATGATCAACAGTGCACGGGTCAGGAGTATTGCCAATGATATCTCCGGTATCGAGACGGCGTGGATCTCGTTTCAGGATCGGTATCGGGCATTGCCTGGGGATTTTGATAAGGCGGGGACGCATATCAAGGAAAACATCGGGGACGGTGATGGTAATGCTGCAGTAGACAGTGATGCCGAGGAGGCGTATGTCTGGCGGCACTTGTCCGAATCTGGATTTATTAGTGGTAGTTTCGCCGGCGAAGGCTCAGAGTGCCAAGCGAATGTTTGTCCCACGAATCCGTTCAACGGCTTCTATCGAATCTCTCAAACCAGCAAGGAAATCACATCTCCCAGTAGCGCGTACCAGATTTCGACCGGGGGTAGTATTCCGGCAAAGGTGCTTTACGAACTCGATCTGAAGATTGACGATGGTGTTGCTGGTACTGGTCGACTTCAAGGATCGGATGGTGATGATTGTGTAGTTGACCAGGAGTGGAAGTCAGTCGATGGTGGTTCTGACTGCACGGCGATTTGGTTGATGTAATTGTAGGGTGTGCAGAGTGATGCGAAGCGCACCGATGTGAGGTGAAGAAGCCACCGACCTTCGTTTCGGTTCGCACCGCTCACCAACACCTGCGTTTGCTACTCCAGGCCATACTCCTTCAACTTGCGCGTAAGTGTATTTCTACCCCAACCCAGTGCGGTAGCCGCTTCGTGTTTGCGATTGCCGGTGTGTTGAAGGGCACTGGCGATCAGGCCTTGTTCCAGCTGTTCGCTGGCGAGTTTGCCGACGTCGCGCGGGCCTTGCGCCCCCCCCGCCCAGGCCCGGAACCGGGCCA